>PMKP01000168.1 GCA_003157775.1 Myxococcales bacterium | reverse complement strand
GCGATGTTGTACGATTTCATTTTCCAGCCTTTCGCTTCAATCGTCGCGTGGGGAGCCCGCCGGCTTTGTCGGCGGCGCATCATCGCGGGTTTAGGAACCCTTCGAAAGTTCCCATGTCAAATCGAAGTCACGCTGATAGCACGTGAGAGCGTGAGCGAACAAGGGGAAGGCGGCATAACCTTATGCGTTACGCCGAGGCCCGTTTTTGAAGCGCTGCGGACTCGACAGGTGGTCAGCGATTTTGCTGCTGTTTTCGAGGAGAACGAAATGGGAAACAGGCTGTATGTAGGCAATTTGTCGTACAACGTGACCGAAGCGGAGCTGAAGGAAGTTTTCGCTGAAGGGGGAAAGAATGTGGTCGAGGTGAAGATCGTGCTCGACCGGGACACCGGGCGGCCGCGCGGCTTCGCCTTTGTTGAGATGGGAAGCGACGGGGAGGCGACCCAGGCGATCACAACCCTGACCGGGCGCGAGATCCAGGGACGGCCCATAAACGTGAGTGAAGCCCGCGAGCGCGGAGCAGGCGGCGGCGGCGGTGGGTTCGGCGGTGGCCGCGGCCGTGATCGCAACCGCGATGATCACGGGCGCGGGGGCGGACGCCGCGACGGCGGCTGGTAGCCGAGCGGCTTTCGCCCGCGGCCGCCTTCTCAGCGCGCCGATGTAGATCCGGCCGCGCCGTGGGGATAAGCTCTTCTTGTGAAGAAGGCTCCGGCTTTCAGCTTTGACGTTTCGCGCGAAGGGGTCGAAGCGCGACTAGAGGAGATGGAGCGGAAGCTGGAGCGCATGCGCGGGCTCTACGAGTCCTTCTTCATGGGCATCGAACGTTCGCCGCCCGAGGTATTGCGCCGCGACCTGAACCGCCAGATTCTTGAATTGCAGCAGGTGCCGATCAGCAACGCTTCGTTGCGTTTTCGCCATCAGGCCCTGACCCAGCGCTGGGTGTTGCTCATCACCTACTGGAACCGCACCATGCGCGAGATCGAGGCTGGCACGTTCAGCCGTGATCTGGCCAAGGCGAAACGCCACCTAGCAACCAAAGGCACTTCGGCTGTCACCCTGGAAGAGGCGCTGGCCATGGGCATCCCGGCTGCCCGGGCCAAGGCCTTCGTGGCCCATCAGCAGGCGCTGCAGGGAAGACGCACCAGCACGGCACAGACCAAGGCGGCAGCGACAGGTGCGGCACAGACCGGCGAGGCTCCGGCACTAGCTGATTCCGCGGAACCGAGGACTGCGCCGCCCGCCGCGCAGGCGACAACCGCCTCGTCAGGCGGACCACCGCCCGTTCCTCTGCCTGGGCTTTCCGACGCTGAGATGCAGGACGCCTACCGCCGCTACCTGGAAGCACACCAGAAAGCGGGCGCGGCAGGCTCGCCACCGCCGATGGACAAGCTGCGCCGGAACCTGGCCAAGCAGCTTCCCCAGATTCTCTCCGCCAACAACTGCTCGCGCGTGCGGCTGGACATCGCGGTCGAGAACGGCAAGGTGCGCCTGCGTGCCTGGCCGGTCAAGGACCCGTAGGGGCGACCTGCGGTCGCCCCGCGGTCAGCACTCTGGGCACTGGCAGGTGAGCGTTGTGCTCTCCGGGGCGATACACGACATGGCTCCGCTGCAGATCCCCATGCAAGCGCAGGTCGGGTTCGCGCCGCACTGGGGAGGCGTGGAGACGCAATGGTAGGAGGGGGGCCTGGTCTCGTATGTCACACAAGACAACCCTGCGGCCTGGCACACGTCACAAGAACCGACGTCTGAGCATTCCTCTACCGGCACGCATCCCCCGGAGTAGCAATTCCCGACGATCAGGTTGGCCTGACCGGCGGGACACGCGGCAATGGGGATGGTGCAAGTGACCCCAGCCGGGTTGCAGGTGCGGCTGAACGTGCAGCGACCGGCGATGCACGCGACCTCGCTAGCCTGAATGCCGCGAGCGGCGCAACTGCTCTGAAGGCAGCCCAAATTGCAGGAAGCCACGGAGGTGCCCACAGGGATGGGCAGGCAACTGCAACAGTCCGAGAAGAGCTGGCAATCCGCGGTGGTCGTGCACTCCGAGTATCCCCCCGACGACCCTCCGGTTCCGCCCGTGCCTCCGGTGCCTCCAGTGGTCGTGCCGCCGGTTCCCGGCCTGCCGCCGGTCGCGCTGCCGCCGGTTCCCGTGCTGCCTCCAGTGCCGGTGGTGCCGCCAGCTCCCGCATCTTTGCTTGGGCATGGCCCGTCGAAGTTCTTGGACATTCCGGCAGCAAGGCGCATGCAGTCGTTGCTATAGGTCTTCCCGTCGCAGCCGCATACGGGAGCATAGAGATCGGAGCAAACCTGAGGCCGGGACGCGCAGGTTCCAAAGAAATCGCAGCAGCATTGGCCGGGCGAGGTTTCGCAGAATTCGCCGGCCGAGCAAGGATATCCCGGAAGTCCACCGCAGATCGTGCCTGTGCCGTCTGTGCCGCCGGTTTGCGTGACGCCGCCAGCTCCCGTCGTGCCGCCGGATGCCGGGGTGCCTCCGGTTTGCGTGACGCCTCCGACTCCTGTCGCGCCGCCGGTTCGCACGTTGCCTCCAGTTCCCGTGGCGCCGCCTGCTCGCGTAGCGCCGCCAGCTCCCGTCACGCCGCCAACTCCCGTCGCGCCGCCTGCTCCCGTGGCGCCGCCAGTTCGCGTGTCGCCTCCGGCTCCAGTGGCGCCGCCAGTTCGCGTGCTGCCGCCAACTCCCGTCGTGCCGCCTGCTCCTGAGGTGCCGCCGGTTGCCGCGGACCCACCGGTTGCCGTGATGCCGCCACTTCCCGCGGCGCCCCCAGTGTTCGCAATGCTGCCCCCGTTCCCGGCGGCAGCAGCGTCGCTGCCCGCCCCAGTAGCACCTCCGTGGCCCGCAGCCGTGTCCAGGCTCGGTGCCTGCGCATCCACGTTCGGCGGGCCGATCCCCGCATGATTGCTGCTGCAGCCGGCGGGCAATCCACCTGTAACCATGCCACCCGCGAGAATTCCGAGAATCGCTGAGGTCCTCGCCAGTCTGGTCATTAGATACCTCCTCGCTATTCTTCTACAATACCACGCCTCCACAGTTGGCGGCCCCGCCAGGCACCAGAAACTAGGGGGTCTGGCAACTCCAGATCGACGGGCCCGCAGCCGTGCCAGCGTCGACAGCGGCGTGGGCCGAAACCGTCGACGTACCCGCATCAGATACGCTGATGTACCCGCAATGCGAAATCGTGAGCGGGCTTGTGCTTGAGGAGATGGGGAGCTTCTCGCCGGCGCAGAAGCCGCCATTGCACTGCACCTGAACCGCAGGCTGGATGCACTGTACGCACGTCTCGATTCTGCTACTGGTACTCGGGATCGACGCCACCATCGCCGGGTACTCAGTCCGGCCCACCAGGTATGCCATTGCCGTGCATGTGTCCATTGCCACGCAGCAGTCCCCATCGACTTGGCACGCTGCCGGAAGGGTCGGCGTCATCAGGGCTCCCGCGTCTGCGGCAACGGCACATTCGCTCTGCAGGACACACCCTTCGAAGCAGACGTTGGTGTACGACAAGGCATAGGGCGCCACGCAGGCGGGCTGCGGGGCTAGGCACGCAACCGGACCGCTGCAGTTGGCGTGGCCGCCGTCGGCGCAACGATTGAATTGCATGCAGCAGCCGGCAGGGGCACACGCGCAGGTTGTTCCGGGAAGAAATACCGAGTGGCAATCGCTGCGACTGTCACATTCCGCCTGGGTCGCCGCCTGGCCGCAGGTTCCCGTGGAGGCGTCACCCGTCGGGCATGCGCCGTCGGAGCGCTTAGAAACGCCAGCAACTTGGCGCTCGCAGTCGTTGTTGTACGTCTTGCCATTGCAGCCGCACACCGGCAGAACCACCTGGGGGCACATCACTCCGGTATTGACCACGCAGGTCCCAGCCGCGTCGGGAGAGTTGCAGAGCCCTACCGAGATGTCGCAAAATTCATTGGTTGCGCAAGTCACCCCGGCAATACCGCCACAGGTCTTTCCCGTGCTGCCGTCTGCCCCTGCATCTGTGGTTGCGCATGCGCCGTCGAAGTTCTTGGACACGCCGCCAACTTGGCGATCGCAGTCACTAGGATAGGTATGTCCATCGCAGCCGCACACCGGCTGATAGAGCGTTATGCAGCCCACCCCAACATTGACCACGCAGGTTCCGGTCGCATCGGATATGTTACAAGATCCTGCCCGCAGGTCGCAAAACTCGTTGGTTGCGCAGCTCGCCCCGGCGACGCCACCACAAGGCTTGCCTGTGCTGCCTCCTGTGCCGCCGGCTCCCGCGGTGCCGCCCGTTCCCGTGCTGCCGCCAGTTCCTTTGGTGCCTCCAACTCCCGTGGTTCCGCCGGTGCTCGGGCTTCCTCCAGCCGGGCCCGCACCGCCCGTTGCCAGGCACGGGGTCTGGCAGACCCCTGCCATGGGACTGAGGCACTGACCGCAGCAGAGCGTCCAGCCAGGCGCGCATCCTGTGCCAGTCCCACCCGTTCCGCCGCTTGGGTTCGCTCCACCAGTCCCAATCGCACCGCCGCCCGCTTTCGACCCACCACTCGCGGTCGTTCCGCCACTTGCTGTGACCGTGCTTCCGCCAGCACCGCCGCTGCCGCCCGAGCCAACTCCCGCGGTTCCGCCGCTTGGCGTGACACCGCCGGCTCCCAAGGTTCCGCCGGTGAGCGCGACACCTCCAGTTCCCGCTGCGCCGCCACTCCCGCCGGCAGCGCCTCCGCGGCCCGCAGCTGCGTCCATGCCAGGCGCTTGCGCGTCGATATTCTGTGAGCCGATCGCCACTTGATTGCTGCCACAGCCGGCGGCAAGCATGCCACCAACAAGAATCCCAAGAATCGCTGGGGTCGTCGCTAGTCTGGTCATTCTCATGCCTCCTATCTATCTCTCTGAAGTGCTATTGCCCTACGGTTCCCGGTCCGGCTCAATTCCGTTGAACTGTTTTGCGTTCTCTTCGGATTTCTGGCATGCGGAACGCACCCGCCCAACCAGGGGCGACTGCGGGGCGGCGCGCAGAAAGCGTTCGGCCTGGGCCTGGGCCGCAGGTCCGGGGTGCGCCTGACAAAGGGCAATGGCCCCGATGGCTCGCCTCTCTTCGTTGAGGGTTCCCTTGCCGAAGCGGCGGTCGTATTCGGCCAACCGGCGCAGGGCCTGGGCCGGAAGCCCGGCGCGCAGGTCTTCCTGAGCCTGCCGGAGGACGGTCAGTTCTGGATCCAGAGAGTCGAGCGCTGGGCTGGGCGCAGGTACGCTCTCGACCACGGGCGCGCTAGCCGTTTCCGTTGGTCGTGCCTCGTTGCGGACCACTTCGCGACGCCGCACTTCGAGCGGCAGCGGTTTGGGGCGCGGTTCTTCCCCGGCAGCCGGCGCTTCGGGCGCGAGCGGGCCAGGGCCCGGTTCTTCCACGGCAGCCGGAGCTTCGGGTACAACTACCGGCCGGGCTGCAGGCGCAGGCGGGGTCCGTCGCGCGGCATGGGGTTGCGCCGCACGGAATGATGCCGCCGGCGGCGCCATGTGCGCCTTCCAGGCCCACAGGGAAACCGAGCCGCCGCCCAATACCGCGACGGTCAGCGCAGCCACGGTAACCTTGGTTGCCAGGGTTATTGCGACCGCGCCACCTGCAGCCGTGGACACGGTGGACATAGCCCCCAAGGTGGCCACGCGCAGAAGCACGGCGTGCTTGATGCGCTCCCGATCCGCGCGGGTAGGCGCGCCCGCGCTGCGTGCCGCTTCCAACATCGATCGCGCTTCGGGTCCGAGGTCGTTCATGGCTGCCTCCGCAGTTCGTGCGCCCGAAAGCGCAGCATAGCCTTTTCGAATTCTTGCCGGGCGGCGCGCAGACGAGAGGCGACCGTGTTCACGTTCGCCTCGACGATCTCCGCGATCTGCACCGCGGTCATCTGTTCGATCTCCGCCAGGACAAAGACCTCGCGCTTGTCCTCATCCAGCTCGGCCAGCAGACGGTCGAGAACCCGCAGGGCCTCGACCCGTTCAAGCGTCGCCGCAGGACCGTCTTCGTGATCAGCCGCCAGGGCGTGGATCTCGGCCGGATCTTCCGCTGCCCGGTCTCCAGGTCTGCGCTGGTGGGCGCGCCAGTAGTGCCTCACCACATGCACCAGGATCTTGAACACCCAGGTCTTGAGCTGTGCCCGGCCCTCGAACTCGGCCAGACGGCGGTGCACGATAACGAACACCTCTTGCACCACATCGTCCATGTCCGCTAGCCGGACCCCCATGCGACGTACCGCCCGCCAGACAAAATCCACCTGAGACTCGTACACGGCATCGAAGTCCGGGACAGACACGCGGCTCGGCGAAGCCGCGGTTTCGAGCGCGTTCCCGGCAGGGGATCTCATGCTGATCCCTTGGTTCCCGGGCAAGCGCAAATCCGTCATCAGAAATGCAGCTCGACCCCGATGCTCATGCGGCCCCCGACCGCAGGGGCCTGGAAGACTCGGCTTGGCTCGTTCTTGAACACGAACTCGGTACGCCGCAAGGGAGCTAGCACGTCCGCATGTAGGGCAAGGCTGAGGTGGTGGCCGAGCGGGATTGCTGCGTAGGCGCCAGCGCCCAGGGCCGACCATAGGGTTTGGGCCGGCAGGCTCTCGCTGACGTTCACCCCCTTGGCCGACACCACGCCAAGTTCGGCATCCGCACAGGGACCAAAGGCCAAACCCTCTCGCCCGAAATTGAAACAAGCCGCGAGCGCCGCAGCGGTGAAGTTGAACTGGCCATAGGCACCTGGGGGCGCCGCCGCCATGGCCTTCTGGTCGCGTAGGCCGTAGGTTCCGCGCAGTTCCACGCGCCAACGTCGCCCGGCCAGGCCTACCCCGCCGCCCAGGCCCACGTCGACGGAAGGCAGGGTCCCGTAGCTGCCTGCCGCGTGAATGCCCACAAGGTACTCCACGGATCGGGGTTTCTTTGGGGGCGGGGGAGTGGTTTCCCCGGGCGGCGTCGCAGGCACCGGTTTGGGCTGCATCGCGTGGGCGGCCACTGCGTTTGGATCGATCATCAATGCGATGATGAGGGCCGTAGCATCGGCGAGATCCTGGCAGGAAGCAGCCTCAATCGACCGCTGTCCTGGTCGGCCTGCCAATTCGGTTTCGATGGCGAGCGACCAGGTCTGCCCATGCGACACCTGCGCGCGCGCCTTGATGTCGCCGTCGTGGGGCACGTGGATGTCCCCGCCCAAGAGTCGCGCGATCTCGGCGCGCAGGTCGTCGCGCGAAGGACAGCCCTCAGGCGCCTGCCAGGAGAATGTCAACGCTCCCTCTTCACTGGCGCGAACCGGCCGCGCACTACCCAGCATGGCCAGACCCAGCACGGCGCTTGCGTAGAAAATGTTGGGTGGCCGTTGGTTCACGCAATCCACAGTACACCCGGTTGGGGCATTGTGAGAATGCTCAGGAACGTTGTCGGCTACCCCCGCACCGTCGAAATCTCTGCCACGTCCCGCACGATCATCCCGTCTATCAAGTCCTGCATGACGCTCTGGGATGGTACTCCCGGTTTTGGCACGAATGAAGAAGGAACTGATGACCTTGGCTGGGATCGGGGTATCCTTGCCGCGAGTGCTTGATGACGAAGCCGTGGTTTCCAGTCTTCGCTTTTTCATTCTTCGCGTTGGCGGCGGCTGCCGCTCCGGGAGGTCGTGCCATGCAGCTTACTTCGCCCGACTTTTCGCCCAATGGACCGATCCCCACAGTCCACACCTGCGAAGGGCCAGACCGTGCGCCGGGCCTGGCTTGGACCGACGTGCCTGCGGCAAGCAAGAGTTTCGTCCTGATTGTCGATGATCCTGATGCACCGGATCCCGCGGCACCCAGGATGACCTGGGTGCACTGGGTGGCCTACAACCTGCCCGCTTCCGCGCGTGGAGTGGCGGCGGGGGGAATCCTGCCCGCGGGTGCGCTGGAAGGTCTCAACGACTGGAAGCGCAGCGGTTGGCGCGGTCCTTGTCCGCCCATCGGCCGCCACCACTATGTCTTCAAACTGTACGCGCTCGATACCATGCTGCCGGACCTCAAACGGCCATCCAAGGCGCAGGTTGAGAAAGCCATGCAAGGGCATGTCCTGGCGCGGGCCGAGTTGGTTGGCACCTACCAGAAACAGAAATGACTGCGGCCGGGTTCACCTTGCAGCCGGCCTGGCTGGCCGGCGCCGCGTCGCTGTCTCTCTTCGGCCTGCTGCTTGTCGTAGGCGCCCCCGGCGGGAAGCGCTGGCCGCGCCTTTCCGACGACGCGCTCATCGCCATCGGCGCGGCGGTACTGCTGGCGGCCTTTGCCGGGCGTGAGCCCCTGCCCAACGACAACGACGCCCTTTACGCCGACGTCATCCGCGCCGTCCGGCAGGGCGGACACTTCATCGCCCTGCAGGTCAATGGCGTGCCCTTTCTGGACAAGCCGCCACTCTTCTTCTGGCTGGGCGCAGCCGCCACCGCGATGTTCGGGGAAAGCGCCTTGGTGCTGCGTCTGCCGGCAATGGTGGCCGGCGTGTTGGGCGTGGTGCTGGTGGCGCGCATGGCCCGGCGATTCACCGACTCACGCGCCGCCGGGTTTCTGGCCGCCTCCCTGCTGCTTTCGGCGCCGACCTACTTCGAGTACGCGCGCCGGGTGTACATGGAGGTTCCCGTGGCGGTGGCGGGACTGTATGCCTGCGACCTCGGCCTGCGTGAACGTTGGAAGAGGGCGGGCCTGTGGGCGGGGCTGGCCTTCCTGCTCAAGAGCGTGGTGGGCCTGCTGGGGGTCGCCAGCCTGGTGCTGGCGCTCCTGTTAAGAAGGCGACTGCCGCGCGGGGTGTTTGTGGCTGCAGGCGTGGCCCTGGCCGTGAGCGTGCCCTGGCATGTTCTTGCCTATCTGCACGACCCTGCTGCTTTCCTCGACTTCACTCTGCGCCTGCACTTCGTGGATCAGATCGCCAACGCCCAGCCCTGGTCGACTGGTGGACCGCTATTCTACCTGTCGGCCATTGCCAGCCACGATTCATTGTTGGGCGTGATGATGCTGGTCGGGCTCCTAGTCGCGGCGCGAAGCTTTCGCAGCGAACGGCCGCTGCACCTGCTGGTGATAGTCATCGCCGTGGTAATGCAGATTCTGCTCTACAGCCTGTCGGCCACCAAGAAGCCATTCTACGTACTCACCGCCTATCCTTTTGCCGCCATCCTCGGGTCATGGGCCGTGCACCGCTTGCTCGGCAGCGAACCGCGCCGGATCAAACTCGGGTTCGGCCTGGTGGCCGCGGCCTTCGTGGCCACCTGCGGTCCCCTGCTCTACCCGGACGTCGACGCCTGCGAGTCCACCTATCTGCGTCCGCTCGCGGAACGGGCAGAGATGCTCACCCCGCCGGGCCGCCCCATCTTCGGCCTCGACGTGTACCTGGCCGCGCCGCAGTTCTACAGCAAGCGACCAGTGATCTACGCTGTCCATGACGAACGCGTGCAGCGGATGTTGTCGCGCATCCCCTACCTGCGCTACGCCAAGAATGTGGTGACTTGGCGGGATGAACTTCTGGCTGGCGGCAACCTGGCCATCGCACCAGTGTCACTGGCGCGCGCCCTGGTGGCGCGGGTTCCGGGCGCGGAGATCATCGCGCGCAACGAAGGCTTCTGGCTGGTGAAAGGGCCGTCGTGAAAATACGCCGCGCGCGCCTGCTGGCCGCGCTGGCCCTGCTGGCAACCTTGGTGGCTGTGCTGGCCTTTCAAGCCGTGCGAGGGCCGGCTGCCGCCGCATCTCGAGCAAGGGCGCGACTGGAAAACACGCGCAGACTTTGGACCGCATCACTGGTCGCGGTCGCCAATCCATCTTCCAGCTACGCCGCGGTCAAGGTGCCAGGCGGCGCCCGCTGGGTCGAGCTTTTGGCCAGCGCCGGCGTCCCGGTTCCGGCGTTGGCAGCGGGCGAGCAGGGCCTCGACCTCGGTGGCTATCGCCTGGTAGTCGTGGCGCTCCCTGCACAGGCGGACGCCCTGGCCGGCCAGGGCAAAGCTGTGGTCCTGCTCGATATGGACTCGCGTGGGGAGCCCGCCGGCTCTGCCGGCGGCGTACCATCGCGGGAGAGTATGGGAACCCTTTCAGGGTTTCCATATCGGAGTGCGCAACTGCAAACAGCCGCAATTCGTTGGAAAGATCTGCGGCTGCCGCTGGCCGGCGCGTCGGTTCACCCACTCAATCTTGCCGAAGGCGAGCGACCCTGGCTGCAAAGCGAGGACGGCCAGGCCGTGGCGGCCTGGCGCAAGTCCGGCGGCGGGATAGTGCTGCGACTTGGCTTCGACCTGGCGGCCTGGCTGTACGCTCTTCGCCAGGGCGATCCCGGCCGGGCCGGGCAGGACAGCGACCACAACGGCACTGTGCAGCCCATCGATCTTCTCCCCGCGCTAGCGCCCGAGTTGCTGGAGCGTCCCTTCGCCGACGAGATCATCGACGATCTACTGGCCACGCTAGAGGCCGGGCTTGCCTGCCCTTTGCCCCGCACTGTGGGTCTACCGGCCGGCCGCCCCACGGTCGTCTTGACCAGCGATCAGGATTATGTGGACGACGGGTTTGTCCTCCACATGGCTGATGTACTGGAGAAAAACTCGTTTACGGCCACCTTCATGCTTACCCACCGAGGCCTCGGCGCCCCGCCGGACCTGAACCTGGGCGCAAACAAGCCAGCCACGCTGGCGCTCGACACAGTGACCGAGTTGCTGGCGGCAGGGCATGGCCTGGGCGTGCACCCTTCGCTGCGCACAATCGACGACATCGGCCGCGTGACCGAAGCGATAGCGGAGCAAACCGCGAGCAGGCCCTTGGTCGCGCGCAACCACTGGGCGCGCTGGCCGGGGTATCTGGAGGTTCCGGCAGCCGAGGCCCGCGCCGGGATCGCGATGGATCTCAACTTCCTGCGCGTGTGCAGCGCCGGCCCTTGCGCCGGATTCCTGGGCGGCGCCGCTCGGCCCGTGCGTTTCGTCGACCAGGAGGGGGTTGCCCTGCCCATCCTGCAGCAGCCGACCGCCGTCGATGATGCCTCGCTACGAACCCAGTCGCCGGCAGAGGCCATGATCGCCGCCGGGGTCTTGGGGGATCGCATCGCGCAGCTTCTGCCGCGGGCGAGCGCTGTGCAAGCCCCGCTGGTCATCAACGCGCACCCGGTTTACTTCCCGATAGCCTCGGACTGGCTCAAGCCTTTGGTTGCCGCGAACGTGCAGGTGATTTCCGCCGAGCAATGGCTCGACTTTCTGGCCCGCCGCCGGCTGAGCCGCATCTCCTCCCCGTCATGTGCGGCTGGCCCCATTCTCGGTCTTCAGCCAGGCGTCGTGCTTCGCTAGAACTATTTCAACGTATAGTCGAGTACGTAGATATTCGACGAGTTCTTCTGCGGGTAGAAGATTGTGAGTTTGTCTTCCGCTACCAGTCGGGCCGTGTCGATAAGCGGATCCGAGAAGAACCTCCCCGAATCGGCGCTGTTGAGGACAACCCAACTGGTGAAGTTAGTGGCAGCCGACGCGGCAGCGATTCTCAAGTCAGGCAAGACGGCGTAGACGTTGCTGGTAGAGGAAATGGCCAGCTTGCCCCGAAAACTTGCCACCACCGGCAGGCCCATCGCCGTCCTGGTCCAGGTTCCACTGGTGTCTCGCCAATAGTCAAAGAACTGGCTCTTGCTCCTGGCACTGTCGAAGTTGGCGTCATCGGCCTGTGAATCAGGCATGTGAGACAAGAGCACGTGGACTATTCCGGTAGCATCGACGGCCATGTGCTCCTGGTTGATGAGCCCGCGGTTCTGGCTAATGGTCCAAGCCGTGATGCCCGACGAGTTCTTGCTCACGAAAGATGATCCCGTGGTTGCAACCGGAGCGCCGATATTGTTCTTCCAGGTCCGCCCGTGGTCATCGCTGTAGATGTACAGCAGATCGTGATTGGTCGAGGCGTCTGGGGTTTCCCTCCAGCACCAGGACAGGTGCAGACGTGAGCCGCCCTTGCTGTAGGACAAACCATGCGGGTAGGCATTGATGCTATCTGCGGTGCCGCTGATGTACATACCCAGGGAAGTCCAGGCGTGGGTGGCAGCGTCGTATTCCCACAAATACTCGTCGCCACTGCCGCTGGTGCCGATGCGGGCTTCAAACAGCATCTTGTTGCCGTCTGGCTCGGTCACAAATCGCGGGTAGGTCACCAGGGTCACGGTCGTACTGCCCACCAAGCTGCTGGTGACTGCCGAAAAACTGGCGGCCGCCCATGGAACTGTGCTCGGATTGGTCACCAGCCCGGCCACGGACTTGCGGTAGTGCAGGTTGTTCGAGTGGTGGTCGAAGGAGAGATGAAGGGTGCCATCTGCTGGGCAAATGCCGAGTGAGATGGTGTTGTGAGCATCGTCGGCACTGAGGCTGTAGTCGGTGAATTCGAAGGTGGACCAGGACCCGCTGGGCAAGGCCCTTCTGGCCAAGACCACATGGCGACTGGTGTTCCAAAAGGCGGCGTACTGATAGCCTTTGCAGCTGACAATGCCATCCTGCTGGAAGGACTCCCCGTTTAGGTAGCCACCATAGGACACGATTGTTAGACCCGCATTTGTCAACGGAACTTCGCTGTCTTTGGTGATACTCGCGGTCGAGCCACCAGCAGAACTACCGCCCGTCGCCTGGCCACCGCCTGACGTGCCCCCGCCGGGGGCTCCTGCCGTGCTGCCGCCTTTGCCACCGGTCGCCCCGCCAGAGGTTCCTGCCGTGCCACCGCCCCCTGCCCCGCCACCAGTGCTGAAGCCTCCCGTGACTGTGAGAATTCCGCCCGTGGGGATTCCGCCTGCGGCTGTGCCTCCGGCCCGGATGCCGCCGCTAGCGGACGTGGCCCCGGCCTCGCCACCGGCGCTGGAGGACCCTCCGGCAACTGTGGCGATTCCGCCCGTGGCTCCGCCACCCGCGCCACTGCCGCCCGTCATGAAGGTCGTGCCGCCGGACAAGCTACCGCCGACTGCGCTACCGGCGGTGGCACTACCACCAGCCATGCTGCCGCCAGCCGCAGTGCCGCCGCTGGCGCCGCCGGAGGTCGAAGGCGTCGAAAAACCTGTGGTCAGGCCGCCTGTCGCCGTAGTTCCGCCCTGCCCTGGTGATGGCGAGGTGCCACCCGCCTTCCCGGAACTGCCACTGCAGCCCCAGAACACGCTGAGGCCGAGCACAGCGACCACGGCGGCCAGAAACCCAACCGGCTCGCGCGGCTTGTGCATGGGACGGTTCATGGCAGGCAAGTTTTTGGGGAACGACCGCCGCTCGCCCCTACTCGGGTAGATCTGCGCTGCGGGCGCGGGCCACGCCGGCCTCGAAGGCGGCGCGTTCCACCGCCTGGGCCACCGCCTTGTGCATGTCCAAGTTCAGCATCGATGGCACCAGCTCGCCAGTGGCGGCGAAGGATGCAATGGTGCGCGCAGCGGCGATCTTCATGCGGTTACAGATTGATCGGGCCCGGGCGTTGAGAGCGCCGCGAAAGATGCCAGGGAAAGCCAGCCCGTTGTTCACGCTACGACCGTCGGCGGCGAAGGCCGCGCCGGCATTGCGAGCGTCCTCGGGCGAGATCTCGGGTCGCGGGTTGGACATCGCCAGGATGATCTGCCCTTTGCGGATCATGGCGGGCTTGAGCAGACCGGCTGCACCAGTCACGCCAATCACGATGTCTGCGGTCTGCATGACCTCTCCGAGCGACATGGGCGTGCCGCCGGCCTTCGCAAAGATCTCCATCGCGCCTGGGTTGATGTCGGTTCCCACCATGCGCTTCGCGCCGTAGGCGACGAGCAGCTTGGTTATGCCGATGCCGGCAGCGCCCAGCCCCACCACGCCGACGCAGTCGTTGCGGAAGGGTTTACCCACGTATTTCGTGGCATTGAGCAGCGCGGCCAGGGCCACGGTGGCGGTGCCGTGCTGGTCATCGTGCATGACCGGGATGTCCAGCATCTCATCGAGGCGTCTCTCGATCTCGAAGCACTCCGGCGCCTTGATGTCCTCCAGGTTGATGGCGCCGAATGAGGGCGCGATGATCGCAATGGTGCGGATGATCTCTTCGGTGTCCTTGCTCTCCAGCAGGATGGGCACGCCGTTGATGCCAGCCAGGGCAGCCAAAAGGACCGCCTTGCCCTCCATCACCGGCATGCCGGCCACTGGCCCGATGTCGCCCAGGCCTAGGATGGCCGTGCCGTTGGTGACGATGGCCACCGTGTCTCCGATCGAGGTGTACTCATACCTAAGTTCGGGCGTCTGCTCGATCAGCCTGCACACCTTGGCCACGCCGGGGGTGTAGATCTTGCGCAAGGTCGCCAGGCCGTCGAGCGGGACTCGACTCTTGACCTGGATCTTGCCGCCCCGGTGCATTTCCAGGACCGGGTCGATGATCTCGGAAATGATCACGCCCTCGACCTTTCCGATCTCGGCCAGCACCTCTTGCAGCTGCGCCTCGTCGTCGATGAACAGGGTCAGATCGCGGGTGTTGTACTCGACCCCGTACGAGACTAGGTGCAGGTCAGTGATGTTGCCTCCCGCATTGCCAACTGCAGTGGCGACCCGACCCAGGTAGCCCGGCTGGTCCAGGATCATGAGCCGGATGGTCTTGACGATCTTGTCGATGCCCTTCTCGATCTGCATCATGCAACTCCTGCACAATCGTATCACCAGAACGCGGGGCGCACGGTGGTTTCGTACGCCAGTTGGCGGGCGAACCGAAACTCCGCGCTACGGGGCGCAGACCTCGAAGTCTGTTCTCCACCACAGGTTGATCGGCGAAGGGCAAGTCGGATAGCACGCCCAGCAATTGGGCGGTCCATACAACTGCGGGGACGGCGGGTGGCTGCAGAGGTGAATCAACTCGCCCGTTGCGGCCTGCCCTGATCTCAGTGCGCCCCGTCGATCACGAGGGGGCGGGAAACGGCGACCGTGAACGGCAAGACGCCGCTGTCGACCAAGCGGGTTCCTGTCGCGGTCTATAGCCCACTCTGCCCCGGCCGCAACCGTGGCCAGACGCTTTGTCCCGCGCGACACAGCCACCGTGCCCTCGCTGACGACCAGTTCAATGCGCGATCTGGTCTGCGATACTGTGAATGCCGTGCCCACGACTGTGAATCGGTAGGGGCCAGCGTTCACGGCGAATTGATGTCCGGAAGCACGTGGAAGTACGCGAAGCTCGATGCTGCCCTTGCTGAGCACGACTTCTGTGTTTCCTGCCTGCGCGCGACCGCTGGCCACAGCATCGGCGGACAGAACCGCCGTGGCTTGGCCGACCAGATCGACCGTTCCCGCGGGCAGCAAAGCTGGCAGCGTTCCGAGGCGAACCGATGCAATTGGCGGCGTGGAAACTGGTTGTGTGTGAGCCGCCGGCAGCGATGCCTCGGTGGATGCCAGCCGGAGCGGTGGCGTGGAGACAGGCGCCGTGGACCGCGACCCGACAGTCCCTGTGGGCACGGCGGTAACTCGATGAAGCACGACCAGCGCCGCTACAGTCAACACTCCTGCCACGGCCAAGCCAGCGGCCAGTATAGGAACACGTCGGGACCGCCGACCCGCCGCACTGCCAAGCGGACAGATGCGGGGTCAACCAGCTCTATCAACACGCTGGCATCGCGTTCTGCCTCTGGCGCAGAAGGATCGCGGCCGTAGGAGAGCACCCACCCGCCGGCCGAATGATCGCCGTCCCCCAGAACCTGTCGGAGCGCGGACTGCACCTGGACCGAAGACGGGCACTCGCCGACGTCCGATGAAAGTCGCACGGCGACCGGCGTCGGCGCGGCCGCGAGGACAGCCTGCGCGACCACCAAGGTCGAAACCAGCGCAGCGGAGATTGGCATGAGAAGGACGCTCGCTGCTATCCTACAGCATCCTGAGGTTCACGCGTGCGGGCCCTCCCCCTACAACCCAGTAGGAAAGGGACTGACGCCTGGCCGCGGCTGAGGACGCACCGGCGGGCCCCCGGCACCACGGTTCCAGCCGCCGACAAGGAGGTGAGGCCATGAACGACATCGTTGAGAAGCCCATCCGCTGGGCAGAGCAGGTACCTCCGATCGGGCCTGATCCCGTTGATCACAATCTTATGTTTGCCAAACATAATGTTCTGGTGACATAATCCTTCTTGGTCCATGCGCCTGCCCGACGTGTGCAACGGGGACGGGACCTGCAGTCACCCAGTCGCGGCGGGAAACTGTCTTATCGGTGGAGCACGCTATGCGGCGGGTGCGGCAAATCCGAGCAACCAGTGCCAGCAATGCACACCCACGATCAGCCAAACGACTTGGAGTGCGAAGACCAACGGGACCGCATGCAACGACGGCAATACGTGCACGAAGAACGATGTGTGCACGGCCGGTACCTGCGCCGGGACGGCGCATACCTGCGACGATGGGCTGTCTCAGGACGGCGTTGCAAGTACGTCGTACTATGACTCGGCCGATCGGCCTGTATCGGTAGTCAAGGTGGATGAGAAGGGTGCCCCCTGTCAGACTCTGATCCAGTACGATCAATATGGTCGAGAGGCTGCGAAGTGGCGTCCCTATCCAAGCTCGCAAAAGGGCACGGAGCAGAGTCTGCCCCACCTCAGTTCGACGTACGACGGCGTGGGGCGCCCCAAGCAGCAGCAGTTCGCGTCCGGGCGACGCCGGCTGGAGATCAAAGGGAAAAGCACATTCGATGCAGGTGAACTTCGCTTGATAGGAGGGTTCTGTCATGAATTTTGACGAGTTTCGTATTGAGATGGAGGCCTCGCGGCGGGTCGCTGTTGAGGAAGCGAGATCGGCTCGGTATTCGCAGCTTGCGTTGAATCGTCTTTGCGAACTCTATGAGAGGTTCGACGCGGAGGAGCGGGCAATCATCAGGATCCCTCACCCAGGTTGATCTCTAAGCCAGACGTGGACGGCACGCGTGTTTCCGCTGCCATCACCCGAGGATGGCAGCGAGGACCTTGTGCAGGCTGTCTTGGTCTTCGGCGTGCAGCGTGCCGAGCTGGCGGAGCACCAGGCTGGTTTCGATGGTTGTGACCAGAGGCTTGATGACCGAAGGCTTGAGCAAGCCGGCCTCTTGCCAGCGCAGCACAGCGACCTCGCCGACAGTGGGCATGGCCCGCAACTGGCTGGTGATGGCCATCAGGATCAGGTCCGGCCGCTCGCGGTGATAGGCCTCAGAGCTGACGACAACCGCGGGCCGCTTCTTGGTGGTGGTTTGGTCGGTGAATGGGAACGGGACCACGATGACGTCGCCGAAATGGTAGGGCATGGCGTGTGGGAGCCTTACGTCTCGTCGTAGACGTCATCCTCGGGATTGTCCCAGACCTTGGCAAAGGCCGGCACGGAAGCCGAGGCGGCGGCATGGACAAGCTCGCGGTCGGCATTCCGCAGGGCGAGGAAGTCCACAAAATCCTCGACCTCAGCAACACGGGCAGGCGGTAGACGAGCGATCTTTTCGAAGAGCGGCTCACGTGCAGGTGCGGCCATGACGACCTCCGATGTCGATTCTAGCTGATGACGCCTCATCCTGCCTTGCGCCGTGAGGCTGCGCCATCGTCCGCAATTTCAGCGCGTCCGACAAAGGCATCGATAGTCCTGATGAGGGCCTCGCGGTCACGCTTGGAAAGCCGGTCGATCTGATGAATGCGGCGGCGCAGGCGCTTGTCCTTGAGGATGGGGGCTGGCGGCAAGGGGGCGATGTGGACCCCGAGCAGCTCGTCTGTGGAAACCGACAAGATCTCAGCGATACGCGCAAGCACGGCGCCGTGGAGGCGTAGGTCGCCCCGCTCGTACTTGGACAACATGGATTGGGTGATGCCGAGCTGACCCGAAAGCCCGACCTGAGTTACTCCGCGGGCCTTGCGGACAGCGGCCAAGCGGCTGCCAGGTTGTTCGGGCGGGGCGGCGTCTTTCGGCAAAGCGGCCAGGTTTCTCTTCACGATGATCTCCTGGCCGAGATCGTAAGGCAGGATCCGCCTGACGAAGCCGTCCGGGGTCGTAGTCCACATGGAACTATATTCCACTATTGACTATTCCATGTCCATGGTGGCTTTTTGATGGCTCGACAGCCACATTTTGCTCTTGACAGGTTTTCGGAGGAATCCCCTGGCGCGTGTCCCTGACTCCGAGCTTGAACGACTCAAGGCCGAGGTCTCCGTCCAACGTCTGGCCGAGGCGCGCGGGGTGGTGCTGAAGAAGCACGGCGCCGACTTGATGGGGCTGTGCCCGTTTCACGACGACAAGAAGCCGTCGCTGGTCAGGTCTTCGCCCGTCTCGAGCAACGCTTTGGTGGCAAGTAGACGTCTTCGCTTCAATCCGCTCGCCGAGGCGGAGCTGCAAGACGCTGCGTCTTGGTACCACGAGCGTGTGGCTGGCCTGGGTGGTCGCTTCATCACCGCCATTCGTCATCGTGCCAGCGAGATCGTGGAGTCACCGCGCCGATGGCCCCTGATCCGTGGTGCCCGTCGCGTCCTGGACCTTGCCATGAGCAATATCCCTGGATCTCCCTATGAGTTGATACAGGTGAATCGCACGCTGGCGAGTCTAATGGCGCTGCACCCGTAGATCCTATGATTCCATCGGAAACTTGCTGAACAGAGCGGATAGCGCCGCACCGACGTTGCCTTGGTGGATGCGGCGCTGGTGACCGGGATCTGCCCTGGCAGCGACCGTCGGTCGCATGGGCGCGCACGGTTTGCGACGGACAACCGTCGTAAGTGCGGCTACGTTTGCACGTCAAAGGCAGACGTCGGCCCAGGGCAGATCGGCCTGGTGACTGGCATCTTCTCCCTGGCCGCCATGCTTGCCGTCCCCTTCCTCGGTCCCATCGTCGACCGCCTGGGACACCGACAATCCCTGATCATGGGCTATCTCCTCATGGCTGCCTGCGCCTTCACCTTTGCCCTGGTCGGCAGCATCGGCCCAGTCCTGTGGACCCTGCGGGCTTTGCAGGGCCTGGCCGCATCGATTGTGTTCGCCGCGAGCGTGGCCCTGGTCAGTACGGTCGCACCGCCGGACAAATTGGGCCAGGCCATGGGCCTGTCAGGCGCGGCTAGCCTGGCCATGAGCGCAGTGGCCCCGGCCATTGCCGAAGCACTCGGTGCTGGCTACGGCTTTGGCTACGCCTTTGCCGTCGCTGGCCTCGCTGCTCTCTTGGGTGCGATGGCCTCGGGTGGGTTGCCGCGACCAAAGGCCGGGCCGCGTGAGAAAACCTTGCCGGCAATTCCGAGTCCTGACATACGCGCTGTCCTGGCCACGCTGGTTCTGACCGGCGCCGGCTTCAATGTGGTGATGGCGTTCCTGGCGCCCTTTGCCCTACGCCACGGCATCCAAGCCGTGCGCGGTTTCTTCATCAGCTACACCGTGGCCGCGCTGGGCATTCGCGGGTTCGGCGGGGGACTGACGGATCGGCTGGGGCTGCGGCGCACAGCCACGCTGGGCATCACCCTCTATGGAATCGTCGTCGCGGGTATCGGCCTGGCCGGCCCAGCGCACATGGTGCCGCTCGGGTTGGTGTTCGGCCTTGCCCATGGCGGGCTTTTCCCTGCCCTCATGGCCTTGCTTTTCGAAGGGGTGGCTGCAAGCGAACGCACCTGGTTGGCTGGACTCGCCAATGGACTGCTCAACCTGGGCATGATGAGCGTGTTTGCCTTCGGGGCGCTGGCCGATCGCACGGGATTCGAAGTGATCTTCGTTCTGGCAGGCGCCCTGGTGGCGATCTCGGCGGTCTTGCTCGTCCCCGGGGCTCTGCGAGGATCTGCCGAAATGCTGTTCCGACGGGGATGAACTTGCTATGAACCCGCCAATGCATCTTGCAGGACTTTCCACCACCGGGCTGGGCGTGCTAGCCGGATTGTCCACGGCGGTGCTGTGGACAGCCACGGCTGTGTGCTTCGAGGCGTCCAGTCGCCGCCTGGGAAGCCTGGCGGTCAATGTGTTGCGCCTGGCAGTGGCAGCGATCTTGTTCACTGCGCTTTCACTTGTCCGCACGGGCAGTCTTTTGCCTGCGGCACTGTCGCACGAGGCGTGGCTCTACCTGGGGCTTTCTGGACTCGTCGGGTTCGTGATGGGCGACGTGCCCCTCTTTCGGGCTTTCATGCTCATCGGGGCGCGCCTGTCCATGCTCATCTACGCCTCAGTGCCGCTCATAACTGCGCTGTGCGGTTTTCTCTTTCTCGGCGAGAGGATGAGCAGCCGCGCCTTGGCTGGCATGGCCCTCACTGTGGCTGGAATCGCCATCGCGGTGGGCGGCAAGCCGAACAGGTCAAAGGAGGGGACAGGGCTTCAGGCTCGCTCGCGTCGCACCACTGGCATCCTGATGGCCTTTGCAGGATCGGCAGGACAGGCTGCGGGCCTATTGCTCGGCAAACGCGGTGCAATTGGACTGGACAGTTTTGCCGCGACCGAGATTCGTGTGCTGGCTGGCCTGCTGGGGTTCCTGGTGGTGCTGGTGGCGGCAGGGCAGGCCCGCGCCTTGCGCGATCGGCTTCGGAGCGCCATCGCACCGGTCGGGACTGCCGGAGATCTCGCCCAACTTCGTTCCTTGCGGCGGGCCCTGATTGTCCTGTGCCTGGGCGCCTTGCTCGGGCCGTTTCTGGGTGTTTCCTTGGGACTGCTTTCCACTCAGCTCTTGCCCGCGGGTACTGCCGCCACCCTGATGTCCATCGTCCCGGTGCTGCTCATTCCCGTCTCAACCCTGGCTTTTCGCGAACGCATCTCACGCGTCGAAATCGCCGGCGCCTTTCTGGCCGTGGCTGGCGTGGCGGTGTTGGCAAGCTAGACGTTATCTGTCACGAAGTCCGGCTGGGATCGACGACCATTTCTACAGGCTCTTGAGAAACTCCAGAAGGTCCCGCTTGTCCTGCGCGGGCCAGCGGGTAGCGAATTCGTGGCCGAGGTTGCGGTTGCCGGGCAAGCGCGTATCAAAGGTGAAGGCTCCCTGGCCTTGGCCGAGCACGAAGCTTCTCGGTCGTTCATCGGACGGCTGCAGCAGGGCTTCTAGGGTCGGCACTGAGCCGTTGTGCAAGTACGGCGCCGAGGCCAGCAAGGTGACAAGCGGTGGGGTGCGCACCCACGGACCGGCGATCTGTACGGCCTCGGCTGGCCCCCGACTGTGCAGTGCCGTGATGCGGGTGATGGGCATGCGCACGTTCTTGTCCACTAGTTTGCGCCGGTCCACCTCGAAGCCGAACAGGCTGTCAGTGCCGATGCCGCCGGCGGCCAGATCGTCGGGTTCGTCGCCCTGGGCGCGGCCATCCCCGTCGGCATCAAACGGCAGGATCAGGCAACTCGTGTAAGTTATGGGCTCGGCCAGGGCCGGATGCGTGTCGTGGCAGCGATGGCAGGGCTCGTCCTTGGCCGTGCCAGTGCCGCGCGAGATGCCGAACTCGTCGAAGATCGACGTGAAGCCGCCTGGACCTTCGCCCTTGCGCAGGCCCAGCTTGGCCCAAAATCCCTTTGGCCGGTGCGAGAAGTGGCAGTCTGTGCAGCGTGCAATGGCCAGGCCCTGGGCGGAGATCGGCTTCTTCGTGCTCAGTGTCGTCGCCGAGTGGCAGGTCACGCAGCGGACGGGAATGCGCGCTGTCAGGGGCTGCATCTCGTCGATAGGCGCGAGCAAGGGCGGTGCAAGTTCGCTGTTCTGGTAGGCGCGCGGAAGGTCGACAAGGATCTGCTGATTGATGATATTTCCCGCGGGCTGGTCGAAAAACAAACGGCGGCCCCTTTGCACCGCGGCTGCGTCCAGCGCGGGCTTTTTCACACTGTCAAGCGGCGTATCGTAGAGCAGTTTGCGAATCGCAGTGGCTTCGTAGGCCAGACGCAGGCTGCGCACCAAATCAGGCGGCGCAGGCGAGTCATGCCGCAGAACCCGCACCAGCATAATGCCGACAAAGGAATCAGCTTGCAGCCCGATGGCGCCCATTGAGCGCACGTCGAGCACCATGGCGCGGTTGATGAGGTCGAAATCTCCCTCGAATCCAGCGGGCAGATCGATGCCTAACTCCACCATCGCCTGGCTGCGGCTCATCTCGGTGCGCTCGGCGTAGAGGCCCAATAGGTCAGGCGCGCGGGTCGGATAGGTAGAAGCCCAATTGATGACTGAGAGCGAGCGCACGCCCAATGCAGTGGGGATGCTCTTGGGATTGAATACGCCCTCGGCGCCCGTGCGCATAGTACCGGCGTCGCTGTAGCGCCGCGAGTGCAAGCCCGGCACAGTCATGTCCAGACCGAACTCGTTGGTCAGATCGGCGCGGCCTGGCCCGGCGGAAAGCAGGGTGGCCATGCTCTGCTGCGCGTCGGGCAGCTTAAGGGCCTCGCGATACTCGGCCACGGTCACGCGACCATCGTGGTTCAGATCAAGCGACAGTGAATCCGGCAGGCGAGTGCGCCGGCGAATCTCCTGCTCGCTGTCAGGCCGGCCGTCCTTGTCCAGGTCGATGACGTGTTTAGCATCGAAAAACGAAGACGTGGCCAGCAGCAGCCCATAGTCGAGGCGCGCGCTGGGCAGTCCGAGAATGGTCTTGCCGTCCACTGGATTGCGGCCACTGTGGCAAAGCCAGCAGGTCATGCCGATATCGCCAGTGGGCTTGCCAGTTTCAAGGTCGAGCGCATCCCGCAGCCCAGAGAAGCCTGTGCTGGCCGAGGTGTAGCCGCGCGTGCCCGCCGGCTGATCCGGATCCGCGGCCAGTCCGAACACCTCGGGGTTGGCGAAGATCCCGCCCTTCAGCGAAATGTGGCGCGTGACATGGGTGTCGATGGTTCCGTCTTGGTCCAAGTCGACGGGCACATTGTCCAGGTGAATCTCGATGTCGCGGTTCCAGGCCAAGTCAGCCAGGCGTGACCAATAGTGGCCGTTGGTATTGACCAGGGGCGAGCCAGGCGAGGTCCAGTCCTGCCATTCATAGGTGCCGATGCTCTCGATGGCCTGCTCGCGCACCGAGGCCTTTTTGGCAGCGGACAACAGATCCGGAGCGAAAACACCGGGCATCAGCTCGGGTCGCAGGGGATCGAGTTTGCGCGCGGGGCGGTCAGGAAGCGGCGGCGGGGCAGCGGGCTTGCGTGCGCAGGAGACGGTGGAGGCGAGCGCGAAACAAAGGACGGCGCGGGCAAGAAGGGTGACGCGAGGGAGCGCGGGGATCACGGCGAGGAGGAATCTACTCGGTTCGGGCGGGCTGTGGGAAGGCGGGACGACTTTCTCAAGGTTACCACCCGCTCAGCCGACTATCGTCTCTTGCGAGCGCGGGCAATATCTCGCCGAAGGAGGTTCGCATGTCAGCTCTAGGATGGACTCTTGAGGTTCCGTGTACGTTCGCGCTGGCGAGCTGCAGACAGGGCGGTGCAAAAACGGCGGCGGAGTGTCACAGTGAACTTGGATCGGTTGGATTGGTGGCTAGTGACATAATGTCGACCTCGCTGAAGCCGGGCGGGACCCTCATGTTTGGCAATTTCAACCTAGACTGCGATAGCGGCTGTCCAGTCCTCAATCGGCAATGGACGCTCACGCCTGCAAGTCCGGGTGCTGGCACAGTCTCTATCACCTATGGAGCAGACTGTCTCGATGGGTTTAACCCCCAGGGGACATGCCCGCTAACACTCAGCGGCACGGCTTCCCTCGACAACAATCTATTCGAGGCCACATGTCCCAACCTAGTGACCGATCTGGCGCCGTGCGGCTCGGACAAGACGGGCGACACTGGACCATACGTTCAGTTCGCCAATGCTTCAAACGTTGATTTGGTCGTGTCGGGACCCGGTCCAGGCAGCAAACCGACCGCCGATTGCTCCTACAACGGCAAGTGAAGAGCCAGCCAGTCTCCGCCTGCCTGAGCCCGCACTGCATCGATCTCCGCGCCGTTGCGAGGGAACAGGTCCAACAAGTGCGGCGCGCCATTCGGGGTGGCACCGTCGACAGTGGAAAGTCCGTCGATCGGACTTCCCGCCGGAGCTTCTTGGCTTTTCCTGCAGATGCCAGGCGCGTCGCCTTCTACTGCTGTCCCTGCGGCACGTGAGCCACAAATGGACGCCCCTGCTACTGGGAGGGTTAGGCGTGGGGGCGCAGCGCAGATCCCCAGGCTTTGATCCCGGAGGAGTCACCATGGAAAGACACTTCGCATCACAGCGGTTTTGCACTTGGCTACAAGACGACTTGGGCCTGCGTTGGCTGGGATCGGTTCTGCTGGTTGCGCTCCTGGCTGCTTGCTCTTCTTCAAGTTCGCCGGGCGGTTCAGGGGGCAGCGGGAGTGGTGGAATCACCAGCACAGGTGGCAGCAGCAGTGGCAGCGGCGGACAGGCGACAACCGGCGGTGTTACAGGTCCTGCGGGCGCAACTGCGACGGGCGGATCGAGCAGCTCGGGTGGGACGACTGCCAGCCTCGGGGGCACCACGAGCACGGGCGGCGTCGCTGGCGCCAGAAGTGGCGGCACCACTGCCAACGGCGGCACGACTAGCAACGGCGGCACAACTGCCAAGGGCGGCGCGACTGCTAGCGGCGGCGCGACTGGCAGTGGCGGCGCGACGGGCAGTGGAGGCGCGACTGCCAGCGGCGGAACCACGGCAAAGGGAGGGACCACGAGCGCTGGCGGTACCTCCAGCAGTGGGGGAACCACCAGCCAACCGGACGCGGCACAGGATGTCGCCCCGCCGGATACGCGCGCTGGCGGGGCCGGGGGCGCTGGAGGAACGAGTGGAACCGGGGGAAGCGTGGTCGATGGCGGCACCGGCGTCGCAAGCTTCCACTGCATGAACTGGGCCGACAACCGGGACAACTTCAACACCGGACACATCCTGCTCTCTGGCATGACCTCGGACACGGACACCTACGCTGGCGTCACAACCACGGCCAACATCGTCCTGGGCGCCTTCACCGATCTCTTGAAGGCCAATTCCTACCGCATGCCCATCAACGAGCCGACCGTTCTCGACCCTTGGTGGAATTCATACAAGGCCGCTATCGACGTCGGAATCTCCAAGGGAATGAAGGTGATCATTGGATTCTGGGCGCAAGACAAGAACATTGGCAAGCCGGTCGACAACACCAGGTGGTACAGCATGTGGAAGGTCGTGATCGATGCCTATGTGAGCAATCCGCTGGTGTTCTACGATATCCACAATGAGCCGCATGGATTCACGGCCGCGCAGTGGATCACCCAGGTCAATGGCTGGCTCGCGCAGTTCCCCAACGTGCCCAGACAACAGATCATCGTGGCAGGCAGCGGCTGGGACGACAACGTCGCGAATGTGGCCAGTTCCTGGCCTGACCTGATGATGGAGATCCATAACTACGCGAGCAACGGCCCGACGACCCAGGCAGGGTGGAAATCCAACCTGCTGAACCGCCTTGGCAACGCTGTCAGCCGCACCATTGTCGGCGAGTGGGCGGGCACGGTGAACGAGGACTTCACCACTGGGATCGATGGCAACGCAGACAAGTCCTTTATCGTCGGTACAGCCGACACGATCTATGACAACAAGATGGGAAGCTGCTGGTGGGCAGGTGCGTTTGCCCCTAGTGGAGGCACCTCGGGCACGACCTTCCTGGTTCAGAGCGGGACCGGAAACAACATGACCTTCACGGTCCAGGGTCAAGCCGCCCTCACCTATGTTCAGCACTCATGGGGCCTCAACTGAGCTGATGTTCAACCCGACGACTGACGACGTTTCGTTCGTCGGCAACTGAGACCCGAACGGTGCTGGGGGGCGCCTATTGGCGCCTCGCTCTGCGCTAGAGTACGATTCGCGCACCCATGGCCTGGCGCTTCCGGTTCGACATAGCCACAGGCTTGAAAGTGCTCGCCTTCCTGCTCTCCAGCGGGCTGTTCGCATTCTCGGTTTGGTATGTCTGGACCGCCTGTTCAGTCCCGGTCGAGCTGGAGATTCGCGAGGGAACGGTCTGGATCTATGCCCTCGCCAAGCGGGCGGGCGTGGACATCTACGACTCGAACCGACTGGCATTCGTGAACATGAACCACGGCCCGATGGATGCGATCCTGAAAGGATGGCTCGCGACTCTTGCCCCGACCCTCCCTGGGTGCATGGTCACGCGTTGCTTTGTTTTCCTGCTCCCCTTCTTCCTGCTGGGCTCGGCCTACTTTGTTTTTCGGAGGAGTCTGACCGAGGCGCTTCTGGCAGCGGCCGCGCTCCACCTCTTCTTGGTGAAACTCACCGCTATGCTGCTCGTCGGTCGCAGCGATGCTACCGCTCTCTGCGGCCTGGCCATCTGCGCTGCTTTCGCCCACGCACTTCTCGTGAATCGCCACCGAGAATGGTCCAACCGTAGATATGTCGCCCAGCAGCTCCTGCTCGGTGCTTCGTCCGCCGTGGTCTTCCTCACCTCTTGGCGGACTATACCCACCCTGGCGATGCTACATCTCGTCGTTTTCGCGAAACAGTTGGCCGAGTCGACCTCCCGGCGCTTCCGTTGCCTGATCTATGCGATCGCACTGTCGATTACGGGTTTCGCACTGGTGTGGGTGCCGACCTTCCTGTTTGAACTGCATGGCAATTCTCGGCTCTACTACCAGCGATTCTTCGGGTTTTTCTCGCAGAAGAGCGGCTGGGGCTCTTTCCCCGGACCCAAGTTCCGCCTTTTCCCTGCCGAGCTCATCCAATCCCGACAGGGCCTCCTCCTGCTGCTGGCGGGGCTCACCCTAGTCGCTCTCTTCCGATTGCGACGGGAGCGCGCCCAGCTCATCGCCTGGCTCTTGCTGCTGCCACTCGGCTGGCTCGCATATTCCTATGGCTTTTACATAAACCAGGGCGGTGGTGGGCTACAGTACTTCTGCCCTTTCTTCTTCTCCGTATGGTTCCTTGTCTTGCATGCCCTGCGCCAGAAGAGCAAGTGGAGACCGCTGGCGCAGCTAGTTGTGGCCGGACTGATTGTCGGCCTGCTCCCCTGGCAGGGATTGCTCGATCAACGCCGCCAACTTGCCGATGTGCGAACCGAGGCCCGAACATTCCTGAAAGATGTGGCCAGCCTGACTGGTGGTCAATTCGTGTTCGGAGAGGACGCGCATCTGTTCAAGAGTGAATACTGCGACGAGGTGGTGGATACGGGTGACACGGTCGACGCCATTGCGAGTTCCCGCTACTACGGCGAAAACTTGACCCGCACCTATTTGAGCTACGTGAACACCCTGTTGAGCGACCCCCCGCCATTCATCATCGCAGCCATGCTCGATCAGGGGACTTTGATTGGCACCACGACTCCGCACCTTACCGACCTGCTGAAAAGATCCTATACGCTCGTGCTGCAAGGTCCTGCGAATCTGGTCGCGGACGGAGGCGGAGCGATAGCGCTGTACGAAAGAAAGGCCGAATGAACAACATGGGTGCCTTGGCATTATGGAGTTGCACGTGCTGAGACGTCTGATGTCCACAGTTGCCCGTCTGGGAAGACAACTCCAAGACGCACTCTTGCTCAAGCACTCTGAAGCGGTGGTCCGAAACTACGCTCCCGCGCGGCAAGCAGTGATACAGCAGCTCTACCAAGCCGCAATGGCCCGCATCGCCTTGGCAGACGAAACCACGGATGCACGGTACGCGGCGGCCGCGGTGGCACTGCATCGAGAGTCAGTGCGTTTCCTGATCTCCGCCGTCCTTTTCGCGCAAGATACGACCCTGCAGGGAGTACCGCTCGGTCTCAGAGCCGGCGCTCACCAGCTCGAAGAGCTCGTGCAAGCCCAGGCGTTGCCGGCGTTGCCCAAGTGCTACGCGGAGGCGATGTCGATTCTCGAGCAGCCCGAACCCTTAGCCGTCGATCGGCTGGTTCCGGCACAAGCGGCACGATGCCGCGCGGTCGTCGAGAGGCTGGTGCATTGGTTGCGCGGTCAGGTCGAGCCGCGGAGTCTACGAAGGATTCGGGTGACGCGCGCTGCGCGCCTGGTATTGGCCGGGGCAGTCGTTCTCGGGCTGATTGCGTGGGGGCTGGTATCGATCCTCGCGCCCAAGAACATTGCCCTGCACAAGCGGGTCACGATGAGCAGCCAATATCCGGGGACACCCAGCCCGCAGGGAGCGACGGATGGAAGGATCGTCACTCCCTATCAAGCACACACGGCCATCGAAGCCGATCCCTGGATCGCGGTCGACCTCGGTGCGGTCCGCAAGATCTCGACGGTGAAGATCTACAACCGCACCGACTGGCACTACGAAATCTCGCTCCCGCTCACCTTGGAGTTTTCCAAGAACTCCACCGACTACCACGCAGTCGACCGCCGAACCGTGGCCTTCACAGGCTCCAAACCCTGGGTATTCAACCCGCGGGCCTCGTCCGCCCGCTTTGTTCGAGTTCATGGCCACCCAGGTGGGTGCGTGGTCCTCACGGAAATCAAGGTATACGGTCGCTGACGTAGTGCTAGATTCGCGCCGTGAGAAAGCAACTTCGGCGCG
This sequence comes from Myxococcales bacterium, assembly GCA_003157775.1. Taxonomy (GTDB): domain Bacteria; phylum Myxococcota_A; class Polyangia; order Fen-1088; family Fen-1088; genus Fen-1137. The sequence goes on along the minus strand of PMKP01000168.1, from coordinate 32,580 downwards.
CCGATGAGCGGCTTCGCGTGGCCCTGGTCACCGGGGCCTGCTCGGGCATTGGCCGCGCGCTCAGTCTGCGCCTGGGATCGCTGGGATACGAGCTGATCCTGGTCAGCAATCGACCCGCTGAACTCGTAGCCACGGCGCAGGAAATCGGCAAGGCGCACGCTGTGGGGGTGCACACCATCGTGTCGGACCTGGCGCGGCCCGAGGCTGCCGAGGAGTTGTACCAGGCCGTCCGCGGCAAGGGCTTGCAGGTCGATATCTTGGTCAGCAACGCGGGCTTCTTCTTTTTTGGCGAGGCCGTGGATGCGTCTCCCGCGCGAGCGAAAGCGATGTTGCAGCTTCACGTGGTCACGCCGTCTTTGCTCTGCACCTGCTTTGGCCGCGACATGCGCGAGCGCGGCCGCGGCCACATCCTCATCGTGTCGAGCATCTCGGCCTGGCGCGATTTTCCCGGGATCAGTTACTACGGAGCCAGCAAGAAGTACCTGCGCGGCTTCGCCCGGGCGCTGCGCAGTGAGATGGCTGTGTACGGGGTGAAGGTCACCTGCCTCGCCCCTGGCCCCACCGCAACCAACCTCTATGATACCGATATGGTTCCGGTGAAGCGGGCACAGCGGCTGGGGATCATGATGGACGCGGGAACCGTGGCAGAATCCGGGCTGCGCGCCATGTTCGCGGGCCGGGCCGAGCACATTCCGGGCTTACTTGCGCGCATCATGACCTTGTTTTCGGTTCTAGTTCCACAGTGGGCGATCGATCTGCTGCGCAGGCGCGCCCCGTGGTTGCCCAAGCGCAAAGGTGCGCCGTGACTGATCCCTTTTCCCCCTTCAGGCTGGCCGGGCTTTCGCTGCGCAACCGGATCATCAAGACCGCCACCTTCGAGGGCATGAGCCCAGGCGGCTGCGTGAGCGAGGCTCTCATCGAGCACCATCGTGCGCTGGCAAAGGGCGGGGTGGGCATGACCACGGTGGCGTACTGTGCGGTCGCGCCTGACGGGCGCACCTTTGCCGACCAACTGCACATGCGGCCTGAACTGGTCCCGGATCTGCGCGCGCTCACCGCGGCGGTGCATGCCGGGGGCGCGGCCGCGTCGCTGCAGCTCGGCCATTGCGGCGCATTTTGCAACAACCACGATCTCGCGCGGCGCAGGCCCGTGGGCCCATCGCGCGCGCTCAACCTGGTCGGAGCGCTTTCTGGCCGCGTGCTGGCCGATGCGATGACCGAGACAGAGATCGAGGACGTGACTAGCGCCTTTGTGGCCGCGGCCCGGCTGGCCCGTGAGGCCGGCTTCGACGCGGTGGAGCTGCATCTGGGGCACGGCTATTTGTTGAGCCAGTTCCTCAGCCCGGGCACCAATGCGCGCCGCGATCGGTTCGGCGGATCGCTAGAAAACCGCGCGCGCTTCGCCCTGTCCGTGGTCGAGCGGGTGCGGGCGGCCCTGCCGCCCCAGACGCCGGTCCTGGCCAAGCTCAACCTGCGCGACGGATTTCGCGGTGGTCTGGAACTCGACGAGAGCGTGCAGGTGGCGCGCTGGTTGGAGGCGCGGGGCGTGGATGCGCTGGTGCTGTCGGGCGGGTTCGTCAGCCGCAATCCCTTCTACCTGTTTCGCGGCGAGCGGCCGCTGCGCCAGATGATCGCGGTGGAAAAGAGTTGGGCGCAGAAGCTGGCGCTGGCGCTTTTCGGCCCGGCCTTGATCCACGCCTATCCCTTCGAGCCGCTCTACTTCTTGCCGCTGGCGCGCGAGATCCGGCGTGCGGTGCGCATGCCTCTCGTACTCCTCGGCGGCGTCAAGTCGCGCGACGATCTGGACACGGCGATGCGCGAGGGCTTCGAGCTGGCCGCGATGGGGCGCGCCCTGATCCACGATCCGGGCCTGATCGGCAAGTACGCCGCGGGCTCGGCGCGCGAGAGCGGCTGCGTGCCCTGCAACCAGTGCGTGGCCGAGATGGATCGCGAGGGCGGGGTTTGCTGCTCAAAAGTCCCGTCCCAGATCGCGGAACGCGCACTGAGCGTCCGTACGGCGAAGGCTTCACGCCCGTAGGCGGCTTCTTACTTCGCCTCGTACTTCGAGGGACACTTGGTCTCGATCTTGTCGGCCAGCAAGTGACCGTCAGAGGCGAGCACCCCGGCCGCGATGACNNGCGATCTTGAAGCGATAGCGCAACGACGCCTTGTCCGATTCCAGCGAGCCCTCCACCACGTCGCCATGCACGCGCAGGCGCTTGCCTTGGTAGCGGCCAGGGTCGGCCAGGACCTCGTCGACGTACTTGTAGTATTCGGCACCTTCCCGCGTCGATGCCCACAGCAGCCCGCCCAAGGCCACGGCCACCACGACCACCGAGATGACGATCTTCCAAGCGCTGCGCCTGCCAATTGCCGCAGGTTGCTGCTTGGCGCGCTCCCCGCCGGCAGTTTGGTCGTCGGGTGAAGACATGACCAAAGCATGACACGTGAACCACACAAAGTTCGCAAGGATGCGGCGTTTTTCGGTGGTACCATGACCAAGCGATGGAAGATGTATCAACAGACCGCGTCTTCCCGATGCGGATATTCCATTGCTTTGCCGTGCCGCTCGCGTTTGCGGTAGCAACTCTTGGCTGTGCTGGCGGCGGCTCGGTCGCGCAAGGAACGGGTGGCAGGGTCGCGGGTACTGGGGGCGCGGCGGCCACGGATGGCCCGAAACCAATGGCTGGTACGNNGTGGCGGCGCAACAAGTGGCGGCGCAACAAGTGGCGGCGCAACAGCAAACGGCGGCGCGAGCGGCGGCGCAACGAGAAGCGGCGGTGCGACGACAAACGGTGGAGCGACAGGACGTGGCGGAGCGAGCGGCGGTACCACGGGGGCCGGCGGCGCGAGCGGTGGTGCGACGGCAAACGGTGGAGCGACAGGACGTGGCGGAGCGAGCGGCGGTACCACGGGGGCCGGCGGCGCGACAGTAAGCGGTGGTATTGCGGCGACCGGCGGTACCTCAGCCGCGGGAGGCACGTCCGGCGGTGCGGGCGGGACGGGCTTCACCCTGCCGGCACTTTCTCCCTTTCCCACCATTCCGGCTCCCAAAGCGTTCGGTTCTGTCGCCCTCGGCGATCCAGCCACCTTCGCCGAAGTGAAGATGGATTTTCCCATTGAGACTGGACCGTTCCAACCGACCTGGGATTCCATCGCGGCGAACTACCCGACCAACGACCCAGCCTGGCTGCGCGAGGCAAAGTTTGGCATCTGGGTGCACTTCGGTCCCCAGGCGGCCGGGCAAAGCGGCGACTGGTACGCGCGAAAGATGTACATAGAGAACGACACCTGGGGCGCCCCCGCCTACGCCAATCACATCCGGGATTTCGGGCATCCGTCAGTGGCGGGCTACAAAGACATACTTCACACCTGGAATCCTTCAGCCCTGGATCCGGCGGCGCTGACCAAGACCTATCACGACGCCGGCGCGCGGTTTCTTCTGGTTCAAGGGGTACACCACGACGAGTACGACAACTGGGACTCCCGCTACCAGCAGTGGAACTCCGTCTATCTCAGCCCGCATCGCGATCTGCTGAGTGAATGGAAAACTGCAGTTCGTGCCCAGGGCATGCACTACGGTGTCACCTTCCATCACGAATACAGTTGGTGGTGGTTCCAGAGCGCCTTTCGCGCCGATGTGACCAACAACCAGGGCAAGCTCGGCGTCCCCTACGATGGCGCGCAGATTTCCCTGGCCACCGGTGTGGGCCAGTGGTGGGAAGGCCTCGACCCCCGCATGCTGTACGGGATCAACCTGCGTGAATACATCGGCGTCTACAATGGCATCGACAGTATGAACACCACCATTCCCCAGGGCATCTTCAGCAATCACCTGGACTATGCCCACTGGTACGTGACCTGGTGGGCCTTGCGTATCATGGATGTGATCGAGAACTACGATCCCGATTTCATCTACACTGACGGCGATTCCACCCAGCCATTCTCGGGAATCAAGAGCGGTACCGGCTACAAGGCCGACGGGATCCAGCGCGTTCTCGCGCACTACTTCAACCGCACCCTGGAACGACGGGGTTCCGTCGACACCTTCGGCATTGTCAAATTCCACGGGCCGAACAAGGGCATCGTCACCACCTTGGAGAACGAATACCCCGCCGCCGTCAAAACCGACCAACCGTGGATTGGCGAGGTCCCGGTGGGCGACTGGTTCTACGACACCGGATTTAGCTACGACCCCGGCATGGTGATCCGCTATCTCTTGGAATGCGTCTCGCGCGACGGGGCCGCCGCTATCTGCGTCGCGCTCAAGCCCGATGGGTCGTTGGATCCCGGCAGTGTCACCCAGCTGCAAGCGATTGGTGATTGGATGACCATCAACAGCGCCGGCATCTATGGCAGCCACGCGTGGACCAAGTATGGCGAGGGGACGCACACCCAACCCACCGGCGAACTGAGCAGCACCCAGGCCAGCGCCAGCTTCGATACCGGAGACTTCCGCTTCACCGTTGGCAAGGATGGCTTCCTCTACGCCTACTGCCTGAAGGTGCCCGCTGCCGGCGCCAAGATCACCATCACGTCGCTCGGCACAAATCAAACTGCGCTCGGCGGCCTGATTCAGTCGGTGTCTCTGCTTGGCAGCAGCGCCACCCTGGTGTGGAGCCAGACGGCGACCGGCCTTTCCATCACCTGCCCGGCGTCCATGCCGTTCCAGACCGCGGTCGGCTTCAAGATTGGGCCCGCGAACTTGGCCAAACCAGCGGCCCACTGAGCGGTTGCTTTTGCGTGCGCCAAAATCCAGAATACTCTGGTTGGTTTGCTGGGCTTGACCCCAACGGGGGAGAAGGACTTCGATGAAGCGAGCTGAATGTCCGGCGATGCTGCTTGCCGCGCTCGTTCTGGGTTGCTCATCTAGTAGCGGGCCGAGCAGCCATTCGACTGGCACCGGAGGAGCCAATCCTGACAGTAGTGGAACGGGCGGTTCCTCACAGAGTGCAAGCGGATCAGGAGGGACTCAGCAAACCGGGGGACGATCAGGGAGCGGCGGTGCCGCGGGGGTTGGAGGCGGAGGCGGGCTAGGGGGTGTAACCGGGCTGGGTGGCACAACTGGAACAGGTGGCACGACTGGAACCGGCGGCAGCGGACTCGGTGGCGCCACTTTGGCAGGCGGCACGACTGGAACCGGCGGCAGCACCAGCGCGTTGGGCGGCAGCGGACTCGGCGGCGCCTCTTCAGCAGGTGGCAGCGGGCCTGGTGGATCGGGCGGGACCGTCAGGTCCGGCGGGACTTCTGGCTCGGGCGGAACCGGGGGCAAGAGCACGACGGCCGGCTCGGGCGGAACTAGCAGCTTTGGCGGAACTTCCAGCTCCGGCGTGCTTACGGGAGGCTCGAGCGCGACGGGCGGCTCTGCTGGCCACGGTGGGTCCAGCGCGACTGGCGGCTCCAGCGGAACCAGTAGCTGTGGTGCTTCCGCGGGATCAGGTCCAGTTGGGGCCTTCAACGGCGCCCTTGCCACCGGCATCACTTTCAAGGATACCGACGGCAACACGGTCAACACCCACGGTGGCGGCATCATCCAGGTGTGCGACACCTTCTATATACACGGCTTGTACTTTCCCCCAGGCCCCACGCCCAACGACTTCAATGGCGTTTCGATGTATTCATCCAAAGATTTGGCGACCTGGAAGAATGAGGGGATCGTCTTTCCCCAGCAGAAGAGCGGCGCGCTAGGGCCGGGCCAGAATTGCGACCGGCCGCATATCATCAAGTGTCCCAAGACTGGGGAATTCATTCTCTACGCCCGTGCGTCCAGCGCTACCAACTTTGAGGAAGGCAGGGAAGTCGTCTACGCGACCTCGCCCACGGTCAACGGCCAATACAGCTATGTGGGGACCCTCACGGACGCGAGCGGAGCGATTGCCTCGCACAGCGATATGAGTGCATACGCCGATGAGACGGGTGCCTATGTCATTACCGAGAGCGGCTGGGTCTATCCGCTGGCCGACGACTGCCACAGCTGGGTGTCGGGCAAATCGTACTCAGCCGTCAATGGGCCATCTGGCGGCGGAGAAGCGCCGACCGTGTTTAGGGCTGGCAGCACCTACTACTGGATCGCGTCGTACAAGACCGGATGGCGGTGCAACAACAACTTCTACTCCACCGCGCCTGCTATGACCGGGCCGTGGACCTACCAGGATTATCTTGCACCAGTTACCGACACCAGCAACGATATCTCCCTGCAGAGGACCTGGCTGTCGCAGACCACCTGGGTTCAGCCCGTGGTGGGAAGCCAAGGGACGGTCTATTTGTACTGGGGCGATCACTGGGATAACTGCGGAGCCACCAGCGGTGCTGGCTCGGACAACTCCTTGACCACGTATGTATTCCAGCCACTGGTCTTCAACGGAACGAAGATATCGCTGCCGACCTACCTGGCCACCTGGAGTCTCGACGTGGGTGCCGGCACGCATTCACCGTGAAACTCGCCGTGAAACTACGGCTGAGCGAGTGCGGGGTCGATCGCTTGCTGGAATGCTGAGAAGGGCTGGTTCCCCACGATCCAGGACCCACCGACGTAGAAGGTTGGCGTGGCATTCACGCCCAAAGAGATTCCCAGGTTCTTGTCCTGCGCAACCTCGTCGGCGATCGCAGAGCTCGCCCGGTCGGCGTCAAACTGCACGAGGTCGAGACCAATGATCTGGGCGTAGCTGTCGAGATCGGCGTCGGTCAGGGCCGCCTGATGCGCGTACATCTGGTCGTGCATCTCCCACGCCTGGCCCTGGAGACCCGCGGCGAGGAAAGCCTCAGCCGCGTGCAGCGCGTATAGGTGAAAACTGAGCGGGAAGTTCAGGAAAACCAGCGCGACGTCATTGGGATAGGTGGCCAGGACCCGTTTCACCGTGGGCTCGGCCGCGCCGCAGTACGGGCACTCAAAATCCCCGAACTCCACCATAGTCACCCGCGCCGAATCCGAGCCCCGGCGCAGGGCGTATGCCGGGATCAGGAGCGAGCCGCCATCCAAGGGACTGGGCATTGTGGGCAAGGGCGCCCCACGCATGCAAGCGCACGCGAGCAGAATGGCAGCTATACCCAGCAAGCGAATCGGGCCGAACCACGTGGTCATAAAGCTAGCTACTACCAGGCCAGAAGGAGAATCGCCACCTTGACCGGCAGTCCTTGCCTAGGTTTGGTACGTGGCATCCTCCGTGAGCTCGGTCATTCAAGGTGAACGATGCCCTCGGCCAGGACCCGATCGCGCACGCCCTGGACCTGGACCACGCGCAGAAGATAGGTGTGTGAGGGCTCGAATCCGTCTTCGGGTGAAAGCAGGAAGCTCATGCCTAGATCGCGGCCCGGATCCATGCTCACGTTCCACAGAGCCTTCGCCTCCTTGTGCGCGATGCTCTCTGGATCGTCGCGATCGAAGACAGCGACGATGATCGGCCCACGATCAGATAGGGCCCTGAACCGGGCCACCATCTCCACTTGCCATGGTTGGTCAGCCGAAGCCGTGCCCAGGCCTCCTTTCGCCGCGACCTGGGTTCCTCTCGCCAGCACCGTCACCGCTGGCCGATCCTCCGAGACCTCCACGCCAACGATAGTGGCGCTGCCGCCCGGGGAGACGCAAACCGAGCCGAGCTGCGCACAGTCTCGCTTCTGGGCACGAGAAACCAAGAAGACCTGGGGAGTCTCGTCCAAAACCTCGACACTGGGAACCTCCCAAGCTTCCAACATCGACGGCACTTCAGCCTGTGCCATGGCCATCAGGATGACTTGAACCAACATGGGACACCTCCCGCCCTGCTTCTCTTGCTGGGCACTCACCTATTCAGATGCCTGGAAGGCGAAGGCGGTTCACCGCCGACGTCAGCCGCGGAGCCGCAGATCCTGCGTCCCCTTCGCTCCTGCGCTCAGGCCTTTCGTTCCATGGACCTGACGCGCATGCCGTCGGAAACGCCCACCAGAACCTTGGCGGCAAGATCGAAGAATAGCCCCGTCTCAAGCACACCGGGAGTGCGGTGCAGGCGGGCGTCGACCTCGCGCAAGTCGACGTCGGGGCCAAACTTGGCATCGATGACGAGCTGGCCGTTGTCGGTCACCACCGGGCCATCCTTGTTGGTGCCCATCCGCAGCCGCGGCTCGCCGCCAAGCCGTGTCACCACCTCGGTGACGTACCCAAGCGCCGGGAGAATGATCTCGACGGGGACGTCGATGCTGGTCCCCAGTCGAGGGACCAACTTGCTCTCGTCCACGATGACCACGAACTGGCTGGCCATGCTGGCCACCAGCTTCTCCATTGTATGGGCCGCCCCACCCCCTTTCATGACGTTCAGATCCGGGTCGACCTCATCCGCGCCGTCGACCGCCAAGTCAATCCGCCGGCAGTCCTGGGCATCACAAAGGGGAATGCCCTGCTGCTGGCACAGAAGGCGCGATTGGAAAGAAGTGGGCACGCCGGTGATCCGAATACCCTCATCCCTCATCCTTCGGCCCACCTCTTCTATGAAGAAACGAGCCGTCGAACCCGTGCCCATCCCGCACAACATCCCGTCGGCGACGAGCCTTACGGCGGCAACGCCCGCCAACCGTTTGAGGGGTTCGTAGTCTCTGCTGCTCTTCATGCGTGAGCGGGCTTATAGCGCCCTGCCCAGCAAAGAGGAAGAACTAGCTGTACTAGCTGGACTAGCTCGCGCAGCGGATGCGGAGGCCCGAAAGCTCATCGAAGAACTTTGCCGTGGTGTCGATGCTGTTTTCCAGCGACTCCAGCATGAGCGTGATGAGGCCATCGTTTTCGTGGCGCAGGACTTCGTAGTAGCGCTGCCGATCGATGGAATGCACCACAGCCGGCACGTAGCCGCTCCGCAAGAGGATGTAGTTGCTCAAAAGACGCGCCACTTTGCCCGAATTGCGAGTCCAGGGGTAGGCCTGCAGCAGGCGGAACTGAACCTTCACGCCTTGCACGATGGCGTGCATGCGGGAGAACTCCGCCGATTCCAACCAGTCCGCGATCTTGCGCATCTTGTACCCGATCTTCTCGGGGGGCACGATCTCATGGTAGTAGAGCCGGTGGAGCGGATTTTCCTTGCGATAGGGACATCCTTTGGGTACCGCGTCGGGCGTGACCATGGCGTAGAGCTTGCGGATGAACTCCAGGTCCACGTTGGGGGCTTTCCTTGACCGCGCAGTTTCGCGGATGAAGTCGACCGCCAGCTTGTGGTTCTTCACCTCTTCGTACATCGGGATGAGAGACACATCGCTGATAATCCGCTGGTCGATGGCGGCCTTCAGCTCTGAGTAGGACAGGACGACCCCTTCCAGGGCGTTGTCATGGAAAATCCAAGAGACATCGAGCTTGCCCTCGTAGTCCCGCTTCAACTTGTCTGGAAAGCCTCCGACCTTTGCGCGGAGCGCTTCCATCTTGGCGTCCAGCTCGAACAACCTAGCTTCCATTGACAACCACTCCTTCTCCTAGCTCGTGCCTTCCGTTTAATCTGCGTTATCACCCAAAAGAGTCCTTTAGTCAAGCATGGTTAGCGCATTTGCACCAACAACTTGCTGTGATCCAAGGTACTTTAATAATCAAGAAATCTCTCAGAACTGGTCTCGCTTGGCGCCTCAGCTATTTCCCCCTCCAATCAGCAATCTGTGCGCAATTATTGGGGAAATCTTGGTCTCAAAACTTGACATGGGGGGCTCCGGCGGGATGATCGGACGCGTCTGCGAGCCCCTTGCATCAACTCACGGCGACTTCGCAGTATTCCGGTGACTCGTCTAGTTATTGCGCCGCCCCAACTGCCATGGCGCTCCAAAAACACGTGGACGGACCAATGATCCGAGCCGCTCCTGACGCTTCGCATCTTCCAGTCCTCCTTGAGGAGGCCATGAACTTCCTGTGTCCGAGAGACTCGGGCCAGTACTGCGACGCCACGGTGGGCGTCGGCGGCCATGCGCGCGCGATCATCGAGCGCTCAGCTCCCCAAGGTCGAGTCATCGGCATCGACCGGGACGCTGAGGTCCTCAACTTAGCTCGCCAGAACTTGGCATCCTATGGTGACCGCGTACGCTTGGTCCACGCTCCCTTCTCGAAAATTCGCTCCGTGCTGGAGCAAGCCCTTGCGCTTCCGCTCGATGGATGCATCGCGGATCTCGGCGTCTCCTCCGTTCAGCTCGATCAGCCCGAGCGCGGTTTCTCCTTCCGCCGGTCCGGCCCCCTGGACATGCGCATGGACCGGTCTCAAGGCGCGACAGCAGCCGACCTTCTGCAACGCGTGGACGAGGAAGAACTGGCGCGCGTCCTGCATGACCTGGGCGAGGAGCGTTTCGCCCGCAAGATCGCGCGTGCCGTGATCCATGCGCGCGAAAGCGGCGAGCTGACCAGCACAGGAGCCCTTGCCGGCTTGGTGGCCCGCTCGGTTCCCCGTCGAGAAGCCAAGGATCCCGCAACGCGCGTCTTCCAGGCATTGCGAATCGCCGTCAACGACGAGCTGGGCGAGCTGGATCGCTTCCTGCAAGACGCGCCTGGCTGTCTGCGCCCCGGCGGCCGCCTGGTTGTCATCGCCTTCCACTCGCTGGAAGACCGCATGGTCAAGCGCAGGCTCAAAGCGCTGGCCGCAGGGGACGCAGCCGCGCCCGATGCGCCACGTTTCCAGATCCTCACCAAGCACGTGATCACCGCCTCTGAGAGCGAGGTGGCACGTAATCCGCGCGCCCGTTCCGCAAAGCTGCGCGCAGCAGAAAGGCTGCCTTCATGAGATCGCCGTTTTCCCCGGGCACCCCGCCCCAGACGGCACCCACCCTGGTGGATCTTGGTCGGCACAGACAGCGTACGAGCCTTGCAGTGATCGGCTTCGTCGTCCTGGGCCTCACTCTAGGCGCCCTCGGCCATGTGGCCGTGCACGCCAAACGTCTGGAAGTAGCACTGGCGCTAGGCGACGCAGAACGCATTCACCGCGAGCTTGCTGAACAGCGGCGTCACCTGGAAATCGAAATCGGGATGTTGAAGGATCCCGAGCGCGTGATCGCCATCGCGCGGGACAAGCTGCTCATGCACCCAGCCGCTCCGGAAAACATCCGGCAGATAGGGACCGCGCTCGCGCCGCCTGGGAAAGGAACGCACTGACCTATGCCGACTCGTTGGACACGCGTGCGCATTGTCCTGTGCGGGCTGGTGCTGCTCGGAATCGCTGCTCTGGTGGGCCGGCGCGCTCTCCAGCTCCAAGTTCGCGAAGCTGTGCAGCTTCGGGAATGGGCTGAAAGCAACTACCTGCGTGAGGTCGAGATCGCGCCCCGCCGAGGCCGCATCCTGGACCGACGCGGGGCCGAGCTGGCTTCCACGGCTGATCTGGAGTCCGTGTTCTGCAATCCGCGCCAGCTGGCGCCCGACGCGGTTCCCCGGTTGGCCAGGGCGGTGCACCTAGACCCGAGTGAACTCGACAAGACGCTGTCGACCCGGAAGTCACAGTACTTCGCCTGGGTGAAACGGCGGGTATCGCCCGAAGAGAGCGCGGCCGCGCTGGCCCTGGGCCTGCCAGGGGTCAGCGTGCGCAAGGAGCCCCGGCGCGTGTACCCCAACGGCGAGTTGGCCTCGACCGTGATCGGCCACGCGGGCCTGGATGGCCACGGCCTGGAGGGGGTGGAGCTGGCATACGACGAGGCCCTGCGCGGCAGCGGGATGGAAGTCACCGGCATGCATGACCGGCTTGGCCGGGACTTGCTCATGGAAGGCACGGTCGATGCATCGGCCAGCGCAGGCAAGGATCTGGTGCTCACCCTGGACAAGTACCTGACCTACGTGACCGAACGCACTCTTGCAGAAGCGGTCAGAAAGCACAACGCCAAGGCGGCCACGTCGGTCATGATCGATCCGCGAACCGGCGAGATCCTGGCCATGGCCAGCGTGCCTGGCTACAACCCCAATGCTCCCTCGGACGCGGCGGAGAGGGGCGCGCGCAACCGGGCCATCACGGATGCCTACGAGCCCGGGTCCATCATGAAGACGGTGACCTTTTCCGCTGCCTTCGACGCGGGCAAGCTTAGACCCGAAGATCGCTTCGACTGCCTGATGGGGCAGATGCAGGTGGGCAAGTACCACATCCGCGACGACCACCCCAAGGGGATGCTGACCGCGGCCGAAGTCTTCAAGTACTCAAGCAACATCGGCACGGTGAAGATCGCCCGCCGCATCGGCAAGGAAACCCTGGCGCGCATGATCGACCGACTGGGGTTCGGTCGGCCCACCGGGGTGGGCCTGCCGGGTGAGCGCCGAGGAACCGTGCGGCCGGTTGCGCACTGGGGTGAGATCGAGCTGGCCACGCATGCATTTGGCCAGGGCCTGACCGTCACGCCGCTGCAGATGGCAACCGCCTATGCGACTATCGCTTCGGGTGGCGTGTATCACCCGCCCAGGTTGGCAGTTCGCTTCGTCACCGTCGACGGCCGCAGTGAGCCGGTGCCCCGGCCAGCGGACGCACGGCCAGAAGCACGCGTGCTCTCCGAAAGCACGGCGCGCACCATGCTGACCATCATGCAGGGCGTGACCGAGGACGGAACCGCCAAGTTGGCGGCGATCCCCGGTTACCCCGTGGCAGGCAAGACCGGCACGGCTCAGAAGGTCAGCAACGGCCGCTACGATCCCAGCAAATACCTGGCCGCCTTCGTGGGTATCGTGCCGGCCGACAACCCGCGCGTGGTCATCGCGGTCATGGTCGATGAGCCGCACGGCGTGCATTACGGCGGCGTGGTCGCCGCTCCGGTGTTCAAAGAGATTGCCGAGGCAACCCTGCGTTACCTGGGCGTGCCGCCATCGACCTCGGTGGCCGCGAGCGCCGCTCGGCCGGCCAGCAAGAGCCACGCAAAGATCGAGAGGGCTCGGCGGGACGAAGCCGACACCAACGAGGTGGAAGGTCTGGGGGTTGACGAACCCGTGGCGTCGGTGGGTGAGGCCCAGGACGAGGATGAGCCCGAGGTCGCGGCAAGCGAGGACGAGGACGGACCCACCACGGACGGGCAACCGGCAGCCGAGTGCAAGTTCGACGCCGCCATTCCGGATTTTGTCGGCATGACTTTGGGCCAGGCCGTGCGAGCGGCCCGGCGGGCGGGAGTTGAGCTTGTGCCCGAGGGCAGCGGAATCGCCGCCACGCAAACTCCCGCACCCGGCCCCGGAGCGCATGGCGCGCCCTGCCGGGTTTCGTTCCGAAGAGGAGGATGAGCCTTGCTGCGGCTGTCGGATCTGTTGCAGGGAGTATCAGACGCGCGCATCGCGACGGGTGACGGGCAAGTCTCGATCTGCGAAGTGCGCGACGACTCCCGCCTGGTGCAGCCAGGGGATCTCTTTGTCGCGGTTCCGGGAAGCAAGCTCGATGGCCGGCGCTTCATTGACGACGCGAAGGCCAAGGGAGCGGCCGCCATTCTCACCGAGGAGGGTGGTGCTGCGCCGGATGGCACCAATGCGCTGGTGATCGTGCGCAACGCCCGACTGGCGCTCGGCGTGGTGGCCGCCAATCGCTACCAGGCGGCGCAGGCTCTCACCCTCACCGCCGTGACCGGCACCAACGGCAAGACCACGACCACGTATTTGATGGAGGCGATCCTGGCTGCAGCCGGCCGCCGGCCCGGCGTCATCGGGACGGTGGGCTACCGTTTTGCCGGCAAGACCCAGGACGCGTCGCTTACCACGCCTGGCGCTCTGCAACTCCACGCACTCTTCTCCCAGATGAAAAGTGAGGGCTGCTCGGACGTGGTGCTGGAGGCGTCGTCCATCGCCCTCGATCAGGGGCGGGTACACGGCTGCTGCTTCCGCGTGGCTGGCCTGTCCAACATCACCCAGGACCACCTCGACTACCACGGCACCATGGAGCGCTACCGGGCGGCCAAGGCGATTCTCTTCCGCGAGTTGCTCTCAGCCGGAAATGGCGTCGCCGTGCTTTTCGCCGACGATGAAGATGGGCAAGCCATGCGCCGCGAGGTGCGCGGTTCTATCCTGACCGTCACTCGGCAAGCGCGCGGTGCTGACGTTGCCGTGCTCGACCGCAAGCTGGGGGCCGATGGGACCACTCTGCGGCTTCACACTCCCTCGGGCCCACTCGCGATCACATCGCCTCTCGTGGGCGAGTTCAACCTGGCCAACATCCTGCTGGCCACCGGCATGGCCCTTGCGCACGGCCTTGAGCGCGACGCCATCGCCACCGGCATCAGCCGGGTGAGCGGGGTTCCCGGCCGTCTGCAACGTGTGACCAACTCGGCGGGCGTGCTGTGCCTGGTCGACTATGCGCACACCCCGGACGCGCTGGAACGGGCGCTAGATGTACTGCGGCCACTCAGTACGGGTCGCGTCCTGGTCGTGTTCGGGTGTGGGGGCGACCGCGACAAGGGCAAGCGGCCGCGCATGGGCCAAGCCGCGGCCGAGCGTGCCGATGTGGTGGTCATCACCTCGGATAACCCGCGTACCGAAGACCCAATCGCCATCCTCGACATGATTGTCGCCGGCGTCGAGAAGACCGGCATCGTTCACCGGACGGCTTCCGAGCTGCGCCAGGGCCTGTCCGGCTTCCATGTCGAGCGGGACCGCCGGGTGGCCATCGAGCTCGGCGTCGCTCTCGCGCGGCCGGGCGACACCCTGCTGATTGCAGGCAAGGGCCACGAGGACTACCAGATCCTGGGCACGCAAAAGATTCACTTCGATGATCGCGAGGTTGCCGCGGCTGCTTTCGCGGCCCGCAGCGGCTGCGTGACTGCCGGAGGTGCCGCGTGACCGAACCGGCGAAGCGATCCCTGGTGTTTGCCCGCAGAGCCATGGGCGGAACCGTCGTGGGTACGCCGGCCGCGTTGGCGACGACCCGATTCGCTGGGGCCGCCAGCGACAGCCGCGAGGTGAAACCCGGTCGGCTTTTCTTCGCCCTTCCCGGTGAGCGAGTCGACGGCTTCGACTTCTGCGCTGCCGCGGCCCAAGCCGGCGCAGCCGGGTTGGTGGTGGCTACCGGGCGCGGCTGGCCGGCCGGCTGCAGCGGAATTCCGGTCATTGCGGTGGCCGACCCGCGCAAGGCGCTGGGGGACTTGGCGGCAGCCGTGCGCAAGCAGTACCGGGGCCGCGTCGTGGGCGTCACCGGTTCCAACGGAAAGACCACGACCAAGGAGCTTATCGCGGCGGCGCTCTCGCCCGCAGGCCAGGTGCTGCGCACCCAGGGCAATTTGAACACCGACGTGGGACTGCCGCTCACCGTACTGGAGGCGACGGGCAAGGAAGATTTCTGGGTGCTGGAGATGGCCATGCGAGCGCCGGGTGAGATCGCCCTTCTTTCTCGCATCGCTGAGCCTCATGTCGCGCTGGTGACCAACGTGGCAGCCGCGCATTTGGGGCGGTTGGGCTCGCTCGATGCGGTGGCGCGCGCCAAGGGCGAAATCTTTGCCGGGCTCGCTCCTGGCGGAATTGCCGTGCTGCCCATTGACGAACCCCGCCTCGAACCCGAGGTGGCCAGGCTGCCCGAGGCGCGCAAGCGACGCTTCGGGTTCGCGGGCGCGAGGGCCGCGCAGGCGCTGGTGCGCAGCCTGGTGAGAATCATAGAGTTCATCCCCGCCGGCGTGGCCGGCTCGCTCGTACGCCTGTCAGTCGGCTACCAACCGATTGTGGTGCGCCTGCCCCTGGCGGGTGAGCACAACGCACGCAACGCTGCGGCGGCGCTGGCCGTGTCACAGGCGCTTGGGGTTCCGCTTATGCCGGCGGCCGCAGCTCTGGAGGGTGTGACCCTTCCGCCGCACAGATCGCATGTGCTTTCGCTGGGCGGGCGCACCTTGCTGGATGATTGCTACAATGCCAATCCGACGTCCATGTCGGCTGCCTTGCGCACGCTGGTGGCATCGGCAGGCCGGTTCGGCCGCGCCTTTGCCATCCTGGGCGACATGCTGGAGCTGGGCGATGGAGCCGCGGCTCTGCATCAGGCCATCGGTGAAGAGGCGGTGAAACTCGGCGTGGCCGGCCTTGCAGTCGTGGGATCACTGGGCGCAGAAATTGCAGAAGGCGCCATGGCTGCAGGCCTGCCGGCCAGCCGCGCGATAGCTTTGGACGATCCAGAAGCCGCCGCGCAAGTCGTGTCGAGTTGGTCTGCCTCGGGCGACTGGATCTTGGTGAAGGCCTCACGTGGCATGCATCTCGAACGCGCGGTAGCGGCCCTGCAAAGGAAGTTCTAAGTCATGTTGTTTCATCTCTCCGTGCAGTTGCGCAGCAGTTTCGGGTTTCTCAACGTCTTTCGCTACGTCTCCACGCGGACCATGTTGGCGACCATGACCTCGCTGCTCATCACCTTCGCGCTCGCGCCCTGGTTCATTCGCCGCGCACGCGCGCGACAGTTGGGCGAGATCATCCGTGACGACGGCCCCTCCACCCACGCGGCCAAGCAAGGCACTCCGACCATGGGCGGCGCCCTCATCATCATGGCTCTGGTCACCGGCACCGTGCTGTGGTGCGATCTGACCAGCCCGCTGGTGTGGCCGGCGCTGTTCGTGACCGTGGGCTACGGCGCACTGGGCTTCGTCGATGACTACTTGAAGATCACGAGAAGGAACAAGCGCGGGGTGCCCGGCAAGCTCAAGCTGCTGGTGCAATTCGTGGTAGGAGCAGTGGCGGTGGGCTGGTTGTTCTTTGGCGATGCCCTGGACCCGTCGGTGCGACAGCGGCTGGCGGTTCCGCTGCTCAACTTCGGACGCCATCCCCTGGTTATTCCAGCGATCGTCTATGCCATTTTCGGCCTAGTCGTGGTGGTAATGGGCACCTCCAACGCGGTCAACTTGACCGATGGGCTTGACGGACTGGCTATTGGCCCGGTGATCGCCTGCGCCTTCACCTTTATGTTGTTGAGCTATGCCGCCGGCCAGACCCTGGCGGGGTTCAACATCGCTCACTACCTGGGCATGGCCCACGTGCGCGGCGCGGGCGAGCTCACCGTCTTCTGCGGGTCCATCGTCGGCGCCAGCGTGGGATTTCTCTGGTACAACACGCACCCGGCGCAGGTCTTCATGGGCGACGTGGGCGCGCTCGCCCTGGGCGGGGCCATCGGCTTTGTGGCCCTGGCGACCAAGACCGAGCTGTCGCTCCCCATCATCGCTGGGGTCTTCGTGGTCGAACTGTTCTCCGACGTCATCCAGGTTGGCTACTTCAAGGCCACCGGGAGGCGCGTCTTCCTGATGGCACCCATCCACCACCATTTCGAAAAAATGGGCTGGCCCGAGTCGCGCATTGTGGTGCGTTTCTGGATCGTTTCCTTCTCCTGCGCTGTACTGGGACTGCTTCTCACCCTGAAGGTTCGTTGATGCAGCTTTACCAGCGCGCCCTGTTTGGCAAGAAAGTCCTCGTCGTGGGACTGGGACGCTCGGGTATCGCGGCAGCCCGCCTGTGTGCTGCCCGCGGCGCCCAGGTCACCGTCACCGACACGCAGCCGGCCGAGGCCCTGACCGCAGCGCTGGCGCAGTTGCCCGCCGCCGCCAAGCAGGAAGTGGGCGGGCATCGCGCCGAGACCTTCCTGGGCGCCGATATCATCGTGTTGTCGCCCGGCGTACCGCGCTTGCCCGAAGTGGAAGCCGCGCGCAAGCGAAACATCACAGTCACCGGCGAGCTGGAGCTGGCGTCATGGTTCGTAGACGCGCCCATCGTCGCCATCACGGGGACCAATGGCAAGTCGACCACCACGACCTTGTGTGGTGCCATTCTCGCGGCCAACGGCCGGCCCACCTTCGTGGGCGGCAATTTGGGCGTGCCTTTCGCCGAGGCAGTGGGCACGCCAGCAGCCGAGCAGGGCGGCGCCTGTGTGCTCGAGGTGTCGAGTTTTCAGCTCGAAACGGTTGAGTCGTTCCGCCCCCAGGTGGCGGTCCTGCTCAACATTTCGCCCGACCACCTGGATCGCCACGGCACTCTGGAGGCCTACGCGGCGACCAAAGCACGCATCTTTTCCGCGCAAACCTCGGCGGATTTCGCGGTCATCAACATCGATGATCCCCTGGTCGAAGCAGCGGCCAAGAAAATTCGCAGCCATCGTGTGTTGCTCTCGACCCGGCGTGCGCTGACCGTGGGGGGATGGATCGAAGGCGATGCCCTGTGCGTGCGCCTGCCGGGCGGACCCATCGAATACTATCCCGCCCACCTTTTGGGATTGGTCGGCCGGCACAACCTAGAAAACGCCTTGGCTGCGCTGGTGGCAGGACGCCTGGCCGGGGCCCTGCCCGCCGAAGCCCGTCATGCCTTGGTGGCCTTCCGGCCGCTGCCCCACCGCATGGAGCTGGTGGGCGAGCTAGACGGGGTTTTCTTCTACGACGATTCCAAGGGCACCAACGTGGGCGCGGTGGTGGCGGCGCTCGATCGCTTCCCGTACCCGGTGGTCCTGATTGCCGGCGGCCGCGACAAGGGCGGCTCGTATGAGCCGCTGGCCCAGGTCATGAAGCAAGCCGGTCGCGGCGCGGTGCTGATCGGCGAGGCCGCGCCCAAGCTGCGCGAGGCCCTGGCGCCGGCGGTGCCGGTGGAGATCGCGGGCAGCATGGAAGAAGCCGTGGCCCAGGCGGCGACTATGGCCCGCAGCGGAGATGCCGTCCTGCTCTCTCCTGCCTGCTCCAGCTTCGACATGTTTCGCAACTACGAGCATCGCGCCGAGGCATTCCGGGCCGCGGTCAATGGTCTCATCGCCCAAAGGCGCGGCGAGCGCGGTGGACTGCCGGAGGGAGCCCTATGAGCCTGCGCGAACGCATGACTGGATGGGCCGGGCCCACGACTCCTGCCCGCGGCGGGCCCCTGCCGCAAGGACCGGACCGTTTGCTGGTCGCGATGATACTGGGCTTGACCGGGTTCGGGGTGGTGATGGTGTTTTCGGCGGGCGCGGCCTTCGCGGCCAAGACCTATGGCGACTGGACCTACTTTCTCAAGCGCGAGGCGGCGTACGGCGCAGCCGGCCTGCTGGCCTTTGTTGTCGGCATGCGGATCGACTACTCGCTCTACCGCCGGCTGGCCTATCCCCTGCTGTTCCTGTCCATGGCCATGCTGGCCGCGGTGTTGAAGGTAGGGCCGGCGATCAACGGGGCTGTGCGCTGGTTTCGCTGGGGCGCATTGTCGTTCCAACCTTCGGAACTGGCCAAGTTTGCCCTGGCGCTTTACCTGGCCGTGCTGCTCGCGCGCAAGGCGGGGAAGGTCAAGGACTTCTCCATGGGGTTCTTGCCGCCCCTGGTGATCACGGGGATCTTCCTTGTGCTGCTGCTCAAACAGCCCGATCTGGGCACCGCAGTCATCATAGGGGTCACGGCGCTGGGCCTGCTGTTCGTGGCCGGCACGCGCACGAGCTACATTCTATTGTCTGTGCTGGTGGCTGCGCCCGTCGGCTGGAAGGTGTTCATTGCTGGCGAGCCCTGGCGCATGCGGCGCTTTCTTGCCTTTCTCTATCCCTGGCAGTTTCGCCGCAACTCCGGCTACCAGCTCTACGAATCGCTCATCAGCGTGGGCTCGGGCGGCATCTTTGGCCAAGGGCTGGGCCAGGGCCACCAGAAACTCTTCTTCCTTCCCGAGGCCCACACCGACTTCATCCTGGCCATCATTGGCGAGGAGTTGGGCCTGCTCGGCGTGCTGGCGGTCTTGTTGGCGTTCACTGTGTTGGTGTGGCGTGGCCTGCGCGCGGCTGCGCGGGCGCGCGACGCCCTTGGTTGCTATCTGGCATTTGGCGTGACCCTGCTTTTCGGACTGCAGGCCCTGGTCAACATGTGCGTGGTATTGGGCCTTCTGCCCACCAAGGGATTGCCGCTTCCTTTTGTCAGTTATGGCGGCACGGCTTTGGTCATGAGTCTGTTCATGGCGGGCGTGCTGGCCAACATTTCCGCGCGCAACCCCGAGCCCGCTGCGCTGTCGTTCTGGCAATCCCTGCGCTGGAGCCGCGGGCGCGTGTGCAAGAACCGCCGCAGCGACGGCTCAAACGTGCAGGTGGTGGTCGAGGCGAAGTCGTGACATGCGCCTGCTGATTGCTGGCGGCGGGACTGGCGGGCACCTCTTTCCCGGTATCGCGGTTGCGGAAGAGGTCGTCCGGCGCGGCGGCCAGGTGTTGTTCGTGGGAACCTCGCGCGGATTGGAAGCGCGTGCAGTGCCTGCCGCCGGGTATGCGCTGGAGCTGCTGGAAGTGAGCGGCCTCAAGCGCGTGGGACTGATGGCGGTCCTGCGCGGCCTGTTTCGTCTGCCCAAAGCATTCTTTCGCTCGTTGTCTATTCTGCGGCGGTTCCGTCCTGACGTCGTTTTGGGCGTGGGTGGCTACGCATCGGGTCCGGTGGTCCTGGCCGCGGCGCTTTGGCGCTACCCCACAGCGATTCAAGAACAAAACAGCGTCCCCGGAATTACCAATCGGATTCTTTCGCGTTTGGTTCGGGTCGTGATGATCGCCTTTGACGAAGCACGAAGATTCTTCCCGGCGGGCAAGACCGAAACCATCGGCAATCCCGTGCGCAGCAAGCTGGTTGCGACCCTGACGGCTGGCGCGGACAGTGCCGACACGAGCGCATCGCCGCGCATTTTAGTGGTGGGCGGCAGCCAGGGCGCTCGCGCCGTGAATGACCTGGTGCTGACTGCCGTCGAGGTGCTGGCCAAGAACGGCTCTTTGCCCGTCCTTGTTCACCAAACCGGGCCCAGCGATGAAGATCGATGCGGAGAACGCTACGGTGTTCTAAGCGTAAGCGACCGAGTCGAGGTGCGCCCCTTCATTGATGACATGGCGACCGAATATCATCGGGCCAGCCTGGTCGTTGCACGCGCTGGCGCCCTGACCCTGGCCGAGCTCGCCATTGCCGGCCGGCCCACCATTCTGATTCCCCTGCCCACTGCAGCCGACGACCACCAGAGCAAGAATGCCGCCCGCTTTGCCCAGGCGGGCGCGGCCATAGTGCTCAATCAGCGCACTTCCACTGGCGCAGAACTGGCCCAATTGCTGTCCGATTTGCTCGCCGATTCCGGCCGCCGCCAAGCGATGGCCTCAGCCATGCGCAGCCTAGCGCGCCCCAAAGCGGCGGCGGATATTGTCGACAGGTTGGAGAGACTTCGAGCGTAGGGCTGCGGGCACGCCTGAGACGTGGCTGGGTGGCTGTCGCCGTATCCGCCCCAGGGGCAAACCGACTTGACCACGAGCTTCCGGATGTTCCGTCGTTTGCGAGGCCTCCCGATCCTGCCTAGTTCCAGGCCCTGATCCGCCGGAGCGGGGCACGGAGCTCCCTCTACCCTGCGCCCCTGTGCCGGTCGGGCGGCCGAACGCCGACCGGCCCTAAGGCAGGCATCGCAGGCAGCGCCAGGAGGGCGGAACCTAGGGGTTGAGGCCGCGCTGCTGTCGTAGAGCCAGTTGTTCTCTTTGTTGATGTCGAACCAGACCAAGGCACGCAGCATCGGGAATTGGCTTTTCATGGCTGGAATGCATCTAGCAAATCTGGTCACGCGATCCGATTGCATCTCGCGGCTCTCGTCCCACCGCCAAGCACCAAGCTTCGCCCGCCGCCCCGGCAACCTGGGGTCGGCGATGACTCACTGAACTAACAGGCAGGACTGGCCGTGTTCCGGTGGAGAGCGCGATGGGGTAGACTGCGCTACGTTTGAAAGGGAGAAGAAAAAGTCTATGCGAATCAAGTTTGCCGTCTCGTACGTGGCGATCACCCCATTGCTGCTCTCGGTCGCCTTTCCCCGAACCAGTGCAGCGCAGGTGAACCTTCAGGTGCAGATCGGCGTACCGACAATCCGTTTTGAAACCCCGCCCGCTCTGGTCGAAGTCAGCCCCGGTGTGCAGGTTGTGCCGGAATACGACCAAGAGGTCTTCTTCGTAGACGGCTGGTACTGGCACCGCGCAGGCCGGGTGTGGTACCACACGCGAGACCATCGGGGCGGTTGGGTCGTCGCCCACGGGCGAGAGGTCCCACGAGGTTTGCTGCGCATTCCCCCTGGAAGGTACCGGCACTACCAGGCCGCCAAAGGCCCGAACATCAACGAACACCGACGGGAGATGCCAGGGCACCGCGGCGAGGCCCAATTTCAGAGGCGGGAACACGCGGAGCACAATGACCGCGGCCATTTCGACCGCAACAACCATGGCGTCCGCCAAGAGCGCATGGAGCAGAGGGGCCACGGCGAATCGCACCGCGGGCACCGCTGATCGGGTGCCCTCCCGATCGCCACGTGTCTGCTCAGCACTCCGGCTAGAACAGCACAGCCTCGCCCACAGATACCGGCCACCCCTCTCTCAGTAGTCCGACTGCCGGCACAGCGACTGCGAACTTCAGTGTTCTCCGGCATATCGTCGGGCCAGCCTGGTAATTGCGCGCGCCGGTGCCCTGACCCTGGCCGAACTCGCCATTGCTAGCCGGCCCGCCATTCTGATTCCCCCGCCCACTGCGGCCGACGACCACCAAAGCAGAAACGGGGAGACTCGGCCATCTATCGCCAGCGTCTCGTTGACCCTGACAATGGCGTCGTGCCCATGTCTTGTGGTGGGCAGACAAGGCGAGTGATTCCGTGAGGTTTCGGTGTGGCACGCGTATTGCTGCACGAAATAGCGACTTCTCGCTTCACCCACTCACTTTTGCTGGCAATATTCCTTCAGAGAGGTAGGGGACCATGAAGAACAAATCCGTTGTGCTGGTCTTGCTGGGTGTCGTCGGCTTCGCGCTGCTCGCGCGTTCGGGCAGCAAGGCGAACTCGGTAGCAGGCAGGGGCGAATCGGTTTGCACCGATCAAGATGGCGACGGATACGGCATCGGCTGCGCCGCCGGGCCCGACTGCAACGATCGCGATCCGGCCATCCACCCTGGCGCGGTCGAGACCTGCAATTTCAAGGATGACGACTGCAACGGTTTGGTCGACGATGTCGCCAACTGCCCAGCCCCGGCTCTGGATCCAAGCCCGGTGCACGTGCCGGCGGGATCCTTCCTGATGGGAAGCGAGACCGGTGCGGCCGACGAGAAGCCGGTTCACCGCGTGGCAGGCTCGGCGCTCGTCATGGATCGCTACGAGGTCACCAACGCTCGCTACCGGGCATGCGTGAGCGCGGGCACCTGCGCTCCGCCCTCGCTACCGAGCTCGAACGCGCGCGGGCACTACTTCGACGACCCCCGCTTCGCGGACTATCCCGTGATTCATGTCTCCTGGAAGCAGGCGGTCCAGTTCTGCGCCTTTGCCGGCGGCCGCTTGCCCAGCGAGGCGGAGTGGGAGCGCGCCGCGGCCGGAAGCGATGCCCCGCGCACCTACCCGTGGGGCGACAGCCCGCCTGACTGCGCGAAGGCCAATTTCGCCGGTTGCGTGGGTGACACGGATCGCGTGGGCCGCCGGGTGGCAGGCCAAAGCCCGTATGGCGCGTTCGACATGGCCGGCAACGTCTGGGAATGGACCGCTGACTGGTACGAGGCGAGCTACTACGCCCACAGCCCAAGCCAGGATCCGGTGGGTCCCGCTGCCGGAACTTTGAAGGTCATGCGCGGCGGTTGCTGGGTGAGCGGGGAAAACTCGCTACGCACCACCTGCCGCAAGGCCGAACTGCCCGATTCGTGGGCGCCCAACGTTGGCTTCCGTTGCGTCTATGCGGAGGTCCAGCCATGAGAAGGTACCTTGCGCTTGTCTCCGGATTCGTGGGTCTTCTTGCCGCCAGCCCGGCCTTTCCTTGCGGCGCTGGGTTCGGCCCAGGTATCGAGGTTGTCCCGCAACAGGACATCATCGTTGTCTACAAGGACGGCGTGGAGACCTACGTGTTCCAGCCCACCTTTTGTGGCACGGCCAGTGACTTCGGTTTGATCCTGCCCGTTCCCGCCTTGCTTGCGCAAGATCCGGCGCTGTCCGACCAGCAGGCTTTCACCACCGCCATTGCCTTGTCAGAGCCGAACAAGGTCACGGTTGAGGATGGCGGTGGTTGTATGCCCTTGGGGGGCGGATCCGCGGCAGGTGTGAATAGTACTACCGATAGTGGCGCGAGCATCGTGGCCAGCGGACATGTCGGATTTCTCGACTGGGTCCAGCTCAAGGCCGATACCGAGTCGTCGTTCACGGACTGGCTGACGGCCTATGGCTATCCCTACTCCACCACGGCCTCCAGCGTGTTCACCTACTACGTGCAGAAGGGCTGGTATTTCCTGGCCTTCAGGATCAGCCAAGGGGTTGCGCCCGATGGTGGAACGCTGTGCACGGCCCTGGGGCCGGTCACCTTGTCCTTCCCTTCCTCGGAGCCCGTCGTACCCTCGCGCATGGCGGGCGCCAGTTCGGCGACGCCAGGCTCCAGCTCGAACGACTTTCTGTGGCGCATCTTCGGGATTACCCACGGTGACGTGCAATTGGAGTTCCCGCACTGGACTGGCCCTGAAAGTCTTGTGTTGTGGTACTCGGGGGCCATCAAGGCCAGCGACGTTTCCTCGCTGGCGGGCCTGGCCGAGGCCGGTGACCGCCTGACCCGGTTGACCATGGAGTTCTTCCCGGCGGGGGAGGATCTCCCCCTGACTCTGGCCAGCGCGAGCGACTATCGCAGTACCCAGTACGTCCACGTCCCTTCCCATTCCTCCTGCTCCGTGACGAAGACCACATCCAGGTCGGGCAACAGCTTTCTTCTGCCCCTGCTCGGCCTCGCCCTCGCCGGCCTGGTCTGCTGGCGGCGCTGGCGGTAGCTCACAGGAGCCAGTTCGCTTTCGCCTTTGCCGGACGCGCCAGTTGAAGAAGGTGAAGACCGGTCACCCGGACAAGGACGACATCAAGGTCGCCTCCGAGGATTGCGTGACCTTCGACTCCCTCGCGCGCACGATGGACATGGCGCCGGCCTCGGGCTTTCCGGACCTGTCCTTGCTCGACAGCGGATCGGCGGGGCTGTGAACGCGCGGCCCGCGTGAGAGCGCCAGTGACATATTCAGAGCCCGAGGTTCGCCAGATACACTCATGGTGTGGAACGCGAAGTAGATTATCGCCCGGCACGCCCCACCCTGGCGTAGAATCAAATACACATGGCGAAGGACGCCGCGAGAGACAACCTGGCCCCAGGCATGCTGCTGGCGGCGCCTACCTTGCACGACCCCAACTTCGAACACAGCGTGGTCCTGCTGGGCCGCTCCGGTGGAGACGGCGCGCTCGGCTGGGTGATCAACGGCCGTGAGCTGATGTCGGTACGCGAGCTTCTGGCATCGTCCGAGTTGTTGCCGCAAGGACAGCAAATCCCGGAGACGGCCTCGTTCGCTTCGCCCGTGCGTCTGGGTGGGCCGGTGGCGCCTGCGGCCGGATGGCTGGTCTACCGCCGCGGACCGGAACCCTTGCCCGGGGAGATGGCGGTTGGATCTGAGATCGGGGTCACCGGCGAGCTGGCCGCTTTCACCGCGCTGATTCGTGGCCAGGGTCCGGCGGTCTTCAAGCTTCTGCTCGGCTGCGCTGGTTGGGCGCCTGGCCAGCTTGAGGGGGAAATCAGCGCTGGCGGCTGGCTGCCCACGCCGGTGCGTCCCAATCTGGTGCTCGACGCCTCCGTGGCTTCTGCCTGGGACGAGGCGTACCACGAAACCGTGGGCGCCGATCCTGCGGCGTTCAGCAGCCAGCGCGGCAAGGCCTAGAGCGCGTGGGGAGCCTGCGAATCCGAGCGACATTTGCTATGGTGTTCGCTCCATGTCTCTAAGCGAAGAACTGCTGACCGCGGGCCGAAAGCTCCTCATCAACAACTACAACCGGGCTCCTGTGGTGATGAGCCGCGGGGAAGGCTGCGTGCTGTGGGACGTGGATGGGCGACGCTTCCTGGACATGACCGCAGGGATCGCGGTTTGCGTGTTGGGCCACGGCCACGCTGGCCTGTCCCAGGCCCTCGCCCTGCAGGCCACGCGCCTGCATCACACCTCGAATCTGTATTTCATCGAAGCCCAGATCCGGCTGGCCGAAGCGTTGGCGCGGCGAGCGTTCGCCGGCAAAGCGTTTTTCTGCAACTCCGGCACTGAGGCCAACGAGGCGGCGCTCAAGCTAGCGCGGCGCTACCAGATCGTGGTGCGCAGCCAACCCAAACGCGTCGAGCTGATTTCATTCGAGGGCAGCTTCCACGGCCGCACCATGGGCGCGCTCTCGGTCACTGGCCAGGCCAAGTATCGCGAAGGCTTCGGCCCGCTCTTGCCTGACGTGCGCTTCATTCCCTTTGGCGACGCTGAGGCGGCGCGAAAAACCATCACCGAACGCACCTGCGCGGTGATCGCCGAGCCCATCCAGGCCGAAGGCGGCATCAACCTTCCACCGCCGGGGTATCTGCAGGAATTGCGCCGCTTGTGTAGCGAGCGGGGCGCGCTGCTCATCTTCGACGAGGTGCAGACCGGCGTGGGCCGCACAGGAACCTTTTACGCCTTTGAGCGCGAAGCCATGGTGCCTGACATCGTCACCCTTGCGAAGGGTCTGGCCGGAGGGGTGCCCATGGGCGCCATGCTGGCCACCGACACGGTCGCCGAAGCCTTTGCGCCCGGTACCCACGCCGCCACCTTTGGCGGCAACCCGCTGGCCTCGGCCGCGGCTCTCTACATCCAGCAGGTCATGGATGAACAGAACCTGCTCGGGCGCTGCCAGGAGTCCGGCGCCTACCTGGGCTCGGCTCTCGCACGCATGGCCGAGCGGCGACGGCCCAAGACACGCAGCGCGCGGGGCCGGGGCCTTCTGCAAGGTCTGGTCATGGAAAGTGATGCGGCCGCCGTGGTGGTCAAAGCGCGCGAGCATGGCTTGCTGGTGTCGGTGGCGGGCGGAAACGTCGTGCGCTTCGCTCCGCCGCTGGTGGTGGGTCGGGCCGAGATCGACGAGGCCTTGTCGATCCTTGATGCAGTATTGTCCGAGGTGTGAATCATGAGCAAAAAGCGCGACTTTCTCAGTTTGTGGGACGTCACCGAGGCCGAATTCGCGGCGTTAATCCGACGCGCCGAGGAACTTCGTTTCTTGCGCCAGGTGCGCACGCCCCACGCCACCCGCCCTGGTCGTGTGGTGGCGCTCATCTTCGAGAAGGCATCCACGCGGACCCGCGTGAGTTTCGAGGTGGCCGTGTGGGAGTTGGGTGGTCACGCCATCGTGATGGGCCGCAACGACTCCCAGCTCGGCCGGGGCGAGCCCATCAAGGACACCGCGCGCGTGATGTCGCGCTACTGCCACGGGATCATGGTGCGCACCTTCGGCCACGAGCGGGTAAAGGAGCTGGCCGACTACGCATCAGTGCCCGTGATCAACGGTTTGACGGATCTGCTGCATCCCTGCCAGGTTCTGGCGGATTTGCAGACCGTGTACGCACACTTTCTGGAGCACGAAACGAAAACTCCCGCGGGCTCGGTGCCGGACGTCGTGCAGGTGCTGCGCAGCCAGCGCTACGCCTGGGTGGGTGATGGCAACAACATGGCCAACACCTGGATCGAGGCCGCCGGCCTGCTCGGTCTCGACTTGATGCTGGCTTGTCCGGACGGCTTGCAGCCCAATCCGGACGTGCTCGAGACGGCTCGTCGCCAGGGGCACGGCCGTATCCAAGTGGTCCGCGATCCGCGCGAGGCGGTCGCCGGGCGCCGTGTCATCTCTACCGACGTGTTCGCTTCCATGGGCAAGGAAGAGGAAGTGGAGGCACGCAAGCGTGCCCTTGTCGGCTACGGCGTGGACCGCGCCCTGATGGCCGGGGCCGATGCCAACGCGATCTTCCTCCACTGTTTGCCCGCCCACCGAGGGGAAGAGGTCTCGGACGAGGTCATCGAAGGCCCAGCCAGTCAGGTGTGGCAGGAGGCGGAGAACCGGCTGCATTCACAAAAAGCATTGTTGGAATGGCTGCTGTCGTGATGATGGGAACCCTGAGAGGGTTCCCAAACCCTCCCGCGATGGTTCGCGGCGAGCGAAGCTCGCCCGCTTCCCACGCGATGATGGGAACCCTCAAAGGGTTCCCAAACCCTCCCGCGATGGTTCGCGGCGAGCGAAACTCGCTGGCTTCCCACGCGGTTAGGCCCTGGCGGACGTGACGTCGAAGGATGAGATAGCCGGTTTGGGGCCCGGGACGGATCGTCCCCGTATCAACACCGCCGTCGATTTGGCGCGGCAAAAACTTTCGCCGACCGAGGGGTTCGTCCTGTCGCGGGTGGACGGGCGCATGAACTACGAGGAGCTATGCAAGGTGTCGAGTCTAGGTCGTGACGAGACCCTGCGCATCCTTCGCGACCTCAAACAGGCTCGAATAATCCTCGGGCCAGGGGAAGTGGCAGTCGGGTCATCGCGAAAGGGATCGCGCACAGGGTACACGCCGTCCGCCGAGGCGACCGAGGGGGCAGGGATGTCGGCGCCAGACCAGGCGGCGGGAACCGAGGCTCCAGGTTCACCGGTGGCGGCAAGGCCTGCGGCCCCCATCGCCGGGTCGGCAGCCGGGCCGCGGGTCCAGCCGGCCGAACCTGCGCCCGCGCGGGCAGCAGACCGTCGGACCCCGATTGCTATCCCGCTTGCTCCGCTCGAACGTCTCGACGATGGATCGGAGGTGGCGGCTGGCGATCTGGTTGACTGGCCGGATGCATCTTTGGAGCTGAAGGCGCGCATCGTCCGGCTGCACCGCCGGCTGCGGAAGCTTTCAGCGTGGGACCTGCTGGGCGTGGGAAAGGACACCGACGCTGCAACTGTCAGACGCGCATTCGGCGCAGCCTCGAAAGAATTGCACCCTGACCGCTACTTCGGCAAGAACCTCGGCAGCTTCAAGGCCAAGCTGGCCAGTATTTTCGCCCGCCTGAGTGAGGCCGCGCAGGAGATCGAGCGGAGCCGCAAAGACGGAAGGTAATCGTCACGGCCGCCACCTGCGCGAGCCGGCGGGCTCCCCACGCGGCTCGCTGGCCACAGGCGGCCCGCGCGATCCACGGACCAACATCACCGCGCCGCCGAGAAATATTCCCAGGAAGGCGATCAACAGAGCGATCCCAGTCGGTTGCACCCGTGGATCATCCCGCAGCCACAGCAGTCCCCACCAGTCGATGCGGGCGCGCGGGTAGGAGTCGGAGAGGTTCATCGCCAGCGTCGTGTATCGGTGCCAGGGGGCGTTCGCCTCGGCTTGTCTCCAATCGTTCCCCGCCGCCAGGTTGCGCAGCAACCAGGCATGACCCACGATGGGCGAGAAGGGAGGCAGCCAATCGTGCGCAAACATGTCCTCGAAGCAGCACGCGCAGATCCCTGGGCCTCCCAGTTTCAGCAGCGCGCGGTTCGGTGTTCCCAGCCACTGGTTCTTGACCGACGCCGCCACCCGGATGAAGTGATCCCAGTAGAACGCGCCGCCGAGAATCTGGACGACGAGACCCGCGCCGGCCAGCGTCGCCAACGCCCCCAGCGCTGCCCGCTTGCGGGGCAGAGCCAGCCACCGATCAAGTGCGACCGCCACCGGAAGGAGCGCGATCGGTATGAGGAAGTTCAGATAGCGCGGGCCCCAGCTCCAGTCGCCTCCCCAGAACGTGAAGCGGGCGTAGGCGAAGACCAGCGGAAGGCTTGC
Organism: Myxococcales bacterium; assembly: GCA_003157775.1. Lineage (GTDB taxonomy): Bacteria > Myxococcota_A > Polyangia > Fen-1088 > Fen-1088 > Fen-1137. The sequence goes on along the minus strand of PMKP01000168.1, from coordinate 3,172 downwards.
CACTGCAAACGCCACGGCCGCCCGACGATGGATCCGGACGAAGGCTCGCGACAGGAACACGCTGGCCACCAACGGGGGACTGAAAATGAAGACACTCTTGCCCGTTGAAAACAAGAGCCCGCAGATGCCGAAGAACGGATTCTCGGTCGCACTAGAGCCGACCCCTTCGTAGCCAGTAAGGAAGGGGCCACCCCAGCGCAGATAGTTGTACCCGGCGGCCAGCGCCAGCAACGGCACCAGCGCCAACGAGCAATAGCCGACGACCCGACGCAAGCTCGACCAGTCCCTCCAGAAAATCACCACCACGAAGATTCCGCCAGAGGCGAGGGATAGTGAGAAGATCAACTTCGTGTTGACCAGGGCACCCGCCCAGGCGCCCAGGGCAAGCGCACGACGCGGGCTCGGGTCAGCACGAAGGCAGGCCAGCTCGCCCGCGAAACCGGTGAAGCAGAGGGCTTGCAGCGCCTCCGACATGGGAATCCTGGCGTACACGAAGATTATCGTGCCGCCGCCAAGTATCAGCGTGGTCAGGATGGCTGCGCGTCGGCCGACGCCCAGACGTCGCGCCAAGCGAAAAAACAGCAGGCAGGTCAAGGCCGCGATCAACGAATTGGCGAGATGACAGGTGACGACCAAGAACATCGGGGCTGCCGCGGGCTGGATCTTCGTCGCCAGATCTCTGAGCTTCACGCCGGGCACGCTCACCAGCGAGGGAAAGAGGCCATAGATCGAATAGAGGCGGCCATTCGGTCCCTTGTGGCTCATGGGGGGCCACTCGGTCCGGACGTCGACGCGATGGCTGGCGACGATCTGTTCGGCGACCTCGTACATGATGCGCGCGTCGACCCACGGCCGCTCGCGGCTAGCCGTGAGCGAATAGAAGCCGAAGAGAGTGACCAGCAGGGCCACTTCGGTGGACATCAACTTCGACAGGAATTTCGTGCGCAAGCGAGCCGGAGGATAGATCCCCTCTGGGCGGGACGCCAGGCCGCGGCCTGATGCGTCCGGAGCGGCTGCCCGCCGCGGACCGGTCCTTGCCCCGGCCCGGTGTCCGGGTTATAGGCGTGGGCGGAAAGGACTCCCGTTTGCTGAAGATCAGCGTCGTCACTCCATCGTACAACCAGGCCGATTTCCTCGAACGCACGCTCCGAAGCGTCCACACGCAAGAGGGCAACTTCGAGCTCGAGCACCTGGTCATCGACGGCGGCAGTACGGACGGCTCCGTGGCGCTCCTCGAGCGCTGGAAGGACAAGCTCTCCTACATCTCGGAGAAGGACCGCGGCCAGTCGCACGCACTCAACAAGGGCATCGCCCGGGCGACCGGCGAGGTTATCTGCTGGATCAACAGCGATGACACCCTGCGGCCCCACGCCCTCGCCACGGTGGCGGCCTATTTCACCGCCCACCCCACCATCAACTGGGCCTACGGTCGCTGCGGGATCATCGACGAGCACGACGTCGATATCCGGGGCCTCATCACCCGCTACAAGAACCTGCTCGGACGGCGGTATTCGTATCGGAAGCTCTTGCTGGAAAACTACATCAGCCAGCCGTCGACGTTTTTCCGCAAAGCCTTCTACGAACGGGTGGGCGGCGTCGACGAATCGCTCAAGCTCGACATGGACTACGACCTCTGGCTGCGTTTCGGCCAGGTCGAACCGGCGGGGATCATCGACGGGCCGCCGCTGGCCAATTTCCGCTTTCACGCCGCCGCCAAGACCGGCGGCCAGATCGAGCCCACGCTACGCGTCGCCAACGAGCTGGCCCGCAAGTACGCCCGCGCCATCGGCAAGCCCTGGCTGGGCACGATCAACTACTGGCTCTACTGCCGACGCACCATCTTGATCTACCAATTGCTGGACGCCGTGCGTAGCGCGGCCAAACGCTAAGGAGCGAGCATGAAAACCGCACTGGTATGTGGCGCTGGCGGCTTCATCGGGAGCCACCTCGTCAAGCGGCTGAAGCAGGAAGGCGTCTGGGTCCGCGGCGCCGACCTCAAGTTTCCGCAGTTTTCGCCCACCGCGGCCGATGACTTCGTGAAGTGCGATCTGCGCGATCCGGTCAGCTGCCGAACGGTCGTCGACCGCAAGTTCGACGAAGTCTACCAACTGGCCGCCGACATGGGCGGGGCCGGGTACATTTTCACAGGCGAGAACGACGCCGACGTCATGCACAACTCGGCTCTCATCAACCTCAACATGCTCGAGGCCTGCCACCGCCGCAACGTCAAGCGGCTGTTCTACTCGTCTTCGGCCTGCATCTACCCCGAGCGCAACCAGCTCGACCCCAACAACCCCAACTGCGTCGAGGAAAGCGCCTACCCGGCGGCGCCCGACAGCGAATACGGCTGGGAGAAGCTCTTCTCGGAGCGCCTATACCTGGCCTTCCAGCGCAACTATGGCATCGAGGCGCGCATCGCGCGGTTCCACAACATCTTCGGCCCCGAGGGCGCCTGGAACGACGGCAAGGAAAAAGCGCCGGCCGCTATCTGTCGCAAGGTGGCCGAGACCCCCGAGGGCGACCAGATCCTCATCTGGGGAGACGGCAGCCAGACGCGCTCCTTCCTCTACATCGACGAGTGCCTGGAAGGCGTGGCGCGGCTCATGCGGTCCGACTGGACTGGACCGGTGAACATCGGCTCCGAAGAGATGGTGTCGATCAACCAACTGGCCCACCTGGTGATGGACGTCGCCGGGAAGAAGGTGCGTATCAAGAACGTGCCGGGCCCGCTCGGGGTGCGGGGCCGTCGCTCGCACAACCAGCTCATCTTCGAAAAGCTGGGCTGGCGGCCGTCCCAGACCTTGCGCGCCGGCCTGGCCAAGACCTATCCCTGGATCGCGGCGCGGGTGGACCTGGCCGCCAGCCGCGCCCGCTGATCACGGCCGCCTCGCGGCCACGCAGCGGATCGACAAGCCGTACGTGGCCTCGCGAAAAATTGCGCACGTGTCGTGCAGTGGCTTCGCTACGGAAACTGCCCGCCGGCGGCCAGCAGATCGAGGCGAGCCTGGCGGACGTTGTCTTCGGCGATGACTGCACCTGTGTCGGCGTCGTGCGCGCGGCGTTCGGCGTCGATGACTTCCAGGTTGGAGGTGGCGCCGGCCCGATAGGCCTGGCTGGCCAGGGCCAGCGCCTCGCGCGCCAGCCGGGCGGCGCTGGATGCGGACTGCATGGC
>PMKP01000009.1 GCA_003157775.1 Myxococcales bacterium | reverse complement strand
TCGTGTGTTCCGTGCGCCCGGTGTGACCGTCCATTCGCCGTTCCTTTCTGCCCACAAGGCTACACCAGGATCCGGCCTGCCGAGCGCAATTCACCGGGCGCAATTCGCCTTTCCACCCGCGCCCATCTACGATAAGCTCACTTCATGGGTGACCCAGGGAATCTAACGAAGCTGAAGGAAGGCGTCCAGGCGTGGAATGAGTTAAGGAAGGCGTGGAAGGGGAGTGATGGGAGGGCCGATCTGCATGAGGCGCAACTCGAAGGGGCGTACCTCGAAGGGGCGAACCTCAGAGGCGCGAAACTCGTATGGCCGGATGAATTCCTAAATGCGAACCGCGCAAGCGGCGAACCTCTAGAGACGGAATTCGTAAGGGCGAGCCTCGAAGGGGCAAACCTCCAAAATGCGAACCTCAAAGGGGCAAACCTCGAAGGGGCAAATCTCAAAAGGGCGGACCTCGCATGGGCGGACCTCAGAGGGGCGAAAGTCAGAGGGGCGGATCTCGAAGAGGCTGACCTCAGCGGGGCGAAAGTCAGTGCGGACATATACCTGGCGCAAGGGATAAACCTCAAAGGGGCGAAATTGGAATAAATGCATCGGCTCGATGCCGAGCCGATGCATTGCTTGCGCAAGGCAAGACAAGTTCTGGCGGAGCGCCTTGCACAGAATCTCGTTNNCGGCCGATCGTCGGGTGCAACGCCGGGTTGGACGGCCGCAATTGTTGGCTATGCCAGCCACTCTCGAAGTTCCCTCCGAAGAGCCTCCCCTGCAGCCAAAATCCCCCCGCTGATATCGATGTATATCATCCCGGCGATGTCGGTTGGAATTTCGACGGCTCCCTTGTGCAAAAGTACGACAGCACCACGTCGTCTCTTTAGCTTTGCTAGGAAGTAGCCCGCCTCGAAGATTACGTTCTGCCTGGCTCGACGCCTCATCTCATTTGATCCTTGTGCGGGATGGGCGACGTCGTCCGGAGTAAGCAGGACAAACGCCAGTTCGACATCATCGGCAGTCTCTTCAAGTTTCTCTATCACCGTCCGGCCGGACGACGGCAATTCGCGAAGGACGACCGGTTCGGGGAGCCCAAGGGAGTTCTGCAGGTAGTTCTTGAGCTCCAAGACTGCCAGGTCGTCATGACCATGCACAATGAAGCACTTGGGTCTTCTACGCTCACGTTTCAATATGCGTAGGACCTCTCGCGAGATCTCGCTCGGTGCTACTGGCTTGTGGAAGAGGCCACTTCCGAATCTCGCGAACCAGTCCGCTACTTCCGCGTCATCGCAGACGGTGTAGCCAAAGAGAGGAAGGAGAGGCCGCATCTTGCGGATCTCGCGCGCAACCACAAGGCCAGTTCGGCGGCCTGCGTGCGTAACGTCCGTCGTAAGTTCATCTCCCGGGGGCATCATCACATCAAGAATCGCGGCATCGAATCGCTCAGGCGGCGACTCCCGTACGATCCGAAGTGCGTCGGTTCCGTTCAAGACGAACGTCACATCAAAACCGCAGAGATCAAGCTCCCACCTGAGAGGTTCTGTGTAGTAGCGGTCATCGTCGACCATCAGGAGATGAAATCGTTCCTTCATGTAGTGCGTGCATTCCTTCCTGACATCTCTTCGTCCGAGAACCTCGGCCGAACGATTGCGCGTTCAGCGGCGCCGCGCAAGAGCCTTCTCCTGCAATGCCTTGTTGGACGACCCAGCCCCCTCACGAGGTCGCGCCGCGCACAGGTGCAAGGTAGCGATAGAGGCTGAGCATGGCCGCATGGTCTGACGGGCGAAGCTCCAGGAGAGAAGAAGGCCCACCTTCCTTTCGGTCGTCGGGCGGGCTCTCACCAAAGCCCCTGAAGGTCTCTCCGAAGCCATGGCTTTCCATCTGCAGGACCACTCGCTCGAAGTTCGCCGGCGCATCGAGATTCTCGCTGATGCCGGTGATGACCTTCGATCGTTCGTACGCGACCACAAAAAAGAACGGCCCCCTTTTGTTCGGCACGCCACGACAGTGGAATACGATCCCGAGCACGCCGGCACCGTTGATCCTGGTCGCGGCCACGTAGGCCTCACAGATGCTATTGATCGTCGTGAGATCGGCTTTGTCGGAAACCTCAAGCAGGTTTCCCGCTCGCACGAACCGCCGGTCGGTCACCGCCCCTGACCGAATATGGTCCGCAACGAGGACGCAAATGCACTCCTCGGCCAGTGGGTCGAATGCGCGTCGCATCTTCTCGTAGCCTCGGTCGAGTGCGTCCGAGAACTGCTCGTCCGCGGCATGTTCCGCCACGAACTGCGCGGCACCTTCGGCGTCGTCGGCCTCAAGAAAGTGCGAAACACGTTCGAGGAACCTATGTTCGCGCCTTCTTCTGAAGCGCTGAAGAGGCGACACCATCTTGTTCGCAAGTACGCCGAGAACTCCAAGCGCCGCTCCTGGAGGTCCACCCACGATGGCACCAGTCGTGACCAACGCGATCTCGGCTGCATCGACGATCAGCTTGGCCTTGTCTTCTTGACTCACTTGATTGCCCTCTCTCGGTCCGTCCAACGCCTTGCCGTTAAGCGGTGNNCGGCCGACCATCCGCTTCAACGGCATGTTATGCGGCGGACCCACGCTCCACACTCGTCCGCAGCGGATGGGCGAGCTGTTTCCACACGCACTGGCTACTCTTGGTCGTGAGCTTCTCGTCAATCCCTGTCATTGACCAGATGACACCATCGAGGTCCGGTGATCCAGTCACTACGTTGGACGGAATCAGAGCACGAGGCCTTTCGCTCAGATGGCGAACGGGGTCAACAGATAACTGAAAGAGTTCGTTCACGACGAGGTTGACCATCACCACATTGGGTCGATTGTTCGCCAACGCGTTCTTTCCGATTTTCCCCCTAAATGCCTGGTGTAGGGCTCTGCGAAAGTGTCCCTCGAAATCGAGCGTATGTCCGCAGTCGAGCGATGGGTCGTAATGGTCAATGTCGTCCCCGTACAGCCGCACAGATATCGCTCCGTCATCAGGGCTGGCGTACAGCAGGATGGGCCATTTTCCGGTGTGGGCCTTCTCTACCGCCGCCGGCAACTCGGACTCTACGGTGACCACGCAACTCTCCAGGAGTGCCCCATCTACGGCGGCGGATTTCCCCGAAGCGGCGTAGGCCACTTTGAGGTCGGGATGAATCGCTGGAAGGATTTCGCCCAGGAACTCCACGGGTTCGTAGAGGCCGACCGTTGAGTAGCACTCCAACCAGACGCGCTGCCCATCGACCTCGACGGTGAGATCGGGACCGGGATTGTTCCATTTCGGCGAGAAACCAAGGCTGACGAGCCATTCGGCGACCTGAAGTTGCCAGATGAGGCTCCAGAAGTTGCTGTACTGAGGGTTGGCTAGCAGGCCCCGCTCACCGCTCCAGCCTGGCATTGCTTTCACCAGCCCGAGCAGTTTGTCCAGCCGCCCGAAGATGTGTTCAGATGTCCAGGTGCCAAGACGCCAGGCCATCTGGTGGCAATAGCGCTTTTCAGCGCAGCACTTCTCGATGTGCTCGGAGAAGTGGCATGCGATTTCGGGGTACTTTTTCAACCGCTGCTCGATGAGGTCGGTCGACACCAACTGGCTGACGAGCTTCCTGATTCGATTGCCGCTCAAGTCGATGTTCATCTGGAGGTCATCCCATTCTAGGGGTCCGCATAACGATTGCGCGTTCAGCAGCGCGCAAGCGCCGCCGGCCGCAACGCGCTGTTATGCGGCTTCACGACGCCTTCCCCTCGCGCTGTTCGCCCGTTGCATCCCGACAAACTCTGCAATCAGGAGCAATAGGCCCCCCACCGAAATGCTCAGCAGAATGGGCGTCCAGAATCGCTTCATCGCCCCGCGAGTCTGTTCTTCAAAGGAAATCGAGAGAGTCGATTCCTGGCGACCAAGGTCAAACCAGTAGAAAGACAAGTCGCCTAGTGTTTTGTGTGCTGAAGGTGTCGGCCGGCTGGCCGCAAGCGCGTAGCCATCCCTAACGGGCATCGACAACCGAAATTCGTCATTGGGTTCAAGGGGCTCGCCATCTATTCTGAGAGGACTAAACGACAGGGTGATGTTGTATCCCGAATAGGACACACGCTTCGGGCCACCGGCCCAGAGGTAGTTTATGTGTCCGGTGAAGTCAGGATAGTCCTTCAGCAGTATGGTCACCACGTCGAAACCAAGCGGATCGTGATAAACGCCCTTGATGGGCCGATGGAACGGGCGCAAGTCCTTATTCGGCTCGAAGCCGGGCTCGTTGGGCAGATGACTTGGAAGCAGGTAGCTGTGGCTGCCAGTTGGACTTGGCAAGTGAAACTTCAGCGTAGTGCAGGAGGGTAGCACTTCCCTCGCGTTTTCAAGACCAATCGACACCTCGGAGTAGCCTTCTTTGAAGTGAGGCTGGAGGGTGAGAAAGCCACGAGTCTTTGATTTGCAGTCGCTCAGGACCTCGACCCCGCTGATTCCGGCTTGAGGCAGGGAACTCTCGCGAACCAAGTAAAGATAGCCCCCGCCGGGAAGGACGACCAGCAGGAGAACCGTTGCGGACAGGAGAACCCAATAGCGCAAGAACGATCTGCGTAGTTTGGATTGCGTGAGCGACATGGGTGAGTCGTCGACCTGGCTTGGCTCTCGAGGAATCCCTGTCAGAATGCCAGACGGTGATTTCGCGACGTTAACTTTGCCCTTGCGCTTCTTTCTTCCACCTACTCGGACCATCTGCTTCCCCTCGTGATGCTTGTCCGCATAACGATCTGCCGTTCAGCGGCGAAGCCGTGAACTGCTGGTCGATAATACACCGGCGCCCGGAGCCCTGCTGAGCCTCTAAGTTCTGAGAGGATTTCCGCGGCTTCGGCCGCTGCAACGGCGGGTTGGACAACGGG
>PMKP01000239.1:3874-4008 GCA_003157775.1 Myxococcales bacterium | reverse complement strand
ACCCAGACGACTGCTCCCCAGCAGCTTTGGACGTCCCTGGCGTCGTCGGCGGACGGCACAAAGCTCGTCGCTACGGGCCTCGATAGCAACGGCAATGGGTGCACCTACATGTCATCTGACTCCGGGGCGACCTG
>PMKP01000239.1:0-3811 GCA_003157775.1 Myxococcales bacterium | reverse complement strand
ACCCAGACGACTGCTCCCCAGCAAAGCTGGTCTCCCGTGGCGTCGTCAGCGGATGGCACCAAGCTCGTCGCTGCGGCCGACTACATCTACACGTCGGCAGACTCGGGGGCGACCTGGACCCAGACGACTGCTCCCGATCAGGACTGGCAGCAGGTGGCATCATCATCGGACGGCACGAAGCTTGTCGCGGTATCCAGCAACCTAATCGCCACTGGCCGCCCCTTCGGCGGCTACATCTACACGTCATCTGACTCCGGGGCGACGTGGACCCCGCGCAAGTGATAGGCAGCCGGGCTTCGCGAACGGCACGGCGCCACCGCTGGGGATTCGCCGCAACCCCGGCGATGTTTCCGGCCAGACGCGCAGCTTCGGCCATGCCCAAGCACGCGGCCGGCCGCGCCTTCCGGGCCGGATCGGGTGGGTCCCAAGTAGGTCCTAGCCGTTCTGACGCTTGAGCTATTGGTACAGCTCCGCGCTCGCGAAAGCCGTATTGCCATCATATGTCCCGCCGGCGATGAGCACCTTCCCGCTCAGCAGCAAGGTCGCCGTGTGGAAATACCTTTTCGCAGTCATGCTGCCAGTTGCGGCAAATCTCCCAGCGGTTGGGTCGTATAGTTCCGAACTGGCATCGCCGCCTCCAGCCAGGAGCACCTTTCCGTTGCCCAACAAGGTCGCCGTGTGGTCTGCCCTCGCCGTAGTCATGCTGCCGGTAGCCGAGAAGGTCCCGACCGCCGCGTCATATAGCTCCGCGCTCGCGAGAAAAATCCCGCCCGCAACCAGCACCTTCCCGCTCGGCAACAACAAGGTCGCCGTGTGCTCTTCCCTCGCCACGTCCATGCTGCCAGTGGCTGCGAACGTCCCGGCAGTCGGGTCGTACACCTGCGCGTTCGCAAGAGGCACGATGGATTGGCCCTGTCCGCCGGTGATGAGCACCTTTCCGTCCGGCAACGACGTCGCAGTCTGATTGAGCCCTGCCACGGACATGCCGCCCGTGGCAGTGAATGCCCCGGTTGTCGGGTCGTATAGCTCCGCACTCGCGAGAGCCCCGTTCAGACTGTTTCCGCCGGCAACCAGCACCGTGCCGTTTGGCAACGATGTCGCCGTGTGAAACCCCCGCGCCGCCGTCATGTCGCCGGTGGTCGCAAATTTCCCGGTTGTCGGGTCGTACAGCTCCGCGCTCGCGAGATAGCTGCTGCTGATGTCGAATCCGCCGGCAATGAGCACCGTCCCGTCTGGCAACGACGTCGCCGTGTGCCTCCACCTCTTCGCGCTCATGCTACCAGTGGGTGTGAACTTCCCGGTGCTTGGGTCGTACAGCTCCGCGCTCGCGACAGCCGCGAAAGTCCCGCTTCCTCCGCCGGCAATCAGCACCTTCCCGTTCTGTAACAACGTCGCCATGTGGTTGCACCTTGCCGCGGTCATGTTCCCCGTCGCTACAAAGACTCCTTGCAGCACAGTGGTCGTGCCGCCCGTACCGGTCGTGCCCCCGGAACTACTCGCGCCTCCAGTACTGCCGGTCGTACCGCCAGTGGTGCCGATGCTGCCCCCAGTGCTGCCCGTCGTGCCCCCAGAACTCGTCGTGCCTCCGGTGCTAGCTGTCGTGCCTCCGCTGCCACCCGTGCCGCTCACTCCGCTGCCGTGACTGCACCCGGCTGCAACCGCGACGACGACCAACGTGGACAGCACGCTCAGCTTCAAGAAGAAAGAACAAATACGACTAGACATGAGACCTTCAGTTTGCTCCTGCGCGACCTGGATTCAACTCCCAGTTCTTGGCCAGTGCCGCCGCAGGGGCGCGTAGCTTCTTGCTATGGATCCCCGACGAAGGTCGTGACGCTGCGGCTGGGCAGCACAAAGGTGAACCCGGCGTCGGCAATCGGCACGGGATCTGCGGGCGCCAGGGCCAAGTCCGCGGAGGTGATCCAAGGGGTCACGGCGCCAAGAACGGTGCCGGGGATCGAGAAAACCTGCTCTGCGTCGCCACTGCCTGAATTGACGGCGACAATAGCCACGCGTCCGCTGGCCGGATCGGCGAAAGCGCTGACATGAACGAAATCCTGCGGACTCGGGTTGGCATCTACCCGGAAAAATCCCGGACGCACGAAGCGGCTCCAATTGCCGACAACATAGGCACGCCGGGTGAGCTGCCCATCACTGCCGGCAAGTGCCCCGTTGTCAGTATCCCCGCGCGGCTTGAGCCACCAATAGTGCCAAGCGTTCACCTCGCCATAGACGAGGTTATCGTGGATCTTCTGCGCCACCACGAGGCCCGAGTCGATGCCGGGATCGCTCCCCTTGGTGGTTTGGTCGTAGTATTCGGTCTCCCACACTTGCTTGCCTGCAGCCTGGGCAGGTGCGTAGACAGAGGGAAACCCGCCGCCGTAGTCATGTGCCGCCAAGATGCCGACGTACGCCGCCGCAACCTGCGTATCGGCGAGGATGGAATCGGCAAAAAGCCCGAAGCTGCTCCAATCCTCCGTTTCAGGCGCAAGGACGGGGGTGGTGAGTCCCTGTGCTGCCAGGGCAGGACCAAGTTCGTCGATGAATGCGACGAGCTGGGTTGGCGTGTAAATGCAGGTGTCCCACGCCGCTGTTTTGAAATTCGGCTCGTTTTGCGCGGACAGGGCTGCCAGGGGAACGCCGGCAGCCGCCATGTTCGCGACAAAGCCAGCGAGCTGGCTGGCCCATGCCGGCGCATCCGCGGCAAGCAAGGAACCGCCGTTGCTGGTGGAATTGTTGTCTTTGAACTCTGCGGGTGGTGACCAGGGCGCCGCCCAGACCGACACGCCGCGGGCCGCAGCGCTCTGCGCGGTGGCAAGCTCGGTAGTTAGGTCGGGAGCGATGCGTACGCGCAGCAGGGAAAGCCCGATGCCCGTCTCAGGCGAGAAAAACTGCTCGGCCTCGGCATCGGTGAGGGAAGGGGCGGTCCATGCACTGGATGCGCCAAAGCCTGTGATGACCTGGTGCTGGTTTGTGAGCGCGACTTGCACAGGTTGCGTCGTCGTTTTGGGTCTCTGGCCAGCACTCTGCACGCATGCGGCGGCCGAGGCCAAGGCGGCGACCGCAACCCAGCTCGGAGCTACTCGGATGCGACAAGGATCGAACCGACTGCGACTGCTTGACATTACTTCTACTGGCTTGGCGGAACGTCTGACCCGCTTTCTACTGGATGGGAAGCTTGCAATTCGACCCGCACAGGTCGCCACCGTTCGCGTCACCCAGATCGCATTGCTCGCCACGGTCGGTGTCAACCACGCCGTCGCCACAGAAATGGGGCTTGGTACAGCCGACGGTACAACCGCTGCTGCCGTAGGTCGCTCCGTTGTCCTTGCCGTTGTCGCACTCTTCCGGCCCGTTCACTATGTTGTCGCCGCAGAAGGTTCCCCAAGTGCACTTTGTCGTACAGCCACCGTATGTGGTGTCACTGTTCGGGCCCACGCAGCTCGCAGGGACCGGCACCGTCCCGTCGCCGCAGTCGCATTCCTCGTCGCCCACCATGATCCCGTCGCCGCAGGTGGGCACGCAGGAACTCGGCAGATCGTTGAAGCCGCTCAGGGTGAGTTTGTAGGTCGAGCCGTTCCAACATCGTTCGGCTTGGAACACGACGATCTCGTAGACCCCGTTGTTCACCATGCCCAGATCGNNGCAGGCAGCGCCCGCGCTCGGGGTCACGGTGACTGTCCCGCCACCGGTCGCGTTGAGCACAATCTGTCCCTCGACCGGTGTATGAATGCCCCCCATGTCCACCGCCAGCTTGCGATTGACGAAGACCCATACATCATCGTCGCCGGTGAAATTGAGCGTGTATTGC
>PMKP01000122.1:11463-11623 GCA_003157775.1 Myxococcales bacterium | reverse complement strand
ACGGGCCGACGCTCGACATCGGCTACCAGTACGGAGCCGACTTCATCCCCTATATCTTCCCGGCCGCGGCCTTGACCCTTGCCGCCCTCGGCCGCGTGCGACGGCGGGCTGCCGTCGCGACCTTGATTTGTGCGACGGCCGTCGCCACCTTCCACTGGGG
>PMKP01000122.1:0-11351 GCA_003157775.1 Myxococcales bacterium | reverse complement strand
CACCGAGCTAGAGCTGCAACAGGTGGCGGGAGCCAAGGGCGCCGGATACGTCGTGGTGGCGGAGCGTCCCGAAATGGTTCTGCTCAAGCGGCCAGGCGCACGCGGGCCGCAGCCGAGTCGACGGGGTCGTTAGGGGGGTTCCATTCCAATCACTTGCGGGCGCGTCGGCGCCAGCCAACGATCAGAACACCGAGAACCAACAAGAGACTGCCAGGTGCGAATCGATTGGGATTTCCACTGGTCAACGAGCAGCCGGAGGAGCTGCTGGAGGTGACACCCGTGTTGGCGCTGCCTCCTTCTGCCATGCCGCCACCCGTGCTCAGCGAGCCGCCTGTCTGGATCACGCCGCCCGTGCTGTTCGCGCCCCCAGTGCGGACTGCACCGCCCGTGGCCGATGCCCCACCCGTAGCCGATGCCCCACCCGAGGCCAGCACGCCGCCCGCTGCCACCGTTCCACCCGTGGCCAGCANNACCCGTGGCCAGCACGCCACCCGTGGCCGGCGCCCCACCGGAGGTCTTTGCCCCACCCGCAGCCACGGTTCCACCTGTTGCCATCACGCCGCCCGTGCCCGATGCGCCACCCGTAGCCAACACGCCACCCGTGGCCGGCGCTCCACCGGAGGTCTTTGCCCCACCGGCAGCCACTGTTCCACCTGTTGCCATCACGCCGCCCGTGCCCGTGGTTCCACCGGTGCCTCCCGCCGTATCCGTCTTTATGAAGGCATCGGGAGATGCGGTATCAGCGACGGCACTGTCCTTCAGGGTGACGGTGCCGCCGTCGGGAACGGGACTTGAACCGTCGAGACCCAGGAAATGAATGGCCGCGCCGGCTTCGGGATCGACAACAAGATCACCATGCCCCTTTCCGGTTTCCTGAATTGCCTCAACCTGAACCACGCCCGCACTGTCGGCATAGCGGGTCCTGATCCAGCCGGTTTGAATGGCATTGTTCTCGGTTGAGGTTGGTGTCTCGCTCACCCCGAGCACGTTGGTCCACTGCTTGATCGCTTCCCCGAAGTTGTGAAAGGCGACAGTGGTATCAATCGACCCGTGCCACAATTGGATACGCGGACGAGTGCCGGTGAAACCAGGATAGGCGGCCCGCACCAGATCGCCCCATTGCGCCCCTGTCATGGTCACTTGGCCATTAGCACAGGTCGAGCTCCAGCCCAGGCTGTCGATATTGCCCTGGGCAAAACAACCAAAGGGGACGCCAGCAAAGGCCGCGCCTGCCTTGAACACGTCGGGATAGTCACCAATCAAAGCCTGGGTCATCATGCCGCCCGAGGAATAGCCCGCCACATAGACCCGGTTGGCGTCCCCGTTCTTGTTCGCAATGACGTAGTTGATCGCCGACATCATCCCCTCCGCATCGCTGCCCGTCCCGTTGTGGGTCAGATCCGCGGTCGAGTGAACGTCCCAGCACTGGTCGCTGCTCACCGCCGAAGGACAGACCATGAGGAATCCGTATTGGTCAGCCTGTTGTGCGAATGAATCTCCCGAGCTGCACATGCTCTGGCCGCCGTTTGAGGCATGGCACGCGTGAAGGTGGAGCAAGATGGGCGGCTTCGCGCCGACGTTGCTCGGGGTGTAGAGGTACATCGGAAGGTTCTTCGGGTTGGAGCCAAAGTTCGTGAGCTGGATCGTCGTGCCCGCTTGCGCGTTCGGAGCGGCCATGGCCGTGGCCAGCAGGCAGGCAAAGCCCATCGTTAACTCGGCGCGCCATCCACGAATGGTTTCCATCTTGCGTTGAAAGGGTTCCATTAGTGAGAACCCTTCAAGAAAAGTGTTCAAGTTCCCCGCCGAAGCTGGAATCAGTGTTCACTTCCAAGCGCAGGTGCCTTCGTCCCTGACGGGTTCGGGACGCACGTGGCGCTAGCGGCGGTGGGGGCGCAGGTCTTCCCGCAGGAAGCGAAAACGATGGGGCAGTTGGCATTCTGCCAGTCATGTTACTCGCACTTCGACAGGAGCACGTTCACCGCCACGGGATACGGCGACTCCTCACTGCTCGTCGTCACCGCGATGTCGGTCACGCCGTCGCCATTGAAGTCGCCCACCGCAATAGCCGTCCCGTACTGCATGGAATCGCCGCCCACGCCGTAGGTCACCGGTGCACCGAACGTCCCATCGCCCAGGTTCTCGAACACCACCACGGGCACGGGTTCGATCAATCCGCCCTGGGAGTTGTGCCCGATCACCATCGCGAGGTCGGCTTTGCCGTCGCCGTTGAAGTCGCCGCTCACAATCTGATCAACGGTAGGAATACTGGTGATCGGATCGCTGACCGGCCCGTTGAAAGTACCATCGCCCGCGCCGGTGAACACTTCGAGTACGATTGCTTCGTTGGCTGCGTTGGGGTTCAGGACGGTCGTGGTGGCGACATCTGCAATGCCGTCGCCATTGAAGTCGGCGACTGCCAGCCCGGAGGCGCCCCAGTCGGTGTTCACGACGTAGGTGACTTCGCTGCGAAAAGTGCCGTCACCCGCGTTGAAGTACACGCCGAACCCGGCGCCCGTGTTTCCCGCGATGTCCAGATGGCCGTCGCCATCGAAGTCGCCTACCGCGACACCTTGAAACCAATCCGGACTCGCATAGGTCACGGGCGCCCGGAACGTACCGTCGCCGGTGTTGAAGAACACGTTCAGCGCGAAGTTGGCCTGCTCGGGCCCGGGTGTGGCGACGCGGCCGTCTGGGGTGATGAAGCCGCCACTCATGATGTAGTCGTAGCCTGAAAACGCGAGGTCGGGGTGGCCGTCGCCGTTGAAGTCGCCGACCGCAAGCTCCCCGTAGTTCTGCGGCGCGGGGTACGTGACCAACTGCGAGGCGAACGTGCCGTTGCCGGCGCCGAAGTCGATCCCGAGCACGCCGTTGCCAGTACTGACGTCGATCCCATCGAAGCCGTCCGATTCGCTTGCGAGATCGATCTTGCCGTCGCCATTCAAGTCGGCGGCGACCAGGCTGCCAACGTTGTTGCTGCTGGAACCGTACCATGCCGACAGCACGAATGTTCCATTGCCCGCATTGGCCAACAGCTCGGACGTCCTCCCATTGGGGCCGCGCTCGGTGACGATGAGGTCAAGACGTCCGTTGCCTGTGCGATCTAGGGCGACGATGGACCACGGTTCGTTGGTGGTCGCGTAGCTCACGGCTGGTGCGAACCCCTCGAAGGTGCAATGGCGCGTGTCGGCGCGGGCATCGGTCGCCGCGTCGCCGCCTGAATGCCGGCCGCCGCAGGCCGAAAGGGATAGTGCCAAGGCAGCATAAAAGTCCTTGCGCATAGCTAACCTGAACGTAGCAAGGCTCGCGCCAAACGACTGGTCCGCTGATACTGCGTAGTTAGCTGACAAGTCTCTCAGTTTTCTGAGACATCCCCTGGGTATGGATATGCCGTACAATGCTTCCCATGCCTACCATCAAGCGCATCGGGGTACTCACGGGCGGAGGCGACTGCCCCGGGCTGAACGCTGTCATCCGGGCTGTGACCAAGACGGCCATGCACGTCTATGGCCTCGAGGTCTACGGCATCGAGGACGGGTTTTTGGGGCTTATCCAGAACCGCATGCGCCTTTTGAGCTGGAACGATGTCTCCAACATCCTCACCCTGGGCGGCACCATTCTGGGCACCAGCAACCAGGCCAACCCGCAATGTTTCGCCATCGAACGCAACGGAAAGATCGAATGGACGGATGTGACAGACCGGGTGTACGACCACCTCCGCGCCAATGAGATCGACGCGGTGGTCTGCATCGGGGGCGACGGCACCATGACCGGCGCGGACAACCTGGTCAAACATGGCATCAACTGCATCGGCGTGCCCAAGACTATCGACAACGATCTGGAAGGTTGCGAACGCACGTTCGGCTTCGAGACCGCGGTAGACACCGCGTGTGAGTGCTTCGACAAGATCCACACCACGGCCATGAGCCACCACCGGGTGATGGTGGTCGAGGTCATGGGCCGTAACGCCGGGTGGCTGGCCTTGCACACCGGCGTCGCTTCGGGCTCGGACATCATCCTCATGCCTGAAATCCCCTACGACTTCGACAAGGTGTGCGAAGTCCTGTGCAAGCGCAGTCGGGCGGGCAAGCGCTTCTCCATCATTTGTGTGTCGGAGGGCTGCAGGCCCAAGGGAGGCGACGTGGTGGTGCAGCGCCGGGTGGAAACCAGCCCGGACCCCATTCGCCTGGGCGGCATTGCCAACAAGCTGGTGGCCGATATCGAGGCCGCGACCAAGCTGGAAGCGCGCGCGACTATCCTGGGCCACATCCAGCGCGGCGGCTCGCCCACACCCGGCGACCGCGTGCTGGCCACCATGTTCGGCTACCACGCCCTCGACCTGCTCATGCATGGAGCGGAGGGGCAGCTGGTCGTGCTCAGTGGGGGCAAGCTGGGCGCGGTTCCCATCGAGTCAGTGGCCGGCAAGCAGCGCAAAGTTGGACCCGACGATCCGCTGGTGACGGCGGCACGCGCGGTGGGCACAAGTTTTGGGGATTAGCGACTTTCCCGGGTGAAGCGGACATGAACGCACGGCGGCCTGGTCTGTTTTCGAAATGGGATCTGTGGGCGCTCGCCGGCCTGACCGGCCTGCTCGTCCACTACGTGCGGTTGCTGCCCAGACTGCCTGACCCCGTGCCCACGCATTTCAGCGTTGCTGGCAACCCCAACGGCTGGACGTCGAAAGCCCACCTGCCCGTGGTGGTTTTCGCCGCCCCGATCGTGACTTGGTTGGTGCTGTTTCTCTTTGGCGTGGTGGCTGCGGCGGCCAAGAAGGACTTGGGCCGGGCGCAACTGGCGGGCTTTCAGGCTCTGCGCGGCCTTCTGACCTTTGGCATGTCTTTTCTCCTCGGTTCCTGCCTGGCCATGGCCTTGTGGGGCATGCCCGCGCTGCACACCGGGCTCGTCGTCTTCTTCATCTTTCTCGGCCTGGGCCTGGTGTTCATGGTTCGGGAAATACAGATCCACATGCCCCACGTTCACGATCCCGACCATTACCGGTGCGGGCTTTTCTATGCGAACCCCGATGACGACCGGTTGTGGGTGCCCAAACGTATCGGGACGGGGTGGACCCTCAACTACGCCCGCCCCGCAGCCTATTGGATAACGGCGTTCATCTTCATTCTCGTGGGTGCCATCATCTATCTCTCGCTGCACGCCGGGCCGACGCGTTCTTGTCGCTAGTGTCCGAGAGGCGGCATCAGCGACGCCGCAGGCGCTGCAGCTCAGCCTCGAACGACGGCGGCAGCCCGCTGGCAAAATGCAGGTGCTCGCCTGTGACCGGGTGATCGAACCCCAGGGTGGCGGCATGGAGCAACAGGCGCTGGCAAGGCAGAAGGGTGCGGCCAGCGCGCGTGTGGTCGCGTAGGTAAACGGTCTCTCCCACCAGCGGATGCCCCTTCTCGGCCAGGTGGATTCGGATCTGATGGGTGCGCCCGGTTTCGAGACGCACGCGGCACACCGTGGCCGCCGGTAGGTTCTCGATGACCTCGACGTGAGTGACCGCGTGCTGGCCCTGATGGGGCCGCCGGGTGCTGCCGCGCAGACCGTCGCCGCGGTCGGCGATCAGGCGCGATTCGATGCGAGACGGCCGCACCTGCCCATGGGCAACCGCGACGTATTCCCGCTGCGCGCGGTGGTACTTGAACACCTGGTGAAGCCCCCGCTCAGCCAGTTTGGTCTTGGCAAAGCAGAGTAACCCCGAGGTGTCTTTGTCTATGCGGTGGACGGTATAGAGCGGCGTCGTAGCGCCACGCCTCCCCTGGCGCTGCCAGGCCTCGCGGATGAGGTCCAGGGCCGTGCCTCTCTCTTTGCGCTCGTAGGGCACGCTGGAAACTCCTGCGGGTTTCTCGATGACGATGAGATGGCCATCCTCGTACACGATGCGAAATTCGGGTCGGGTTGCCGTGCGGCGTGGGTCAGGGGCGGTGAGGTTCCAGGCCACGGTCTCGCCGCCGCTCAATCGTCGCGCCGGGTCCAGCTCTCGCTCTCCATTCACGCTGATCTTGCCGGAGGAGCACAGGCCACGCAGATCGCTCCAGCTCTGACCGCGCAGATGCGCGCGCAGGGCAGCCGCCACAGTGCCACGTGGCAACGCCACAAACTCGCCCCTGGCTGGCAATGGCCGCATAGCTACCGAGCCAGGCATCCCGATGCGGCAACAAGAAGCGGCGCAGGACTCGACATATCGCTGTCGGCCACTATACTACGTGACCGAATCGACCGTAGCTTGTCCCCCTAGGAGGAACGTGATGAACCTTTCGTTCGGCAAGTCGCTCAAACGAGGGATCGTGCATCTTGGTCTCGACGCTGCCGTGCTGGGTTGGAACCTGGTGCCCACGCGGACCATCCAGCGCTACATAGAGCGCCAGGCCAAGTACCTCAACGACCCGATAGGTTCGGACTTCCTGGTCAAGCTCTTCACTGAACTCAAGCGCCAGTCACGACGCCTAAACCGAAACTGTGTCTCGCGCCTGGTACACAACCTCGCGGGCGAGCAGATGATCCTGGGCGGCGACATCCGCAAGCGTAACAAGCGCGAGCTCGACGACTACCCGCAGTGCATGGTCATCAGCCCCACCATGCGCTGCAACCTGACCTGCGTCGGCTGCTATTCGGCGTACTACAAGCGCAAGGACTCCCTGACCACCGCCGACCTCGACCGCATCTACACCGAGGCCAAGGAGCTGGGCCTGCGTCTGGCGGTGGTTTCGGGTGGCGAGCCTTTTATTCGCGACGATTTTCTCGAGCTGTGCGAACGGCATCACGACATGATCTTCATGACCTACACCAACGGGACGCTGATTGGCGAGCGCAAGCTGGCACCCAGGCTGGCCAAGCTGGGTAACATCATCCCGTGCGTGAGTGTGGAAGGCTTCGAGAAGGAAACCACTGAACGTCGCGGCGCCGGCGTGTGGAACAAGATTCTCGATAGCATGGCGGCGATGAAAGATGAGGGTGTGATCTTCGGCTTCTCGGGAACGCCCACCCGCCTGAACAACGAGCTCATCGTCTCTGACGAGTTCATCGACTTCTGGGCTGGCCAGGGCTGTCTGATCGGCTGGTACTTCTCGTACATGCCGGTGGGCCGTGAGCCTGATCTCAATCTGATGCCCACACCCGAACAGCGCCTGCACCGGCTGCGGCGCATTCGCGAGATTAGGCGCACCAAGCCCATCGTGACCGCTGACTTCTGGTGCGACGGCCCCATCGTGGGCGGCTGCCTGAGCGCGGGCCGGCGCTACTTCCACATCAACTCACAAGGCGGGGTCGAGCCCTGTGTCTTCCACCAGTTCTCCGTGCACAACATCAAAGACGTATCTTTGCGCACGGCGGTTTCCAGCGACTACTTCAAGTACGTGCGCGAGCGCAACCGGGAGGTGAAGAACCTGTACCGGCCCTGTCCCATCATCGACCGGCCGCAGATCCTCCGCGACGCCATCCGCAAGTTCCATCCCACGCCGTCACAGGCGGGCGCCGAGAAGATCGCCGACGTGCTGGCGGCCGGTCTCGACGAGTACGCCGTGAAGCTCAAGGAGGTCATGGATCCGGTTTGGCGCGAGGACTTTCCCGATCGGGTCGAGACAGCGGACGACTCGCGCCACGTGGGTGAGCACGGCCGCAAGCTGCTGGCGCAAACACCGCCCGCAGCGGCCCCGAAGGACACGGTCGCTGCCTGATTGATGGTCTAGAACTGGCCTTGTGACACAAGACCGGGCACCAATGCCCAGCGGCCGTCGGTGGTCTGCACCGGCAGCACCCCCGGCAAGGGCACGCCGCGGGCTGGCCTCTCTTGTGCGAGATTGTCTTTGTGTTTGTCGTACCTCCAGGTCAGGAAAAAGCCAGTCGCCAGGCCGACTACGCTTCCGGCAAGGGCATAGCGAGCCATGGGCCCGATCTCTGCGTTGCCGCAGAACCCCTGGCTGGTCTGACCCGAAATACACATTTGTATAAGCGCGCCGGTGAAGCCACCGGCCACCGCAGCCAGATCGATCAGTATGACCCGCTGCCAGCTCGGCCCGTAGGCCCGCTGGTCGGGCAAGTAGGCAAGCGACAACCCGGTCACCAACCCGACGTTGATGCCGGCCAAGATGCCCCAGCCGATGCGATCCGCGCGTGTCGTGCCGTTGGATTCTAGTCCGAAGCCCAAGGCCGGGACGGCCAACAGTCCGGCGGCCCCACCCAGAAACGCGCCACTTTGGATCACCGCCACGCGACCGTAGTTGGGTGCGTGGTCTTCCAGCCACCATCCCGCCAACGAGCCCGCGCTCAGGCCCACGACGCTTCCCAGCCACGCGCCGCCTTTCCCTTGCGTGAGCGCGAGTCCCAAGGACAGCCCTTCCACATCGCCAATCCAGCCGGCGCCGATGCGGAACAGGGCCAGGTTGTCCCTGATGTAGCTAGGAACCAGGGCTGTCGAGATCACAGCCGCGCCGATGCCGCCCGCCAGAGCGCCAGCGCCTATCAGAAACAGGTTGGTGGGCTGGGTTGGATCGAGCCGGGTGGTTACGGCCATGCCTCCGCCTATTGCGCCCATGCCGATCCAGAAGCCGATGAGTTCAGGCCGTCCTGAACGCTGAACGTACACAAGAGGGAAGTCGAGCTTGAGCTGCTGCCCCGGCGCCAGTGACACAAGATCGCGGCGAGCAAGGTGGTCGTTGGCCTCGGCGTAGATCTCGTAGCTCCCTGGTTCCACGTTTTGTGCGTAGGGGTTCTGTGCGCGGTTGCCCCGCACATAAAGCGTGGCGTTGCCGGGCACGGTGCGGATCTCGAGGCGCGCCGGAATAGGGTCCAATTTGAAGAACAGCGGCTTGGTCTCGGCCACGTCGATGGCGACGTCCCGGTCCTGACTGACGAAATTGGGTTTGGCCACCGTCACCCGGTAGCGCCCGCGCGGCACGCGAAACTCGTTGGGTGCGTCGCCGCTGAACCCTTGGCCATCGCCCTCGATGCGAACCTGCACCTGGTCAGGCACGGTGTTGATCACGAGCACGCCGGGCCGGCGGTTGATGGCATCGATGCGCAGGCGGGCGATGTTGGCCAGCTCCTCGCTCGACGGCTGCACCAAGAACTCCTGGTAGCTTGCGCGCGCCTCTTTGAGCAAGCCCAGGTGGTACTGGCACTGCGCGATCATGAAGAGATTCTCTTTCTTCGGCAGAAGCTCGTGCGCAAGTTGGAACTCGACCAGGGCCTGCTCTTTGTTGCCAGCCTCGAAGAGACTGACGCCCGCTTGGTAGTGCTCACGGGCTTGCGTGGCGCGATCGGCCTCCTGCGCTTGCGCCGGCGTGCCCGCGACTAGGCACGCCACCAGCATGGTCACGGGCCAGAGCGCAAGTAACCGTCGAGTTGTGGTCCTCGGGAAGACGCAACCGGGAGCGGGCGCGATTCGGTTCACTCGTCACTCTGGTAGGGCGAAGGCGCGACGGCGTCGTCGGCCTTGGACTTCTTGCCGCGCTCGACCGGGCCGGCCGCGGCCGCGGTGCCGGAGGTGCGAGAACCGTGTGGCTTGGCCCCGCGCCGAACGCGCTCAGGCGTCGCGGGCGCCGGCGCAGAAATGGCTGGCGCCGGGTGGGCAGCAGGCGCAGCCACCGACGGCGTCACAGTCACCGCCGGCTTCGAAGGCGCAGGCGCCACGGGAGACTGCGCTTGCCGCCCGCCCCCCACCAACGCCACCGCGATCGCCACGCCCAGAGCTAGGACGCCAAGCGCCGCCAGTGGCCAGCGCAGAGGATGCCCAGCCGGCGCCTCGCTAGGCCCCGGCACCTCCCGCAAGGCGACCGTGGAATCCCCGGCCAGGAGTCGCTCTAGATCGTGCTCGAAGTCGGCCATTTGCTGGTAGCGCCGGTCGCGATCCTTCTCAAGGGCGCGCATGACCACGCGGTCCACTGCGGCCGGTATGCCCAACTCGGGCCGAAGCTGCGACGGCGGCACGGTTTCCTGCGTGATCACCTGCGAGATCACGCCCAGATAGTTGTTGGCGCGAAAGGGAACTTCGCCGGTCAGGCACTCATACAGCATCAGCCCCGCGCCCCAGATGTCGGTCCGGTGGTCCACGTCCTCGCCACCGCGAGCCTGTTCGGGCGACATGTAAAGCGGCGTGCCCAGCACAGTACCCGTGCGGGTCAGCCGCTGCCAATCCGGCCCTTCCTCGCGCACCTGCACCGCCTTGGACACGCCGAAGTCCACCACCTTGACGAAGTCAACCTCGCCCCGTCGCACCAGGTAGATGTTCTCGGGCTTCACGTCACGGTGGACGATGCCCTTGGCGTGGGCGGCCGACAGCGCACTACAAACCTGACGGAGGATGCTCAGGCTCCGTTCCACGGGCAGAGGCGCATCACGGATCACCAGTTGGGCCAGGGCCTCGCCGTCGAGGAACTCCATGACCACGAACGCGCGGCCATCGTTCGTGGTGCCATAGTCGGTGACGTCCACTATGTTTTCGTGACCGATAGAACTTGCCAGCCGCGCCTCCTGCAACAAGCGGGCGACCAGCTCCTGGTTCTCCAAGAACTTCTCCAGCAACACCTTGACCGCAACGCGTTTCCCAATGATGGCGTGGCGGGCTTCGTACACCGCCCCCATGCCACCCTCGCCGATCCTGCGAACGATCGCATATCGTTCGGCCAGGACGGTCCCGACCAGTGGATCAAATCGCTCTGCTCCCTCTGCAGGCGCGTTCCCGGACGGCGTGTGCGGCGTCGTGTCGGACAAGGAAGAATCGACCTCGGCCATAAGCGCCGCCATTCTAGCCCGCCCGGGGCGCAAAAACACGCCTAGCAGCCAATCCGCTTGACGAAGCATGGTGTCGCCCGTAGCTTTTCCAGCCTCATGCCCGACTTCAAGATCGCCAATCCGAAACTGGCCGATGCCGGCCGTTTGCGTATCGAATGGGCCGAGAGCCGCATGCCGGTTCTCCTGCGCCTGCGCGAGGAGGGCCGCAAGACGCAGCCTCTTGCCAGGATGAAGGTCGCGGGTTGCCTGCACGTCACCAAGGAGACCGCGGTGCTCGTCCGCACCATTCGGGCTGCCGGCGCGGAGGTTTCGTGGTCAGGCTGCAATCCTCTCTCCACTCAGGACGACGTGGCGGCTGCCCTGGCCGCCGAAGGCACATCCATCTATGCCTGGCACGGCCTGACCAAGGACGAGTTCTACTGGTGCATCGACAAGACCCTGGAGATGAAGCCCACCCTGACTCTCGATGACGGCGCTGACCTCATCTTCAGTGTGCACGACCGCCACCGAGAGTTGGTCAAGACTGTCATCGGCGGCACCGAAGAGACCACCACCGGCGTGCACCGGCTACGCTCCATGGCCAAGGCGGGAAAACTGCTCTACCCGGTCATCGCGGTCAACGA
>PMKP01000474.1 GCA_003157775.1 Myxococcales bacterium | reverse complement strand
CGAAGACCTGCACCAAGGAGCCGAATTGTCGTGATAGCTCTGGCCACAACCAGGCCTGCTCTACCGCATGCGGCGATGGAAATAAGGATCCGGGCGAGGACTGTGATGATGGCAACCTGCTCGATGGTGACGGCTGCTCCTCCTCCTGCAAGGTGGAGGCTGGGTTCACTTGTTCCCCCACGCCGAAACTGGACTCGTCGCCTTGCACATTGCCTGCGAACGCAGGCAAGCAGTGCCTTGAGATGCCCATCATCTACCGCGATTTCCAGCCTGAGAATATCTCCCCTGGTGGCCACCCCGACTTCTATTGGCTGGGCAACAAGTGGAACGGATCCACCTCGCCCACGACCATCTGCGTTCCCAACTCAGGCGGGCCGGCCAAGGGAAACGATTCGACCGCGCGTTGCTGGGATATTCCAGACCCGAATCTCCTGAATGGCAAGCCGATCCTAAACGCGAAGCGTGCCAACTACCAGTGCGCTTGCCAGTTCAGCGACTGGAGCATCACCAATTCTGCCCAATACATTCCCAGCACCTATACCCAGGCTGGCAATGACAGCCCGCTCTCCAACGGGGCTGGCGGCTACCTCGGCGGCAACGTCGGCACCGCCATCAGCCTGACCAATGAATCGGGCGCGGTAACTGGCATCCTAAAGGGTTACACCACAGGCACCATCGGTGGCCCCATCTTCAACGGGGTGGTGCCTATCGTGAAGGACGCGAACAGCTTCAAGCAGTGGTTCACCGATGACAAGAGCGTGAACACGACCTTCATCTCGACTCTCGAGATGACCGCCACCGGGACCGGGCTCTACCAGTACGCCAGCAAGACGCATCTTGCGGGCCCGGACAATGGCTTCTACCCCCTCGATACGCTGAATCCCAGCCAGGTCACGCTATGTGACCTATGGCCCTACTGGAACCATGGCAGTGGAACTCCCATCTGGCCCACCTGCCAGGGCTCCCAGTATTTCTTCCCACCCCGCGTGACGCTGGCGGATTGCCCAGGGACTACCGCGGCCAACTTCTCAAATGGCTGCTGGGTGGCAAACACTCCGGGCGTGAAGCACGACTCATATTTCAGCGATGAGGTCCGCTACTTCTTCGTGTATGACAGCACTACGCCCTTCACCCTCCAGTTCTTCGGCGACGACGATCTCTTCGTCTTCATCAACGGCATCCTGGTTATCGATCTTGGCGGCGTTCATCAACAGACGCCGGGCAAGGTCGTCGTCACCGGTGGCTCAGGTCCAAATCAAGCGACCATCACGGAAGGCGGCTGTCTTGACGCGACTGGAAACATCACCACCACCGCTGCCGGCTACGTAGCAGCAGGGTGCACACCCCAAAACGCGGGGAACCTGGTTCCCGTGTCACCGGATGACTTCCGCACCCGAAACGTCGATCTCAAGATGAACAGCGGGAGTGTCTATGAGATTGCCATCTTCGGGGCCGACCGGCACCCGCCCGAGTCGAACTACCAGCTCACTCTCAGCGGCTTCAGCACCAAGCTGTCACAATGCGCTCCCCGCTGCGGCGACGGGATTAGGTCAGCCGGCGAGGAATGCGACTGCGGCGATGGCACAGATCCAAACGAGCCGCTCGCCGCGGACTGCGTGGGGCGGAACAGCGACACCCTGTACAACGGGTGTACGACAAAATGCAAGTGGGGGGCCTTCTGCGGAGATGGCACAATAAATGGCCCAGAACAATGCGACCAGGGCAAGGCCAATGGTCACAATCTGGGGACTGGTGGATGCACGTTCGCATGCCTGACACCTCACTTCTGCGGCGATGGCATTATCGACCCGGGTGAGCAATGTGACAATGGGAACCTCAACGGCGTAGCAACGGACGCCAACCTCCAGCCATCGTCCGCCCCTGATGCCCTGGTCTATTGCGATACTCATTGTGTGCTCAACATAACGGTCCTGTAGGGAATAGCCGGCACGTGCACGGGCAACGCGCTCGCAGAGCACGTCCGCGGTGAGAGGAATGGACAAGAGCCAAGGCAGAAGCCGTGGCTTCCGTTTTGAAACCAGCGAATATCACTCATGATAGAGGGTGTGTTGGGGACCAAGCAGCAGAACGAGGCGTCACGCCGGAGCGGCTCATGTGAGCGACCGCGATATGCAATGCTGCGACGGGACGGCGATGCGCGGTGTCACTTTAGATCTTGGCTCTGGGTGCCGAGGATATGAGCGATGACAAGGGTACTGTTGGTGGATGACCATGCGGTGGTTCGGCGAGGAGTGCGGGACATCCTGACCGAGTCGCTGGGAAAGGTGGTGTTCGGAGAGGCGAGCAAACCCAGTGAGGCTCTGGAGAAGTTGCAAAGAGAAGCCTGGGACGTGGTGGTGCTCGACATCTCGCTGCCTGGGCGCGGAGGCGTCGATGCGCTCCGGGACATGAAACGGCTGCGTCCCGCGGTGCCGGTCTTGGTGCTGAGCATGCACGCCGAGGAGCACTATGCCCTGCGCGCCTTGCGCGCTGGGGCGGCTGGCTACGTGAACAAAGAGGGCGCAGCCGAAGAGTTGGCGGGGGCGGTGCGCAAGGTTCTTATGGGTGGCACGCATGTCAGCGCGCGTCTGGCAGAAACCCTGGCCAAGGGCCTGCGCAACGATTCGTCACGAGCCCCTCATGAGAGGCTTTCCGACCGCGAGCTTGAGGTCATGCGTGGTATTGCGGCAGGCAAGACCGTCAAGGAGATCAGCGCGCGGCTGGCGCTGAGTGAGAAGACCATCAGCACCTATCGCACACGCCTCCTGGAGAAGATGCAGATGCATTCCAACGCCGAGCTGATTCAGTACGCTTTGCGCGAAGGCTTGGCCGACTGAACTTCCTTTCCTGCCGCGCTTGTAGGACACTGCCCGACAGACGAATCGGACAGCTCCCGGCATATGCGACGCGGCCGACATGGGAAACTGAACGCATGCTAGCCAGCCCTGGACGGCCTACGCGAATTCTGCTGGTGGATGATCACCCTGCCGTCAGCCAACGGATCGGCGAACTCTTGGCCGGCTCGGTGCCTGACGCAGAAGTGGTTTCGGCGGCATCCGGCGAGGAGGGTCTGAGCTTGGCGTGGACCCAGCCGTTTGACCTAGTGCTGCTTGACCTGCGCTTGCCGGGCCGAAGCGGCATCGAGATTCTGAGAGAGCTGCGGGCCGTCAAGCCACTTCTGCCCGTCATCATCGTCAGTTCGCTGCCCGAGTCTCCTTACGCAACACTGGCGCGGCGGGCCGGGGCCATCGATTTCGTCACCAAGAGCGCGCTAGTCCAGGAACTGGGGCGCGCGGTAAAGTCGGCTCTCGGGGTCAGTGCGATGACGTAGGAGAGCCGGCCGCGAGTGCGAGAAGCAAGGAACCGATGGTACGCGAAGCAAACCCACGACAGTCCCAACCCGGATGCCCCCCGTCTCTGCGCGAAGGCGCGGATCATGGCCCGACCGACCTGCTGGTGGTGCTGGATGGCACCGGCAATATCCGCGAGATCAGCCCGTCCGTCACCCGCCTTTTGGCCTATCGGCGCGGTCAACTCCTGGGCACCAGTTTTCTGGAGATGGTTCACCCCGATGACGTGGCAGCCGTCACGGCCCTGCTGGGCGTGGTGACAGAAACGCCGGCGGAAGAACCCGCAGACGTCCAATTGCGCGTGCGCCGAGCCGATGGCGGCTGGCGTAGCTTCGAAGCGCTGGCCCGGACCGTGTCGGGTCCCAACGACCAGCCCCTGGTCGTGGTTGACGCATTCGACGTGAGCGCTACCCAGCTCGCTCGGACGGACGAGCTGCCAGCTATGCAGCTAGGTGGTCCGCTTGCGCAGGTCGCCGATCGAGTGAGCAATGGCGAGCGCGATCCGTCCGATGAGATCCCGAGCCCAGACCTGATCGAACGAGCGGGCGCGCGCGGCGAGACCGTTCTGGTGGCGCTCGACGACCCTGCGGTGAGCAGCCTGGCGTGCAGTATCATGCGCCGTCTGGGGTATACCGTGCTTGAGGCCATGAGTCCGGCGGATGCGGAAGGTTTCGCGCGCATTCACCAGGGCACCATCCACCTGCTGATCGCCGACCTGGCCACGCCGCGCGTGCGCGGGCGCGAGTTCGTGCGCTCGATGGAGAGGATTTTGCCTGGGTTGAAATCGCTGTTCGTCTCGTGCCAGCGCTACGGATCGCTGGCTGAGCGTCGGGTTTTTGAAAGCGGCGCCCGTCTCTTGCACGAACCCTTCACGCCCGAAGAGCTGGCCCACGCGGTCCGCCGGACGCTTGAAAGTGTGAACGAGAAATAGGCGGCCAGCCGCGATCCGCACCCCCCCCCGCTCAGGCCGACCGCTCGCGCTCGCCGCCTTTCGGCCTCCCCCATCAAATCGCACACTCCCTCTGCCATGATGACCGTTTCCATGCGATCCTGTGCCTCCCTACACCAGAGGAGGCCAAGTTGGAACTCAACAAACACTTCGTCAGGATCCTGCGGGCGCTCGCCGATGTCGACGCCCGGTACCTGCTCGTGGGAGCCTACGCCGTGGATTTCTACGGTCAGCCGCGCACGACCCGACACATGGACGTCTGGCTGGACGACGCCCCTGACAACCTGGAATGCGCCTACCGGGCGCTGGCCAGGTTTGGCGCTCCTGCGCTGGCGGTCGAACATCTGAGTGCGGCGTCACCGCTTGAAGTAGTGTGGATCGGCGTTCCACCCGACCGTATCGATCTTGTCAAGGGCATGCGCGGCCTCCACTTTGCCGAGGCATGGTCGCGTCGGATGACGACAAAGGTGGATGGCGTTACCGTGCCCATCATCGGCCGAGACGACTTGATCGCCGCCAAGCGCGCCACGGAACGAGAGAAAGACCTGGCCGACGCGGAGGCGCTGGTGGCGCAGCGTCCGGGATAGCGAGAATCCGATCGAAGCCTGTTGCTCAGGCCCGCTGGCGGGTCTACTCTGCCGGCGTTGTGTCGCCCCATCGCTTGCCGGCGCTGGCCGTCCCTGCCAGCCGATTCCTGCACAGACCCGACCGGCCGGAAAGCGCACCCAAACCGGGCACTGCCCGGCCCGCACGCTCGGCGTGCGCGCGCCGTGCAAGCTGAAGCCTCCTGAGGAGATTGTCACCATGCCCACCTTCATCGAACAGATTCACGCCAAAGCCAAGACCAGTCCCCGTAAGGTCGTCCTGCAAGAAGGCGAGGACGTTCGCATCATCGAGGCTGCCGCGCTGGCCACCAAGCAGGGTATCGCGGAGATCACCATTCTGGGCGCGCCCGACAAGATCAAGGCGACCGCGGCGTCGGCATCTCTGTCGCTCGACAAGATCAACATCGTGGACATGACCAAGCCACCGAATTTCGATGACTACGCCAACACGTACTTCGAGCTGCGCAAGGCCAAGGGTCTCACCCTGGATCAAGCGGTCGCG
>PMKP01000142.1 GCA_003157775.1 Myxococcales bacterium | reverse complement strand
ATCCGGTAGGCCTGAGCGAGACACTTCTGCCGGTGGCAGCCATCTATGGCGCCAACGCCTCGGGAAAGTCGAACGTGCTGGACGCTCTTGCGTTCATGGCCAAGGCCGTTGCCTTTTCCCAGCGGACTTGGCAACCCGATTTAGGGATTCCACGACATCCACACCTACTGCTGACCACTGACGACGAAAGTCTGCCTTCCATGTTCGCGGTTCAAATGATGGTAAGTGGAGTCCGTTACGAGTTCGGATTCGCGGTAACCGATGATGCTGTAGTTGAAGAGTGGTTGAACGCTTGGCCGTCTGGGCGGAAACAGGAATGGTATTCCCGTGACGGGCGAAGTTTCGATTTCGGGCGAAACCTGTCCGGTGAGAACAAGGCGATCGAGGCTCTTACCCGTCCGAACAGTCTCTTTCTATCGGCCGCCGCTCAGAACAACCACCCCCAACTCACGCCGATCTATCAATGGTTCTCGAAACGCCTGCGCGTGTTGGGCTTCTCGGGCTCGACGTCGACGGACCTGCGGCTGCGAGGAGCATTCCGATGGTGGGAGCAGTTCAGCGAGAAGAACCTGACCCTGCCCAATATCCTGCCGGATCTCGATCGTCGTCGAGGCCAAGTGCGTTCCCTGCTCACGTCGTCCGATCTGGGCATCGAGGATTTCATGGTGGAAGAGGATCGGTCCCCCGGCAGTCGAGGACACCAAGGGGATACCAGCCCTCGGCGTCCGCAACTCGCATTCGCCCACGAGAACAAAACGAACCTCACTCGGGTCTGGTTTGAGCTGGAACAGGAATCGAACGGCACGCAGGTGCTCGTGAGCATATTGCCGCACCTCGTGCACATTCTCGAAGAAGGGGGCTTGCTGGCCATCGACGAGCTGAATTCACTGCACCCCACCCTGGCCCTGGCGATCGTTCAGATCTTCCAGGACCCCGCCAAGAATCCCCGAGGCGCTCAGCTCCTATTCAACACGCATGACTCGACCCTGCTCGGCAACCTGCTGAGCGATCCTCCGCCGTTGCGTCGCGATCAGGTCTGGCTGACCGAGAAGGATCGCGACGGCGCAACCCATCTGTACCCGCTCACGGACTTCAAACCGCGACCCACGGAAAACCTGCAACGGGGGTATTTGCAGGGCCGCTATGGCGCCATCCCGTTCATCGGATCGCTGGACCTAGCCAGGAAGAACGAAAGCGACCCCACGTAGATGGAGCGGCGATTTCGGGACCGGATTCGGGACATTGGTCGCAAGCTGGCCAAACGCGATCCCAAGCACCGCATTCTTGTGGTGTGCGAAGGGAAGGTCACCGAGCCGGAGTACTTCAAGGCCCTGCAGCACGAATTCAGGAACCGCCTGGTACACGTCGAAATCGACAAGCAGGCGGGAGTGCCGTTGACCGTCGTGAAGCGCGCCATTGATCTGAGCCGCCAAGCCGACGAGGCGGCCAACCGGAACGAAGACGATAACCTGAGATACAACGACGTGTGGTGCGTGTTCGACGTCGATGAGCATCCGAACCTGGCCGAGGCACTGGAGCTGGCCAAGAAGTCGCGTGTGCAGGTGGCCTTGTCCAACCCGTGCATTGAGCTGTGGGCGCTCCTTCACTTCCAAGACCAGAACGAGCGGATCCATCGCCACGAAGCTCAACATGCGCTCAAGGCGTTCATGCCCAAGTACGACAAGGCGCTGGATTTCCCCAAGATGAAGGCGTGGTATGAGAAGGCCGTTGATCGGGCGCGTGTACTTCAAGAACGGGCTGAAGCCACAGGCGAGCCAAATCGCAACCCCTCGACCGGCGTCTACCTCCTGACCGAGATCATCCGCATTGGCGGGGCATAAGTCTTTCGAAGGTGCTTGTCGTCGGCGGATGCAATGACACGTCCTATTTTGTGAGCGCGGAGCTGTACCCGTAGCGTTGGTAGCTCGGATGCATCGGTATCATGCAGGCTGCGGCTGGACCTCAGCCCGTGATAGCCCGCGGTGGGCTTGCAAGGCGAGATCCTGTCAGCCGAAACGGCGGCTTGAATTCTGCGCGCGCGGGCTCGCGTCGCCCTTGTCGCTGGGCTGGCCCGACTTTGAAGACGCCGTCTGCGCATCGGTGGCTGAGATTTGCGGGTGCGATGCCATCGTGACCCGCGATCCCAAAGGCTTTGCCGACTCGCCGGTTCGGATCATCGACTCCCCGACGGCGCTGGCCTGGTTGATGGCGTGGCGATACTACTTCGCGGCGCTGGCGCGCGGCCGGATGCCGATGAGCTGATTGAGCGAGCCAGAGGTGAACCCGGCCAAATCCAGGGTCACGAAGGTGAATCCCAGCTTGCGGCCCAGCTTGACCATGGTCTCGCGCAGCTCGAGCGCGCGCGGCATTGCGTCCGGCTCGACCTCCACGCGTGCGATCTCGTTGTGAAAACGCACGCGCAGTTGCCGGAAGCCCAAGGCGCGCAAACCCTCTTCAAAGGCGTCCACCTGCTGCAGGCGCTCGGCGGTAATCGTGGTGCCGTAGGGGAAGCGTGACGACAGGCAGGCGAGCTGTGGTTTGTCCCAGGTGGAAAGCCCCAGCTCTTTCGACAATTCGCGGATCTCTTGTTTGTTGAGCCCGGCGTCGAGCAGCGGGTGGCAGGCGCCGTGATCCTTGGCGGCCTGCAGCCCGGGCCGGTAGTCGCCCAGATCGTCCACATTGGTGCCGAGCAGTACCGCCTTGCAGCCCAGACGCTGGGCCACCGGGGCTGCGATGGTGAGCAATTCGGACTTGCAGTAGTAGCAACGATCTTTGGGATTGGACTGGAACTCAGGACGCGATAGCTCGTGCGAATCGACGACCTCGCAGCGCACGCCTATGCTGCGCGCCAGGTCCAGCGCGGCCCGCTGCTCACTTTGCGCCATGGCGGGCGAAAGCGCGACGAGCGCCGTGCACCGATCCCCGAGCACGTCATGCGCCACTCGCAGAAGCAGCGTCGAATCCACGCCGCCCGAAAAGCAAACCAGAGCCGATTCATGGGCAGCAATTAGGTCGCGCAGTGCCTGGTGTTTCTGTGACAGGGTCATCAAGACCAACTATAGCGCGCGATCGGCTCGGTTGCCCTTGGTTGCGACTCGATGTACTTTGGCTCATAGCGGAGATCTTCTCGGCCCTGTTTTGCTTGGTTGTGATTCCCGCTTGCGGCAGTGGCTCGACGCCGGCCAGCGGTAACACCAGCATTTCGCTTCCAGATTTCCCGGCCGCGTACGTGGATGCCGTTTGCAGTCACGACGTTCGCTGCGGCCTGATGCCCGACCAGGCTCGTGTGCAAGTCAGGGAAATGCGTCCTCCCGCCAGCTCGCCCGGGCTGCCAGTAGAGGGACGCGCGCGGGCAGTCTATAGCACGATCCGGTCAGCCTGCTCCGCGATGTCTGCCGCTTCCTTGGCCACGTCCAACGTCGCCTCTGCGCGTTCGACGTCAGCCAGCTTGGCCGCGGTCGCCGGGTGGGCGGGCACGAAGAGGGAACAGCAATCTTCAAAGGGCAGGGCGGAGATGTCGTAGGTTCCGATCCGCCGCGCCAGGGCCGTGGTCTCTACTTTGTCGTAAGTGAGAAGCGGTCGCAGAATGAGGTGTCGGGCCACGACCTCGATGTTGCGCATATTGGTCAGGGTCTGACTGGCGACCTGTCCCAGGTTCTCGCCGGTGACGATGGCGCCACAGTGGGCGCGTTCGCACAAAAGATCCGCCACCCGCACCATCATTCGCCGGTACAGCACCACCGCCAGCTCAGGCCGGCCAGCAGCGCGCAGGCGCTTCTGCGCCTCGGTGAAACCCGCAATCCACAGGGTCGACACTGCTTGCCAGCGCGCCAGTTGGCGGGCCAATGCGATGACCTTGTCTTTCGCCTTCTCGCCGGTAAATGGCGGCGAGTGAAAGGTGAGCGCCTCTTGTGCCAGGCCGCGCTTGGCCGCCAGCCATCCCGCCACCGGTGAATCGATCCCGCCCGAAAGCAGCAGGATGGCGCGTCCCGAGACTCCCGCGGGCAGTCCGCCGGGCGCCGGCCGGCGCTCGGCAAAGACATGCGTCGCCTGGGTCGCGATTTCGATGCCTACGCGCAGAGCGGGTTCATGCACGTCGACGGGAATTCCGGTAGCCTCGGACACGGCGTCGCCCGCGCGGCAGGCGATCTCGTGCGACTGCAAGGGAAACTGCTTGTTGGATCGATGCGGTTCAATCTTGAAGCTGCGGCGCAGGTCCGGGTCTCGCTCGACCGCGGCTTGCGCCTCGGCCACGGCCGCGGCGCAGATCGCGTCGATGTCAGGCGCAACCCTGGCGGCCGGAGAAATCGACACCAGGCCGAACACGCGCTCCAGACGGCTGCAGGCCTCGGCCCGCGCCTGGTCAGCCACGCACACCACCACCCGGCCATGGGGAGCGGAAACCTTGGCTTCGGGCAGGTCGCGAACTGCGGCCCGCACGTTGTTGATCAGCGTCTGGAGAAAGATGTGGCGGTTGCCGCCCTTGAGGAACAGCTCGCCGTAGCGGCAAAGGATAGTGGTCATGGTTTCCTGTCTCGCCGGCGAACCGTTACCACGGATGCGATCTCGTCTACCGCCTCGCGCAAGGCAAGCGCCGCCGTGTTGATGTCGAACTCCGTGCTTAGGCGCGACAGCGAGAAGCGCAGTACCGCGTCCTCGTCGGGGATGCCGATGGCCGCAAGCACGTGACTCGGCCCACGCGTACGGGTCGAACAAGCCGCCCCGGCCGATGCGTAGACGCCCCTTGCTTCCAGGGCATGCAGAAGGGGCTCGGCTGGTAGGCCTGGCAGTCGCAGGCTGGCAATGTGCGGCGCGCGCGGCGTGGCCGCGGCTACCGTGGTTGTGGCCTGGGGAATCGCCTCGATGATCAGCGACTCCAGGCGGTCGCGCAGGGCAGCCACGGCTTCGCCGACCTGTTGGTTCTGCTGGCACAGCGCTGCTGCGCGACCCAGGCCGACCCAGCCCGGCAGGTTTTCGGTTCCCGAGCGCAGGCCGCCCTCCTGCCGGCCGCCGTCCCACAACGGAGCCACGCGCGCACCCTTGCGCAGCCAGAGAGCGCCGGTGCCCTTGGGGCCGTGCAGTTTGTGCCCCGAGATGGCCAGAGAATCTGCGCCCAGGGCCGCGACGTCGAGGGGAATGAGACCGGCAAACTGCACAGCGTCGACGTGAAAGTGCAGCTTGCGGCCCGCGGCGCGCAGAGCCCGGCCGATCTCGGCCACCGGTTGTAGCGTTCCAATTTCGTTGTTGGCCAGCATCACCGCCAGCACCGCAGTGTCGGGGCGCAGACTGGCCAGCACCTCCTGCGCGCCCACCCGACCATCGGGCGCCGGTGCGACCTTGCTCACTTGCCAGCCCCTGCTGACCAGGCTTTCAGCGGAACGTAGAACCGCCGGGTGCTCGATGGCGCTCACCACCATGTGGCGGCCGCGCGCCAAAGCGGCTGCGCCCAGCAGACCCAAGGCATTGGCCTCGGTTCCGCCGCTGGAAAATACGATCTCCGAGGGCTGTGCCCGCAGCAGCGCCGCTACCTCGCTGCGCGCCTGTTCCAGGGCGCGCGCCGCAGCCGCACCCAGGCCGTGGGCCGAAGACGGATTGGCATAGAGCTCCGTCATCGCGTGCACCACCGCAGACAGGACCTCGGGCAGGGGAGGCGTGGAGGCAGCGTTGTCGAGGTAGACGATCATCGAGAGCAGACAATCATGGATCCGTGAGCCCGGAAAGGGGAGGGTGCGATTCCGCCGGGCTCACTTGCAGTACTTGGTGGGCTCCGGGGTCAGCGTCTCCAGGAACGGATCCGGACTGGGGCGCGCACTCGTCGTGCCTATCCCCATGAAAGCTGCGAAGCGGCCGGTGCACCCGGTGCAGGTGCAACCCGACGGATTGCCACATGAGCAGCATTCGATGCCCCAGGGGTACGGGTTGTTGGGGTCAGCCGGCCGCGGGTAGCTGCCTCCCTCCAAGTGTGACAACAAGCCCGTGACCATGGTTCCGGCGATCCCTTGTCCCTGGCAGTAGTTTGCAATCCACACGGCGCTGGAACCGCCGTTGCCGGTGGCGTTGTAGAAGTAGTACCAAGCGGCAGAGGCAATGTTGCACGCCACATCCTGCATGAAACTGAGGTAGGTCGTGCCGCCGGCCGTGGCCCAGAAGTTCGTGGTGTCCGCTTGGGTCTGCAGCTCTGGGGGCCAGGTGCAGCCAATGGCGGCCATCTTGGTCATTGGTCCGTTGTAGTTGTAGTCGTGCATGGTCGAACTGAAGCGGACTTGCAGCAGGCCCACAGTGGGATCATTGGCGGTTGCGCCAGTTAGGGCACGCGAGGCATAGGAGTCGGTGACGACCGAATTGGGATTGTATGAACTCTCGGCGACAATTGCCGAGGTAACCAGCGCTTCGCACTTACGCAGCCAGTCGGTCTCCATGGGGGCGAATTCTGCGCAGCTCATCGCGATGGAACAGGCGAGCCTGTCGAAGGCCGCTCCCGCGGGAAAGTTCTTCTTGATGTTGCTGTAGGCATAATTGGGCAACGCGCCCACAGCGGTGGTGTTATTGAGCCAGGCTTGTACCAAGGCGAACTCGGTTGCGTCGGCCCCAGGGCAGCCCGCATTCGTCCCGGTGGAACCGTCGGCCCCCGTGGCTCCACCGGTGCTGGTGGTTCCGCCGGTTGCGCCGGAGTCGCCGCTGCTCGTGGTGCCGCCGCTCGGTTGGGAGCCGCCGGTGGTCGTCGTGCCGCCTGCGCTGGACCTGCCACCGGTTGCTTTCGCACCGCCCGTGGCTCCGCCCGAGTTCACTGTGCCACCGACGGCGGAGTTTCCCCCGGCGGAAGCAGTCCCTCCGGTGCTGGCAATGCCGCCGGTGGATGGCGAGCCACCCGTGCTAGCGCCCCCTGCGCTCACGCGGCCACCTGTGGCAGCAGTTCCGCCCGTCACCGTCGTTCCACCGGTGCTCGCTACCCCGCCGGTGCTAGGACTTCCCCCGCTGCCGCCCAGCCCGACGCTGCCACCCGCGGCTGCGCCCCCGGTTTCTCCCATGCTGCTCCCCGCGTCTGGCCCGACACCCTCAGCATCACTTCCGGAACAAGCACCCAAGGTGAGAATCAGGGAGATCCCGAGCGCTCGCGACAGGGTAGATGGTCCACTATTGTTGTTCGACATGGTGAGCTTTCTTTGCCAGACGGCGGGTAGCCGGCCTTGGCTGCAGATCCCCAAGGATGTCTACAATGATATATCTTCAACAAAGGGGGACCGCGATGAAGGAAACCCTTCCGTGATGAAGCCGCGCAGCCAATTGGAAGCGACCACGACTCTGTGCGGCGATCGTGGGAGTAGGGATGACCCAGGTTGATCCGGCGACCGGCATTCTGGATACGACCCGCCCGCTGGGTGTGTACGTCCACTTTCCTTTCTGCCGGGCGCGTTGTCCCTATTGCGACTTCGCCACGGCGATGCGCGAGCCGATTCCCCACGCCGAATACGCGGCTGCAGTAGTGGCCGAGCTCTCGGCGCGCTCGGGCTGGTTCCGCGGCGCGCGCGCGCCGGACTTGCAGTCGATCTACTTTGGTGGCGGCACACCCGGCTTGTGGCGGCCCGAAGCCATCGGGGGCGCGATCGAGAGCGCGTGCCGGCTATTCGATGCGACCGGGCCCTTGGAGATCACGGTAGAAACCAACCCCGGCGAGGTGACGACAGAGTCTGTGGCTGCTCTGCGCGCGGCTGGGGTCAACCGTGTGTCGCTGGGCATACAGGCGTTTCAGGATCATCTGCTGGCCGCGATCGGCCGAAAGCACAGCGTGGCCGCGATTGCGGCGGCGGTCCACGCCGTGCGCGCCGCGGGCATCGACAACTTGTGCGCGGATCTGATGTTTGGCCTTCCCGGCCAGACGGTGGATGACTGGCGCCACTCGCTCGATGTGCTGGTCGCGCTTTCTCCTGAGCACATCACCGCCTACGCCTTGACCATCGAGCGGGGAACGCCGTTCGGCGCCCTCGAACGGGCGGGCAAGCTGCAGCGGCCCGACGACGAAACCGTGGCTGCGATGTACTCGGCCGCGCACGAGGTGCTGCAGGCCGCGGACTTCGAACACTACGAGATTTCGTCCTACGCGCGGCCTGGCCGGCGCGCCGTCCACAACACCCTGTACTGGACCGGCGGCGCCTACCTGGGCGTGGGCGCATCCGCGTCGTCGTTCCGGCCGCTTGCCGACGGAACCGGCTGGCGCTTTTGCAACCCGCGCGCGCTCGAAACCTATCTGCGTTCGGCAGCGGCGCGGAAGGGGAATCCCCTGCCGGCCAAGATCGAGCGCCGCACGGCCGAGGACCTGGAAAACGAAGGCTTGTGGCTCGGCCTGCGAACCTGCGACGGCGTGGATCGCGTGGCGCACGCGCGCCGCTACGGCCGCGATCCGCTGTGGTTTTCCGAACGCGCCGCCGCCGCCGAGAAGTGCGTGGACGCGGGCTGGCTGTCGGTCGCTCCCGATCGCCTGCGCCTGACGGCCACGGGCTTCCTATTCGCCGACGAAGTCTCCAGCCGCCTGTGGCTTGGAGCGTAGGAACTAGCCAGCATCGCGTGGACTGTGGATCAGAGTCACCTATTTCACACAGAGGGAACAGAGGCCACAAAGCCGGATGAGAAACGGAAGGGGTTAGATCTGTGCCGCCCGAACCCCTTCATTCTCTTCCGATCTCTGCGCCCTCTGTGCCCTTCCATGAGAA
>PMKP01000379.1 GCA_003157775.1 Myxococcales bacterium | reverse complement strand
GTTGCCCACGGGTTGCCCACGAGGAGACGAAAGTAGCAGATCGTTGGTGAAGGTTGATGAAGGTTGGGAATGGAGACTTTGGCGGTGTTGTGCGATTCTCTGCTTGGTTGAGCCGGTTCTGAGCGCGCAACACTCGCGTTCGATTCCCCGCACTTCCACCAAGATACTTCGACCATTGTGTCGGAGTATTTTGTTTTTATTGAGCAGAGAAATGCGTTCATTGAACTTCGGTCTATCTAGCGTTGGCAATGAGAATTGGGGAGTGTTGCCCACCTGTTGCCCAAGAATCCGGGGAGGGCTGTATTGGGCGGCGGCTCTCCAGGTTGGCTACTGCGTCCCTGAGCGCCGATGGGCTCGTATGCGTGTAGCGCATTGTCATGGTGATGTTTGCGTGTCCGAGTAGCACCTGGATGGAGGTGATGGGGGTCCCGGCTGCGGCCAAATGCGAGGCGAAGGTGTGCCGTAAGGTATGCCAGCCAACTTGCTGGATTCCGGCTCGACGACAGGCGTGCTTGATGGCGTTTTGGGCCATGCCGCGCGAAAGCGCGTTTCCATTTCCCCGGGTGAAGGCCAGCTCTCCGCGGCGAGGCAAGGCGACGAGCGCAACAATGGCGTCAGCGGTGAGCGGAATGGTCCGTTCGCGGTAGTTCTTGGGCACGCCCACCACGCCATTTACGATGGATTGGCGGACAGTGAGCTGGCGGTTCTCGAAGTCGATGTCCTGCCACCGAAGGCCGAACAGCTCTCCGAGCCTGAGCCCGGTGTGTAGCGCGATCTGTGCCACTGTTTGCCACTCGGAAGATTTCCATGCGGCCAGCAGGCGGCGGCTTTCATCTGGCGAGAGGAATTTGAATGGTGGAGGCGGCGTGCGCAACCGTTTCGTGCGAACGAGTATTCGGCTGCGCTTCCACTCCACGGCCGTGGCTAGGCACTTCGCGAGAATTCCGAGATGGTTGTTGATGGTCTTGGCCTTCAGCCCGGCAGCGAGCTTCTCCGCTTTGTAATGTTCGATGTCGATGACTTCGATGGCGTCGATGCGCTTGCGGCCGAAGAAGGGGACGAGATGGATTCTCAATGTCCTGGCTTCAGACTCTTGGACTGACGGCTTGTTGTTTGTGCGCACATAGGTGTCAAACCACTGGGCCGAAAACTCGGTGAAGGTTGGAGAGGGCGGCGGAGGCGGCGCGGGGTTGAGGGGTTCGCCAGCGGCAAGCCTTCTGCGCAGCACGGCTTCGTATGCCTTTGCCGCGGCCTGTGAATTCTCGGGACTACGGACCCGGTAGCGGGTGTGGTTCGCGCGGAAGTCTACCCACCACCAGTTCCTGATTCGTCTGGTGCTCATAGTTGTCGTTGCTATTCACCCATCGGCGCGACGCGGCCGGCGCCAAGAAACGCTTCGATGTCCTCCTGGTCGAAACGGAGCAGGCCGGAGACGCGGAAAAAGGGAAGTGCGCGGCGTTCGACGAGGCGATACACACTCGTCTTGGAGACGCGGAGCAGATCGGCGACTTCATCTGGTGTGAGCAGTCTCCGTACTGGCTGCGGGGCCGCCGGGGAACCGATGGGCATAGTGGATTAGGTTGTCGATGAGCAATGGTCGGGAGCGGCGACGGCGTTTCCGCCATCGAGCCGCCTGGGGCAACCGTCCTCACCGTACACCTTGGAGAACCGATCAGGCAAAGCCCCTCTCGACAAGTGGGGCGTCATTGATGCCATCGTCCCACGTTCCAGAGTAACGGTAAGGGGTGGACGGTTGTGGTGCGAACGCAACTTTTCCACAGGCTTATGCGAGGGTAACTCCGTATAGTCAATTAGAAAATGGGCAGGGACCGTCGAGGCCCCTGCCCGTGTTTGAGAATGCGTTTCACTGGTCCCTGTCCAGCGCCTTCCTGAGCGCTTCGCGCTCGGGCGCGCTGAGCTGGGCTTGGATGAGCGGCACGGACCGGTCTTCGTCGTAGACGACGAGACGAGTTGTGCGCTTGTTGCGGTAGATCCGCAGCTCCCGCACGTCACCGCGCGAGAGCTTGATGGTCTGGACGCGTATCTTCATGATGCCCGCCTCAGTGGCCGGCCGTCGGTCCACAGCTCGAAGACCGTGAGGAGCGGCGACGCGTTGCTGTCGCGGAGATTGATCTCCGTGCGATACCAGTCGAGTACCTTGGCCAGCTTGCGCTGGACAGGTGCCCGATGGGCACCGCCGACACCCACCGAGACGACCGTTTCCCCTGCCGGGTCGATGACCGTGGCCTCGAAATCGAGGACATCGGCGCCGAACCCGCGCGGATAGAGGAAGATCGCGCCATTGATGTGCAGGACCGCGACGGGACCGAGGCCGTGGACGAGCCCAATCTCCTCGCGGATCGTCACGCACTCGTTGCGCCAGTTGCGGAAAAGCGAATCTGGTGCAAGCCGGAGCGCCGAGTGCGTGGTCTCAAGCAGTGTCGGGCTACCAGGCGGTGTTCGTCTGAGCGGCTCATCGTCGACGATGAAGTCGAACGGCTCCTGCGGCGGCGAGACCGCGTAGGGATCGTGCCGGATCAAAACGACACCTCCGGGGACATGACCCTGGCCGCCACATCGCCAGCGAACTCCTCCAGCATGAGGCGCCGCTCCGGCGTGAACCGCTGGGCCGCGCGCGTGAAGGCCTGCACGATACCGAAACGGTTCGGCTCAGGGTCTTTCTCGAATGCCTCGTAGACGGCCCGGGACATGGGGCGCAATTGCGGGTTGGTTTCGAGGAGCACTTCCAGGATGGCACCAGGATCTTCGACGGTGTCCTGCCGGGCACGACGCAAAGTCGACGCGGCACGCTCCCATTTCTCGGGCAGCAGCTTGAACGCCTCGGCGATCCTTCCGTCGATAGACTCCGCCTTGCGGCGGCGATGAATCATACGAAAGAGCTGAGAGGCAGCAGCTACCATGCCGTTTGTGCAGACCAGCCGCCAGATCCAGGTGACGATGGAAAGCGATCGAGCGCCAACCTCGGAGTTGGCGATCAGGAACCCGTTCCGGTGACGGTCGGGTCCCCTGATGCCGAGGTCAACCTCAACCAAGCTGACCACGGCGTACTGGCTCGACTGCGGGGTGAGATCGAGACGGACGAAACGGAATTCGTCAAGCTGTGTGGGCAGAACCCGCTGCAGCGTCTCGAAGACCCGAAGGTCGTCGATGGGAGCGTACCCCGGACCGACGAAGGCGCGGAGTACGCCGTCGCTCGCGGCAGGTTCACCGGCCGCCCAGCGGCGCGATCGGATCTGCCAGTCGCCCCCGAGGCGCCGGAGACGGCGGTTGATCTCCTCGGCGCGGTCGGCCGGGACCACGATGTCGCTGGCGAACCAACGATCCCAGCGAATGCCGAGAAGGGTGGCGAGTTGTCGCCGCGACCATTCGGTCAGGCTCAGGTTCCCGGCACCCGGGACTTCGATGAAGCCGTCGGTGGTCGCACGCAGGCGCGAGAGCGGCAGCTCTTGGTCAGGGAGAGCAAGGTCGGCCTGGCTAGTGACCTTGTCGAACACCTCGTCGAAGGTCTGCTCATCGGCGTGAGAATGGAAAAGAACTGGCGGTGAAAGGGACTGAGCGGCGTCTGTGAACATGTCGATTCTCCTCCCGGCACAAGGCCGGCTTCGTCGGAGCCCGAACCATTCGGGCGCCTACGGGCAGGCGGGAGGAAGCGACCCAGGGACTCCAGCGAG
Source organism: Myxococcales bacterium (assembly GCA_003157775.1). Taxonomy (GTDB): domain Bacteria; phylum Myxococcota_A; class Polyangia; order Fen-1088; family Fen-1088; genus Fen-1137. The sequence continues at coordinate 17,286 of PMKP01000379.1, read as the reverse complement.
GAATCCCTGGGCGTTTTCAGACGGCAGGACGATCTGTTTTCATTGGACCACACCGGCTTCGGTCGTCCCATGATCGGCGCCGTTAGGCTTACCGTTCTTGAACCGGTCGATGGCTCGGCTTGCCGCCGAGCGAGAGAGAGCACGCAGGTCTTGGATGCCAAGCTGCCCTAGTAGCCAGGCATGAGCGTTTTCAGGCGCAACACCGCGTTCACCAGCGATTCGAAAGAGCAGCGCTCGCTGGGCACCGGACATCGCGCGGAACTCCGGCTCGGTGGCAGTCGGAAGATCCAATCCAGTCACAGGCGGCGCGCCTGCGCCGTTGTCGTTGGCCGGGCGAGCCGATGAAGTGGGCTTGGCGTAGGCGGCTGGCCGCGGGGATCGCTCGACTGGCTCGGAGGAGAGTTCCTCCTCGACAAGTTCACCCAATTCTTCGAGGGCCACTGTGCCGATATTGACCGCGTCGCGAAGCGCTCTGGCTTTGGCCCTGGTCTCGGCCATCCGGATGAGATGGGCCGCAATTCTGCGGTTCACATTGCCCGGATTGGCGTCACCGATCGCGGTGAACACGCCCCGGTTGGTACGGACCACGGCCGTGACGACGGCTACTGTGCCGTTCTCCTTGGTGGGCACCTGGACGAGCTTCGTGATGATGGAGCGGAGTCCCTCGTCGTGTGCCAGCGCCAGGATGCCAGCGTACGTTGCGACCTCCTTCTGGCCGATCTTCCGGCCTTCCTTGTCGTGGATGTCAATCGTGGTGGTAAGCGGTGCGTGAGTGCCGTTTGCGCGCATTGGAAAAGACCTGATCTTTCTCGCCGCCCCGAGCGCCATGCTCAGGGAAGCGGGACCGGCGCCGACCGGGTAGTCAGCGGCGAGCCCGCGCGCGTAGTGCGCCTACGCGGCCTTCTGGCGGGGCGAGAACATTGGCGACACGCCGAGCGCCTCACGGATCTCTCGATCCACCACTTCTGCCGGCCGCCCGTACCGTTCCGAGCTGATGCGCAGGAGCGTGTCCGGCACATCACCCGAGGCGGGCACTGGTGGCAGAGTGCGCACGACCATCGGCCGTTGTGGTTCACCATGGCGGAGAAGGCGGAGTGCGAGGTGGTGCCGCCGCAGGCGAACCAGGTCCTCGGCTGAAAGCTCGGGCGCGAACTCCGGGGCCATCGCCTTGGCATCGTCGGCGGAAAGCGAGAACGCGCCGAGGGTGCCGGCGTTACCCAAGATCGCGGCACGCATCTCGGGATCGAGTTGAGCCGCATGCTGGTGGGCCAACGCGGCGCAGATGCCGAACTTTCGTCCTTCTGCGAGAAGTGTGAGGAACGATCGTGTGAGGTAGATTTGGAACTCGTCGGCTACCAGCAGGAATGGTGGCCGCTCAGCCGCATGCGTGGTTGCACGCGCGTGCGCCGCCAAGTCGAGCCCGGTCACGATGATGGCGCCGATGAACTGGGCCGCGTCCCGCCCGATCCCAGAAAGGTCGACGACCAGGATGCGGCGGTGATCCATCACCTGCCGAAAATCCAGTCGCGGCGCCGCCTGCCCTACGATCCGCCGCACGACCGGCGAGGCCAGGGCGCCGAGCTTGTTCAGAACCGGTGCCGAAACCTCGGCCGCAAACTGCTTGCCAAGGGCCGGATATTCTTTGGCCCAGAACACGCGCACAACCGGATCGGTGACGCGGGCGAGAACGCGGGTCCGGTAGTCGACGTCGACCAGGAAGCGAAGCAGGCCGAGCAGCGTGGCCGCGGGTGTGTCCAGGACGGCCAGAACCGCATGGCGGAGCACATGCTCCGAGCGAGGACCGAACGAGGTCGGCCCCCATAGGGTTCGGAAGATTTCGATCACGCCCGAAGCCACGAGCGCGCGCGAGCTCCAGGCCAAAGTGCCCAGAAGATTGATGCCCACCGGCCGGTCGTTGTCTGCCGGCCGCAGGATGACGACCTGATTCCAGTGACGAGCAGGAAGGTTCTCGAGGATGCGCCAGAAGAGGTCGCCATGCGGGTCGATGAGGGCGGTCCCAAAGCCGGCGTCCACCGAGCGAATGAGCAGGTTCTCAAGGAACGTCGACTTGCCGGTGCCGGTCTTGCCGACGAGGTAGATAGAGCGCAGGAGATCGGCCGACTGGATTGTAACCATCGCTCGCGGCGAGCGCGGATCATGGGTGGCGATGGGGATGGAGCCAAGAGGGTGCATGAACAGGTAGAGGGATGACTAATTGAGAATCGGTGTACGATGGTGTCTGGATGTCCAGCGAGGATGTGCTCATACATGTCGATGATCGGTCTGTCGGCATATACTCCACCGTCTTTGCCTTCTCAGAGAGAGACTTTCCCTCCGACTACGGCGACGGCGAGTACTTCAGGGCGAAGCTGGAAGAGAACCGACTGACCGTATTCGAGAAGGCAAGCATCCGCCCAAACCTTGCTTTGAGCCCAGCGGGACCCGAAGGGGGCGTTCACACCTTCGTCGAGTTACCCAGCCAAATCGCGTGGGCGGCGCTGCTCAGTGCGCTTCCCGGCTTCTGGACCTTTAGGTTTCCTCATTCAGGCGTCCTGCGCAGCCTTTCATCCGGTTCTGCCGTCGATCTCTTGCAGCTCACCAGTCGGAGAAGCGTGTATAGGTTGCGACTCCTTGGCGCCGCGGACTCCATGCAACAGAAGACATGGGCGATTCGATATCATCGCAAGCGTTTCAACCGGATCTTGGAAGAGGCTCGTCAGACTCCGACCGCCCCTGCGCTCGTCAAGTTGACAGCCGAATTCGCCGCACATGACAATGCGATCTACAGCATCCTCGACGAAATGGCGGCTACATGCAGCACAATGATGTCGTTAATAGGGAGGAGGGCTTGTTCCTCAAGTTTCAGCGACTGGGCGAAGGATACTCGTTGCGCTCCCGAAGAACTCAGGCCGTGTCTCTCGAAGCTGGGCTGGTACGACGGGTTCCACAAGCGACGCTCAGGAGCTACACATGCGTTTTCTGCCCATGTCGGCGCAATGCCCGAAGGCGAGTTGACCGTCTTCCAGATCCCCCAACTTCGTTCGCCCGAACTCCCGACGCCAGGCATTCTCGGGAACGCGCAGGTACTAATGGAGGAAACGTCAGCGGGGCTCGACACATTCCTGCAGATGCTGGGGCAGCACATGCTGAAGATGTTCCATCCGTTCGATCTCGCGCGAATCAGGAGCGCGAAAGCACTGGGGGAAACCGCTGAAGCGTTTCTAGTGTGGGCGCGACGCATTACATTCAGCGACGCCCTCGACCCTTCGGCTCGCACTGTCTTCATTGACGCTGGCACCCCGCTGCTGGATGACGACTTTGGCTAGCCTTCCCGCGCGCCCGCGGCGCGGCCACCTCCACGGTGGGGCGCGCCGAAACGCCCAGGTGGGGATCGTTTCGCACGACCGAGCCAAGGTTACGGCCCAGGCGCGGGGAAGGTGAGGGTGAGCCGGTGGCCCCGGCCCTCACGCCAAGTGCCTGGAGACTCCACGATGATGACTTATGGTGCAGTCATCGACACGTGGCCGATGAATACCGCACAATGCGGAGTTCTCCAGGCAGCTGGCGTCAGGGCCAAAGTTGGAATTGTTCACCGCGGAGCGTCGACCAGATCGGCGCGAGCACACCATGCTTGGTGACGGCATCTTCGGCCGCGAACCAAAAGAGTCCGCTTGCCTTGCCACCAGTCGATGCCGCGCAAGCATCGCGCAAGCGGATCATGCGTCGCTCATCCGGCGCGATGGTCAGGATGCGTAAACTGTCTACGTCGAAGCGTTTTCTGTGCCCACCGAACTTCCACCATTCCAGGTAGCCGCCGAATTTCCGGCCCAGGTATCCGGGCATCTCAGTGCCACGGTCGATTTCGACGAGGAGTCCCTCGGGACCGCGCGGCCCACGCACTATTGCGAGACCATCAGCTTCGAGTGGCAATCGGTGAAGCTCGCCGGGGCCATGCGGCATGGTCACAGCGGCAGAAAGCCGGTCGCGGTCGTGCTCCCAGGACAGGAGCTTGGGGACATCCCTGTCGCGCGAGAGAGCGGTCGCCACTATGATCGCGAAGTTGTTCCGCGCCAGCGTATGGTCCATGAACATGGCCGAGCGGTTGGAGTTTGAGCGGGTTGAGTGTGGCACCGTGGCCAGATCCACCTCCATGACTCGGGCAATTTCGCGTGCCCCGGCGCGCGACAGCGCCAGCACCTCGGTGGGCGCGGGATCGGTCATCCGGCGCTGTAGCCGAAACCGCAGAATGCACCGCGCAGTTCCAGCGGCTTCAACTTCACCATCGTCTATGCCGGCGCGGACGAGGTCAGAGACCGCGAAGAACCGAAAAGCGGCTAGTAGAGCCAGTAGGCGCATTGGCGCGGGCAGGATGAGCAGACGGGCGAGATCGGTTTTCGGAAACGAGTTGGTCATGAAGGGTTTGATTGAGAAGTTGAATGGCGAGGATTAGGGCGCGGCGCAAGAGTGGTTCGTCCCTCGTGCCAGCGAACCGGCGCATTTCGGGGTGGTCGGCAGGAACCAGGTCCGTGGTTGATAGGTCTGTCGTCGCGAGATCCAGGCCGGTCCGTCGCAACCACGGCCAGCGCCGATTGGTCGCGACCGCGGACGGCCGCTCCCGGAGAAGGGCCAGCCGGACCGTAGCGATCGGGGCGACCATGGCCACGCGCACCTCCCACGGATCCAGGACCACGAGAGCGGCAGTGAGATGACGGGCCACGACGGCAGCCACGCGCGGTGTCTTTTTTGGTGGAGTTCGGTACATCGGGGTGACGATCATAGTTTCGACTCGTGGCGCCGCAGATGCGGCATAACGAGGCTTGTGAAGTAGGCGGCGCGGGAGCGGCGGATGTCAGAGGGCCGCAGGTCCAGGGCATTCACCAGCGCATCGCGGATGATCTCTGCCGGCACAACTCGTGCTACGCGACGAAAGAAAGCCAGGCTCTTGGTGTCGCCGAGCTTGTCGGCCAGATAGCTGGCGGCCTGCTCGATGGCTTGTCCACAGGCGGGAATCCCTTCTCCCCTGGACCCCTCATCCCAGAACGAACGTTGTTGTATGTCTATTTTCTTTCCGTTCCGTTCGTTCGTTTCTTCTTGCCTGGTTGCCTCTCCTATCCCTGTAGTCCCTTCCCTCCCCGTGATCGCCCGACTGCGGGAGTACAGCACGGCCGCGAGGCGGATGACGATGCCGGGCGAGGCGAGGAGCTGCGCCAGCTCCGCACCGGTGAGCGCGCAGGATCGACCGGAGCGGGAAAGGGTAATCTCAAGATCTCCGACGGGATTCGATGAAGTCGGGTTGGTCATAGGTTGTCGGGAAAGTGTCGTCTCGCGGACTCCGCGAGGGCGGCGTTGAACCGGCCCATCGTGAAAGCCTCGTTCTTGGCGATGACCGCGGCCGAAAGTGGCGCGCGTTCAATCAGCTCGTGGACAGCCACGGCGGCGGCCGAGAAGGCGTTCCTGTGGTATCGGCGGGCTTCACCAGTCGCTCTCGGAACCACGAGTTCGGGAAAGAAGCCACGCACGAGACGGTCGGCAAGCGCGTCCAAGTGGTCACCGCGCCGGCGACCGATGAGAAGCTGTCGGGCATCGTCTACCTTCCGAGCGACCACTGGCACGCCGTGGGCTTGAGCGAGTTCGGCCGCAGCTCCACGGAGAGCACGCAGATGCTCACCGTCGAAGCGAGGCAGACCCAGAACAAGGACAGATGGACAGTGGGCTCGAAGAGAGCGGTGCAAGCACAGGTGAAATAGCCGAAGGCGGTCCTCGTCGGTACGGTGGGGCTCCAAATTCCAGGTGGCGAAACTCCCAGGGACGAGGCCGGCGCAATCGATGACGGCGTGGCCGGCGTAACGCGAAGCCGGAACAAGCGCGAGAACACGGCCGGGATGAACCGGCGCAATTCGGGCGAACATGATGGATCAGATCCACCCGTGCCCTTGACCGGTGGCGCGCCGTTCCGTAAGGTGCGGACGCCGCCCCCAGAGGAGGGTGGGTGGCAGAGAAAGCCGGAATCTTCGGGAAGCTGGCCAGCATCACCCGTCGATTCCGTGGACCAAAACAGTCCACGTACATCATTCCAGATGGGGGCGGTAAAGTAAGGGGTGGGAATTTGTACGGGAAAGGTGGGTTACCCACAACTCCTGTGCATGCCCAAACACCAAAATAGAGAGCCTTCAATGGCTCTCTTGTTGTTTCCGGTTGTCCAATTCGGGATTCTCCCACGCTCTACCGTCGATGAGCCGGCAAGAACAATGTCGCCCATGATCGCGCGTGAGATCTTTGGTGGATCGTCGGGCAGAGAAAGGCAACCACGCAACCCACCCTGTCGGCTGGACCGCACCATCATTACCCTGCGGTCTTGCATAGTCGAGAAACCCTCGTACTTAGTCGCATGATTCGTTCATCATCCTAAGGGTATACTCGCCACTCGTTCTGCACACTCTGATTTCTTCTTCGCCGTGTCCGCATCTGGGTTCGGTCGCGATTGCATTGACAAGCCTTGTCTCCACAGCTAGCCGCACCGTACTCTTGGGCAACGTAGCCTCGACGCGGCCCTCTTTCGATGCCACGTTTGTCGCAGCAACCCCATTGAATTTCAATGAAAGCCGCCACCCCGCATGCGACGACGTACTGCCTTTCTCCAGAGCGCAACCTGGCTTCCAAGGAAACTCAACAATCGCCGCGCAGATAGTTTCGGAGCCCCTCAACCAAATAGCAAGTCCTCCTACGAGGAGGGCCTTTCGAGCATCCTTCAGTTTGTGAATTGCTTCCAGAGTAGAGCGGCGTGTTTCAGCCACTAGTGTTTCAGTGGGAGGAAGAATGTTGGTCCAGTACCGACTTTGCGCGGCGTCGTCCAGGTCAAAGCGGTCACGTATTGGGTCTCCGAGTTCGGATATGCCGTACGTGAGATCCTCTAACGCATCCAGGAGTTGTCCGTCGGCCTCCCTTTGAATGCCCCGCTCAATATCACACCGGCTGTTTGCGCCATAGGGGTAGCCACAAGCCCATTTCTCAAATTCGGCGCCAGTCTTCAGAATTCCTGCTCTCCTATCCAGATATGCTTTGACGTGACCCTCGATGTTAGTCACTCCTGGCCCGAATGCCGAGCCAGGAGGCGCTTGTTCCTGCACCGCCACTGCGTTCCGGACCACCGCCATCGCCCTGTCCCATATGCTTGCTGCGTTTGAAAAATTCCCGTGCAAAGCGAATACAGATGAAAGCCCGGCCGTCGCCTGAAATGTTTGTGCATCCAAAAAGGCGACTCCAGATTTCTCCCTCTTCCAGAAATGGTTTACGTAGCCATCTTCGATTTGGTGTGTTCCGACGGAAGTAGGGTCATAGGTTTCCTCGATGGCCAATTCATACAGTTCTCTGGCGCGCCCGAGATTCGACCTGGCCGCGTCCGCGGCCTTGATGAGGCACGACTTCCGTTCGGGGCTCTTGGGAAGACGTGCACACTCCGGAGGGATTGCCATGACTATTCGCGAATCGCCGACGACCGAATGGCTGTGCTCTAGTATCGAGTCTTCTCTGCCGACGGTCGATCGTTCGCCGTCTTCTGCAGAAGGATTGGAAAGTGCCTGTTTTGCGTCTCGATGGGGCCTGCAGCCATCGCATGACAGAAGGTAGCGGCCAGAGAGGACGCTCAGGAGCAGAACAAGAAGAGTTGCAATCCCATTGAACCACCCGCGGAAAGCCCATCTGAACGCGATTTGGAGTTTGTCCTTAAGAATGTCAGTCGTCGGAATCGGCAGGAAGCTTCTCACAGCCTCGCCAAGTCCCGACTTGTTGTTCTCAATAATCCAGGTGTGAAATGCATCGAAGCCGGCGTTGGCCTTGACGGAGAGATTGTTGTATATGACGCCGCCCGCATTGCCGGACTTGTTGTACTGCAATCTCCATGCTTTGCCAGCCGGGATGGTAGATGGGCTGCGATTGTCTTTAGTGATTGCGATGGAGTAAGGGGCGCTCTCCAGTATTGGCGTTAGGTGCCCTCGAAGAAACGCAAACAGTTCGAGAAACTGTTGATCACGCCAACCCCATGTGCCCGGAAAAGTCGCTAGCAGTTTCCATAGGGCAGCATCCGCCTGCGATTCGCTCGCGAACGCGGCGATGCGATAGTCCACATAACCCTCTTTGAATGCTTGGAGGATCGCAATTCTCTGCGGCTTCAGAAGTCCGTTCCAACGCTTCCAGGCGTGCGCGGGACCACGATGTGTCTTCTTCGGGCGTTTGCGCGTGCCACTGGCCAACTCAAACATGTTTGGATGCTCGTTCTCTTCCATGGCAATTGCAACTAAGAGTGCCTAGACGTAGCTAAGTGGGCGTAATCGCAATTGAATTTGAAGAACCACCTCGATTGTGGCTACCCTTTCCTTATGTTCGTGCGTTTGCAAATCCGAATCTCAGGCCGCTTTAGGCGGCGAGATCGGGCGGACTGCCGGAAACGAAATAGCGCCCGCCATGGAGCATGGGGGCGCGCTGCGGAAGGAAGCAATACGTAAGGAACGAAGGCTAGCGGAAAGAGTTTGAGATTGGCCCGAAGGGGGGCGGTGTTACCAGCACCGCATCTCGCATACGGGCAGACCACCAGGGAAGGAGCCCCACGATGATCCGCCAATATACTACCCCCGTCGGACCACGCTGCGAGACCTTGTCTGCGCCTCAAGATGAGGAGAGTGGTTTCTCCACTCGAACCGAAACGCCCGCCACGCAGTCCAGCGAAGGTAACCTCCATACTAGCACCAACTCCCGCGCCGTGTCAAGGGTTGCTACGACTGCGGCATCACCTGGCTCGTGTTTACTGCTTTTGCTGAGCACAACTGGTGACCGGCTGGCGGTGATTGGCCACCCGGAGAGGCCCGCCGTTGACGAGATACTGGCCGAACACTGGATTGTCAGATCGGTCAGACATATCACGCAAGTCGCTGGCCTATTCCGCGTGGTGGTCGATTCGGTCGCTTCACCTGAAGTAGAATCCCGCAGCGTTCGCCTGGGGTCACGTCGATGACCCGGCTTCCTCTTCCGCTCAATCCCGATCAATTGCACTTTACTACCGAGTGGCTTCTCGAAGGGATTCGCGCTGGAGAACTCCGGCCGGAAACTGCCCTAGTCGTGTTGGCGAATGCCCTTGGGCTGGGTTCCGAGATTCAAGAGGCCGCACACCAAAGAGAGCAATCCTTTAGGCTCGCCGTTTTCGGCGATGCATTCGTCGCAGAGCTGGTCATTCGTCGAACCGCGCTAACCGATTTTCCGAAAGAAATACTTGCCGCCTTTCGCCCTCATCGTGCCCTGTCCTCGACGGAGTTGGAGAAGTTGCTCTTCTCTCGCGCGGATGGCAGCAAACGACGCCTCTCGCAAATTCTGTCCTGCGACCGCGCGACCGTACGCCGGCTCTTGAGGTCCGGCACCCACACTCGCACTTGATTGCCGGCAGGGCGGAATGTTGCCGCCACGTGTTCTTGATGTCTTCGGGCTATCCGGTTACTCGGTACACCAGGACATCGCATTCACGGGCGCCCCTCTTCGGTTTGAATGCCTCCTCGTGAGCTACCGAGGCTCTCGATTCTTTCTGGTCCTGCATTGGCGACAATACCTTTGAAGATGTGGCGGCGCTTCTTCCGGCGACGCTCTCGACTACGGTCCACCGGACAGTTGGCTACGACCTCCTTCGAAACCACTGGCCATTTCCTTTCAATCGCAGCGGCAATGATTCCGCCCATGAGCAATGCCACTTTTGCCCATGAGCATTTTCGCGGTCCCCATGGGCATTTCAAACGCGTCGGCGCATCTGTAGTGAACTTCGCCGGAAACTCGCAATTCATGCAATTGGCACGGCTCCTGCTTTCCCAGTCTTCCTAGAGCAAGAGCACCGAAGACAATCGAAAGGAAGATCATGGAATCCCAATTTAACGCTGCCAACACAATACACCGCCTCGCTGTTGTTGTTGTTCCTATTCGCGACAACAGTGGCCGTCCCTTCCCTGATGTCATCCTGGCCCGGTTTCGTGCCGACCTCCACAGCGCGTGCATAGGCTTTAGTTATCACGAAATCCGGGGAGAGTGGCGAGATCAAAGCGGTCGGATCTATTTCGATGAGAGTCTTCGTTTCGAGATTGCAGACGCCAACCTAACAGAACTGCGACGTCTTCTCAGCAAATGGACTGGCCTGCTGGGACAAGAGTTCTTGTATCTCGATTCCCGACATTTGGCCACCGTCGAGTTTATCGGTTCCGCGGCTTCCAAGCAGGTTCCTAGTGCCATCGACTTGGCCGAGGCGGCTATGGACGATGGCCCCAATAACTCTGCAATCACCCGATTGCCTCTGCCCATTCAGTCAAATCAACAACGGAAGGAGAACAACGTGAACGACAACAAGTACGGAAATGCTTACGAAGACCAGGATGAAAGTAATGGTGTCGGATTCGAGGACCAGCGCCTTAAACATGAAAGTATCCGGCCCCGTGGCCACTGTGCCGGACACCTTCGGCATCCACGCGAGTGCACTTGTGGCCGAGAGCGTACGGTATTGCGCCACGGACGCCGCTTTAGCCGGGCGGCGAGCTGCGCACGATGCTTGCGCGCAAGTGCTTCGAGCGTGGCGGCTCCGGATTACTCAACGGAGGCAAGCAATGACTAATCGCCACCGTCATCAATACGAGGTTGCTCGTAATCTGCGCTTGCGCGAGAGGTTGTCGTGCATACACGCTGGCACGAGCGGTCTTGACCGCAGGTTGCTCGAAGAGAAGATCGTTGCCCCTATTCTTACTGGTACAGCCGACGACGGGGGGTCACTTCTCCGGACGGAGACGAGTCGCATCAAGACCATCCGGCAGGAGGTGCGGAAGATCGATCGCCAGCTGCCGGCTCTTGCGAGGAACGTCAAAGCGGCGCAGGTCAAACTCGACGACTCTCTAGCCACCCATCGCGAGGTCGAAGAATCACAAGCGCCGTCATATGGCTCCGTCTGGAGTCGTATCCCCGCCGTCGCCATTATCCTCTTCGATACTGCGGTCGCTTTTCTAGCACTTTCCGATGCTGCCGGTTTGGACTTGTCCCACGGATTTGATGATCTTCCACTCTCAACAGCGTTTCTGCTCGGCTCGTTTTCCATCCTGGTTTCGTTCACGAACGTGCAGGCGGGCTTCCTAGCGACGAGCCCTGTTTCCCCGCGACGCCGGCTCCTTGGTGCCACACTTCTCCTTCTCATCGCTGGTGCGCTTGCAGTGATTCGGGCCGCTTCGGTGGCTGGGGCCAGCATTGCAGTGGCCTTCCTCGGGGCACTGGTCACGATTCTGGCCGGCGTCGTCGGTGGTGTTCTCCAGCGCAAACTTCTCCCGGTCATCATGGCCCATCGGGAACATCGGCAGAAACTCGCCTTGGCGAACAAGGCCATTGCGGAAGCACAGGAGAAGATCGCCTTTGCCAAGGCTGAAGTGCAGAAGGCCGAATTACAGAAGAGGGCATTGATCGCTGAGACAGCAAGCTTGGAGGGAAAACCACGAGAGCGCGCCTCGCAGCGCACGGACTTGGACCAGATCCAAGAGGCTCGTCGTAAGGCGGTGCGATATTATTACGCGTTGGGTTGCCGCTTTGCGGGAAAGGGGACCAAGAACCAGGAGGGCAGCGATGTTTCGTAGTCTGGTGACCGAGGTTCTTCTTGCGGCTCTCCTGCTTTCGGGCTGCAACAGCCGCCACCGCAGTAGTGATACCGAGTTCTTGTGCGACCACACGACATCTTCGCACTGCGACGAGGAGAGCGCCCGTCGGGCCGCGCGGCCGTTCATCGCGCGTCCGGAGCCAGGCAGTCGATTTACAATGATGACCATTGGTTGCGGCAGCGACGACTTGGATGTGATGTCCGTGATTGACGTGCCGATTCATTGGGGCGCGAGCGCGGCGCAGAAGAAGCGAGCTTGGATTGAGGCTGAGGAACGCCACCTGGGCAACCTGCGACTCAAACGGCCGCAGCGTTGTAGCGGGATTGTGGGCGGCATCGATCGAGCTGCTCGCCGGCTCCGAGAAAGCGAAAAGGCGGAGAAGAAGCTGCTGATCGACTCCGATTTGCGCGAGGTGTCGGCCGAGACGGGCTTCAATTTCGAAAGGTCGGTTCCCGAGCCATCTGTCTTCGTCGAATCAGTGAGGGAACGCGGCCTTCTCCCCGATCTGCGGGGTTTTGAGATCACGGTTTGCGGCGTCCACCCTGACAGCACACCAGATGCCCGGCACTGGTCCGCAAGACAAACGCTTGCCCTTCATGCGGCTTGGTCGGCTTTCTTCCGGGCTGCGGGCGTCGAGCATATCGATCTCCTCGAAAAGTGTCCATGGGAAGAATCGGACAGCGTCGAGATCTCTTGGGGCGGCGCCAAATGACGGCGGTCTTGACCCTTTGCTTGCTTGCCTCTGGCGTGGCTTGGATCATCAACGCCAGAAGCCTGGGGAAAAAAATTCTCGGTGGAGTAGTTCTGGTAAGCGTGTTTCTGGCGTTCGCGCCCTGTCTGTTGTGCACGTTGGGGAGGCTGTTCAAGCAACACGCCAGTTTCGAGACTGGCGACTATCCATTGTGGCCTGCGCTCGTTCTTCTAGTCTTGGTCTTTTCTGGGTGGTTCATGTGGCGGAGACGCGAACTCCGTGCGCGTGCGCTTGAGCAATATCGGCGACGCCACGGACAACCGCGCAAACGAGCGCTGCCGCCTGCGCCACCACCGGACAGTGAATATCCGTGAACGAAGTGGCGGCGGCTGTCCGGTTCCTCCTGCGCGGTTCGGACAAGCTTCGCGCCGCTGATGATGACAATGTGGCTATCGCCGATGCGCTGTCCGCCAGCTCGGCGCACGACCCGGTTGCGGTCAGGCATTTCTGCAAGAACGATCCAGGGAGCGTTGTTCTTGGCCAGCTGGCCGATGTGAACGATCAACGAACCGTCGTGGTTGCTGCTGATCGTCTATTGACGCATGGGGTTATCACTGGCCCGAGTGGGGTGGGAAAGACCTTCTATCTCCTACACCTCTTCTTGCTCTCGCTCATTTTGCATCTGTCCCATTGGATCTTTGACATCAAGGGCGAGACGTACACCTTGGCTCGGCGCCTGATCCTCGACTACGCCGACAGGCTACCTACCCGCGCGGCCGACGAGCTGCTCTCGCGGATCGTGTGCATAGATTTCTTCAGCACCGCAGCGCTTCCATGTTTAGTCGGCAACCTTGAACCTGGCGACGATGCGGAGGCGGTCGCTTGGAGCCTGGCTTCGGTCTGGCTGGAAGCCATCCGCACCACCGTGGGTGTAGTGCAAGAATCCCTGTGGCACCGGCCGATTGAGTGCCTGCTGCGCGCAGGGGAATCGTTGCTGTTACTCCCATATGTCTTCGCGGCGCCGCAGATTCTGGATCGGCTGGCCTCGCGTACGGATGTGCCGGCACTATTCCATGAAACGGCCGCGCGCCTACGAACGGCTGGCCGCGAGCGGCTGAACTCGCTTATCGCGCGTTGTGAGCGTCTACTGCGGCTGAGTCAGATTCGTCGGATGCTAGCCGGAGCGCGGGCTTTGCCCGTCGACAAACTCCTGTCGGGAGGCTACTGCGTGCTCGTGAACCTCGCGGCGCCGGCCGACGCGCCCGACCTCACCAAAGGCGGGGCTGGCATGCTGTGGTTGCTCGTCGCGCGGGCCATCCTTCGTCGGCCGGAGGGAGGCCAGCCCGTGCTGATCGCCCTGGAAGAATTCCCCCAGTTTCTGTCGGGCTCTGGACCAGTCGTGGCCAACTCGGTCGAAGCGCTGCTCCGCCTCGCACGCAGCAGGCGGGTCTTCCTCCAGACTCTGCAGCAGGACATGACGTCGCTCGCGGCCATCTCGTCTACCTTACCCACCGTCCTCACCACCAATGCCGGGTGGGTCACTTTGTTCCGATCATCCGAGGGATACGATTGGAGCTGGGCGTTGCCTAGCACTGGTCACCGGCTGAAACAGCCGCCCTGCGCGCCATGGGAGGAGCAAAAGGCAGGCTTCATGAGTCCTAGTGAAGAGGCAACGGCTCTGCGTCAAGAACTTGCACGATTGCCTTCGCGGACTGCCTACCTGGTTGATCGACATTCTGGCCTCGCAGGGATCAAGATTCGCACTCCCGAACTGACCATTTCCAGGCGCACTGACTTGGCCCGGCTCGACGCGAGAGCGTTGGAACTCGGCTTCGTCCATCGAGTCGCCGATCTGGCGCTCGCGGAGTCGCGAGTACGCGAGCGCGCCCGCGTATTGGCGGAGGGTGGGGATTGCCAGGCGGAACCCGCTAAAGATCCCTTGCCGTCGTCGAACTCTGACGGGATGGCCAATCCACCAGCATCACCGTCGCCCACGTCCAGGATTCCGCGCTCCCCGTCGCCACGCCGCCGTCGCCCTGAGGGCATTGGTTGATGGCGAGTCACAACCAGTCGAGCACGAGAATGCTGACGGTGGCGACAAAGGTGGCACTGCTGGCTCCACTCTTCGCCATCTACGGCGCGTGGTGCATCCTGCTTGGAACCATCTTCTTCGTCCGGCGCGTGGTCTGGACGATCCGACTGGCTCGAACCACTCTAGTTTGTGGGAGTTGCGCGGAGCGCAATCCGCTCCACGGAAGGTGGGTCTGTGCCGCCTGCGGTTCCACGTACCATGGGTTCGTGGCCCGGTGTCCTTGTGGTGCAGGGGCGGCGTATTTCTCCTGCCGACGCTGCGGCGTCAGTTTGCCGCTGGGGCCTCGGCGATGAATACGAAAAGGGGCGAACATGGCTTCCGACTTGTGGCGCGCGATGGCCGGATTCTCTACGCGCTCGGTCGACTAGGCGCGGTCACGATTCGCGATCTCACGCCGCTCTTTTGGGGCAGTGAACACACCGCCCGCCACTCGCTTGGCCGTTTGCGCGCACAAGGTTTTGTCCGCATGCTCGGCCGGGAAGACCCGTCGAACCCCGGCTGGTTCAGTCTCACGCATCGTGGAGCGGAACTCGCCTGCACTGCGACTGGTTGTGATAGCGATGATCTGCGAATCGTTGCCAGCATCCAGCGACGGAATCGGGCAGCGCTGCGTTCGCAGAACCGCCTCTGGGTAAGTTTGGTCCTCGCTTGTCGGAGGACAATGGGCATTCAAGGTGATTTGATTCCAGAGGCCGAGCTGCGGCGGCAAAAGGTGAGCGATGTTCCGGTGGTGCCCGATGCACTGGTCGTCCTCGTGTCCAACGTCGACACCGAGGCCGAGCGCGAGATTGGCGTCATGGCCGAATTCGACAGCGGGTTGGAGAGGATGCCGGTGTGGGTCCGTAAAGCGCGAGCCTACGCATCGCTCCGTCATCGCCTCGACCTGTACGGCGCCAGGAGATGGGTCGTCCTTGCTGCAGTCGCCAACGAACGACGCGCTCGCCGGGTTGCCGAAGCAGTCGTGTCCGGTGGCGCTGGTGCCTATACGTTTGTCGCTCTTGAAACTCAGATTCATGGCGGCGGACTGTTTGACCGCGTCCTTTGGCGATCCGATCTCCTCACCTCGGCCCCTGCATCGCCACCAAGCAGCTCGCTCATCGACCTCATCACCCCGGCCAACGAAACCGGCCAACGAAACCAGCCAGCCGCTGGCCGCCCTAGCGCGGCCGAATTTGCAGGCAAAACGTGAACTTGCGTTCGATCGAGAAAACGCAACAGACGCCCACGTCTGCATCACGCTCAGCGTCCCCCGATAGCAGCCTCGCTGCGGACATCCTGGCTGGCCTGGCGAAGCTGGTCGCGCGCGATCCTGAAATCCTCAGACGATTGACCGAACAGATTGATTCCGGCGACAGCGCAGTCAATGATACGTGCTCGCTCTCTGAGAATGGAATAGGTGTTCCTGCTGGCTTTCCCACGACAAGGAGGAAAGCCATGTTACGAATTGATGGTCCGTTTCGACACGGGCGCCGTTTCCGAATCCGCATTCGGGAGAACGGCGTCCAACAGATGGAAAGCTTCGATACCGAAGCAGCCGCCGTCGCCAGGCAGAGGAAGCTCCAGCGGACGGCATCCGCCTCGGCCACCGTCACGGTCGCCGAAGCGCTCGACGCCTACAAACAGCATCTGGAGGCCAAAGGCAACAAGACCCGATCGGTCGAGGTCACCATCCAGCGCCTCAAGGTGATGTTCCGGCAGGTGCTTGATGTGCCGGTGAGCACGCTCTCTGACGGCAAGCAGAAGCTCACCGACTCGCTGGAGCAGTACAGAACCGAAAGAGGCAAACCGCTCTCGGTTGATTCCAAGCACAACTTGGTCAACCAAGGTCGGACCTTCCTCAAATGGTGCATCGGCAAGGACGTGCTCAAGGACAACCCGCTCGTCGGGGTGCAGATCATTGGCAAACGGCACCGAGGCAAGCCGCAGCTAACCGCCGATGAAGGCGCGCGCTTCTTGGCCAAGGCGCTAGAGCTTGCCGACGAGGCGCTGGCCGGCCGTCACACCGGACGGCGCATGAACAACATGAACCAGCTCGAAGGATCGATCGCCGCTGCCTGTTGTCTTTGGCTCGGCCCGCGAGCTTCGGAGGTGAGTGAGCGGGTGATCCGTGACCTGGACTGCCACGGTTCGGTTCTCATCATTCCCGAATCCAAGACAGCCGCCGGTGTCCGTCGCCTGAACGTGCCTGTCCAACTCCAGCCGTACCTTCAACGGTTGGTTGAAGGGCGGTCGTTTCACGAGAAACTGTTCGGTCAACTTGCTGACAGGGGAGCCATCTACCGATGGGTCCGTAGAATCTGCAAGCTGGCCGACATCCCGGTGGTTCCGCCGCACGGACTTCGCGGAACCCATGGTACGCTCGCCCGCGAGGGCGGTAGCACCGTGGATGCCGTGAGTCAGGTGCTCGGGCATGCCTCGACCGGCGTCACCCTTGCCCATTACATCCAGCCCTCGGCAGATTTGGCAGCCAAGCAGCGAAGGGTTGAAGCAGTGCTGGCGTTTAGCTAGGGTGCCCCGATTCTTGGCACCAAGTTGGTGCCAAGTTGGTGCCAATCGGTGCCAAACGTATCCAGAATTACAAAAACAGTAACATAACATATCTAAATCATTATGCGGGGATGGCGGAACTGGTAGNNTGGGGGTTCGAGTCCCCCTTCCCGCACTTCAATCAATTCGGTAGGTTAGGTTCAACGGATCTGGTGTCATCGGGTCGGCGTGCCTCTGATCCCCCACCTGATCCCCCACTTTTCTCCTCGGTTTCGGTCCCCATCACCATGCGGACGATGCTTCCCGCAGCCGCCAGTTTCTCCTCGCTGCCCACATGCGAGTAGTGCTCGGTCATCGCG
>PMKP01000033.1 GCA_003157775.1 Myxococcales bacterium | reverse complement strand
GGTGCTGGTGAACATGGTGAAGAACGCCTTCGAGGCCACGCCCGCCGGAGGCCAGGTTCGCCTGTGGTGCGAACGGGAGAGCAGCCCGAATGGGGACGGCGTGCTCGAGTCGGGCGACGCACTTGCGTTCCACGTGCACAACCCGGGCGAGATCCCGCCCGCAGTCGCCGCGCATATTTTCCAGCGCTCGTTCACCACCAAGGCCGGCACCGGACACGGCCTGGGCACCTACAGCATGAAACTGCTGGGCGAACGCTACCTGGGCGGCAAAGTCAGCTTCACCACCGGCGCAGAAGCCGGCACCGTGTTCTCGATCCGCTTGCCCCTGCCCGCAGCGGTAGGCGCGGGAATCTGATCTTCGCGTTTGCCGTAGGTGGCGGTCGAGACGGATGGAAAGGCGGCTTGGCCGCGCGACGTACGTCGCCCGCCAGTGCTTGCGAAAAACGGCGTACGGCGGGAAGCTGCGTCCGGATACAAGGTTGGACGGACCGACCGTCCTCCGGATGATCAATCTCGATGCTTGTATCTATGAACACTTTCTTTAGACTCGCGGGAGGGAGATAGCATAATGGAAATGCGCTCGCGCAAGCGAGAGTTTAGCTGGGTTCGATTCCCAGCCTCCAGAACGCCGGAATGCTTCCGGCGTTCTGGAGGCCGGAGGTCGGCTTCATGAGACCGCTCGAGGAACTCTACCGGTTTCATTCGGAGAACCTGCGAGCAGTCGGCGCCGGTTTGAACGATGTGCTGGCGTCGGCCCGGTTGGCCGTCGCTCGCAGGCAAGAAAGCAATGTTGCGACGCACGTGCGACTTTACGCATTCCTGCTCGGGGCCTGGGCAGAAGCCAGGCTCATCAAACTGATCCACGAGCCCAGCGTGTTCACTGCTGATGAGCGCAAGGCGGTCATCGCCAAGAAGGCGCTTCCACGTTGGCATGCGGTGCTGGAGGCTTCCTACCGTCGTCACTTCAATATCCCCAATGCGCTGCTGAAGCCGCCAGCGCTCTCTGTCACAGAGAGTGGTCGACTCCAGAAGCTTCAAGAGGTCCTCAACGACGACCTCGGCGCGATCATCACCCTGCGAAATAGGCTCGCTCATGGTCAGTGGGCCTACACCATGAATGAAGGAATGGATGAGGTGGCGGAAAGTCAGATGAAGCAGCTCAGGGAAGAGAATCTGCTAACTCTGAAATTCAAGGCGGCGATGATCGAGTCGCTTTGCGGGTGCATTCACGATATCGTCGTCTCCAGGCCGACATTCGACCGGGACTTCGATATGCATTTCCGGCACATCGAACAACTCCGCATCGACCTCAAGAGCCGAGCGTATGCTGCCTGGCAGGCCAGCATCATCGCCAAGCACGAACGAGGGCGCGAGAAATGGCGAGCGAAGATCCTCGCGGGTGGCTAACATGCCGTTGCAGAACGGCAGATTGTTGGGCGGACGACTTTCGAGAGGAACCATAGATGGAGATAAGCAAACAGCTTGATGGTCCACGCCTCGCGCAGGCACGAGAGACGGCACAGGTGCTCCTGGACGAACTGGAGTTGAGGTCAGAGCCCATCATGAGCTCCATCCTCAAGGCCAAGCGACTCGCTCGGTTGATGATGGATGATGACGCCCAGATATGGCTCGACCTGGAAGCTCGTGGATACCCGAAGGACTTCGTCTTCAGGCGACTGGGGAATTGTCAGCACTATGCTCGTGCCGGTGGAAGAATCACCGAGGATGACAAGTACTACGACAACAGCCTACCGCAGTTCGAAGCCGATCTCGGGTCGAGTCGTTTAGCGCTGAATGGCTTGCAGTTCCCGGCGAACGTTGCCCCGAGTGTCTCCAGCAGCAATCCGGGCGAGATGACGGGGGTATGGGTCGCGAGTGCGGTTCAAAAGGTAACGGCTGCCTACACGACGGCCCTCGCCAATGCGCAGACGACGCATTCCCACAACGCGCGCCTCTTCAATGGATTGAAATCGTCGATACACAGCTACGCGACTGACTGCCATCACGCTCTGTCACTTAGCAATGCGGCGCAGAGCCTTTTCGATAGATCTCGCGAAAGCGTCGACAAATTTGTCCGTGCAAATGCACCCAAGGCCGCTGAGCAACTCGCGGCCGCATTTGAACGCTTCGAATCCGGGGACGCAGAAGCGCTGACGCACGCACTCACGTCCTGTCGTCGGTTGATTCAATCCCTAGCGGATGGTGTGTTTCCTGCTCAAACGGCGCCCTACACAGATGGCAAGGGGAAAACGCGAAAGGTGGGGACGGAGGAGTATAAGAATCGTCTCCTCGCCTTTGTCGACCGCGCTCTTCAGAGTGCAAGCAGCAAGGCTATAGCGCAGGCAGAGATCGAATCCGTCGCAGCTCGCGTCGACGCTCTCTGTGAAAAGGCCAGCAAGGGCGTTCATGCTGACGTAACCGTCGAAGAAGTGCGCTTGGTGCTTATCTCAACGTACTTGTTGCTTTCGGAGGTGGTTCGCCTTTCGGC
The DNA here is from genome assembly GCA_003157775.1 of Myxococcales bacterium. Taxonomy (GTDB): domain Bacteria; phylum Myxococcota_A; class Polyangia; order Fen-1088; family Fen-1088; genus Fen-1137. Next base: position 661 of record PMKP01000033.1, on the reverse strand, counting down.
ATCGGCTTCGCAAACACCAGTCGCGCCTGCCTCGAATGTTGTCCCCTCGGCGGACTAGGGTGCAGCGGTGCGCGCGCCGCCGAACAAGCCGTTGCAGCGATCCCGCCGCAGAGGAATTGGAGTAACATCGACGAACCGTTCGTGCGGCGGGCTCGCCGCTGAACGCCGAGGCGTTCGGCGAGCGAGAAGCGGGTGATGGTTGACCCAAGGTAATACCGAGTTATACTCTGGGTATGAAGACGGCGGTTTCCATTCCGGACGACATCTTTGAGCGGGCTGAGACCCTCGCGCACCGGGCGAAGCGGTCGCGGAGCGAGGTGTATGCGTGTGCACTCAGCGAATACGTGGCGCGCCACGTGCCGGACAGTGTAACGGAGGCGATGAATCGCGTTGTCGACGATGTGAAAGAGCCGGCCGATGGATTTGCATCGCGAGCTGCCCGGCGGACACTGGAGCGTAGCGAGTGGTGACGGTCTCCCAGGGAGAGGTGTGGTGGGCGGATCTTGGTGAACCGCACGGATCGAAGCCAGGATTTCGCCGACCGGTACTGGTCATACAAGGTGATGCTTTGAACCGCAGTCGAATCGCCACCGCCGTCTGTGTTGCCTTGACCAGCAACGTGAAGTGGGCGTCGGCGCCGGGCAACGTTCTTCTTTCTGAG
>PMKP01000369.1 GCA_003157775.1 Myxococcales bacterium | reverse complement strand
CAAGCCGTATCCCAGCGCCCTTCTGCTGGGGACCGTCGACGCGCGGGTCCTGCATGTTGTGGTCGGACATGACGCCGGGGCCGAACGGTGCTACGTAGTAACGGTGTACGAACCCGACTCGGAAAGGTGGGAACGCGACTTCAGAAGGAGGACGCCTTGATGACTTGCCCAATTTGCAAGCACGGTGAAATCGCGCCTGGGCACACCACGATCGCGATCCAACGCGCAGAATCCACGATTATCCTCAAGGGCGTCCCAGCCGACATCTGCGACAACTGCGAGGAGTATCATCTTTCCGAAGAGGTCGCGCTGAAGGTCTACGCCGTGGCTGACTTGGCCGTTCGCTCCGGCGCCGAAGTCGAGATCCTGCGCTTCGCCGCGTAGCCAATACGGGAAATTCGGTTCAGGCCTCGCGCCTGACCTGATCGATGTCCTCGGCCGACAGATCGACGCCCAGGTCAGCCCACGCGCCGGACAGGCGGCTGCGTCGGCCTTCGTGGCATCGTCGGCATGGCACTTGGGATCGCCATGGGCATTGTCCCGATGATGTTGCTTCGGCGCTTGCGGCGCGGCTAGTGGTTATGCCGGCAAGGTCGTGGTGCTGCCGGGGTGATCGGCGCCAACGGATGATCGCCCATGGTAGTATCAGCGCATGAAGAAACCTCAAGCCGTCGCGATGGATCGGCCTAGAGGTACAGGCCGGCGGTCGGTTTCCGCCGCTGAAGCCCCGGACGTCGTTCGCCGCCTGCTGAAAGGCTATGACGTCTCAACCTTGATCTGGGCGAATCCGGACCATCGCTATGCCATCGTCCGCGCGATCCTCCTGCGAGGTGACGAGCAGGCCGCGCATTGGCTTGGCAGTATTCTTCGCCGGAACGAGGTGCGCGCGTTGGTCCGACAATATCGCGGGGCTGGCTGCAACGAGCCCGAGCGAAGAAAACTGCGTCGCGAGCTTCGCCTCACTGTCAGCGACATCCCGAACCGACCCTACCTCGGTTTCGAATGGCAAAGTCACGCCTGAGCTTGCAAGTCATCGATCCCGAGAAAGCGCGCGTGATCCGCTTGCAAGCCGATCTCGTGCGCGATGAAGGCTTCTTCCTCGCCGGTGCCGTCATCGAGGAACCGCATCAGCGCCGCCTTCTGGTTGATAGCGTAGCGGATGGCATCGGCCACTGGTGACTCGTCCAGAACGCGTCCCTGCTCCGCCTCGCACCAGGCAAAGAACGCTTCCACAATCGGCAATCGGCTTTGATTTTTCCTGCCGCACCTCGCGCTTCTTTTTGCGGGGTGAGCTGGCGATCGTGCGCTCGATGCGGAAGAGCGAGCCGATGTACACCAGGGCGATATTGGCGCGCTCGGGGTCCGAGGCGAGAGCCTTCCACCAATACCGTCTGGCGTGAGCCCAACAGCCGACCTCAACGACGTTGCCGGTCTTGTACAGGTGGTCGTACACGATGTGGGCGTCCGCGACCAGATGTCCGTGATAGCCCGGCAGCAGCTTGTCGACCGCTGCCCCGTCGTGGCTCTCCGAGTAGCGAAACAGCACATGTCTGTCGGGCGCTACCAGCACCCAGAAATGCCCATTGTGGCAACGCTCCTTGGCCAGCACCAGTACCCCGGTTGCATCCACGCACAGGTACGGCGAGCTCAGCGCGTCGATGAACATCGCCTCGTAAACCGGCCGCGCCAGCCCACCAAGCTCACCGTGCCAGGTGCACAGGGTCGACCGCGACAGGTCCAGGCCATCGCGCGCGTAGACCGCTTCCNNCTGATGGTCCTGCCAGCGCCGCACTGAAGTCGAAGCGACCGCACTTGTGGCACTCGAAGTAGGGTATCCACTCCTGTACCAGCAGGTCGGCAAGGCTTCGATCATCAAATTCGCCGCTGAGCGGGAGTCGGGCTCTCTCGCCAATGTCGATTATGGTGAGACCTGTGAGATCAACCTTTCTGGTCAACATCGAAAATGTCCCGTCCGCATAACTTTGTATTCAGCTGCAGCTTCCCGCCTTGCGATGTTTTTCGCAAGCACTGGCGGATGGCGGATTCCGCGCTGCTAGGGCTGCCCCCAATCGCTCACTTCAAGCAAACTCAAGGCGTTGCCAGGTGTGAACCTGAGGCTTCCGGCAAGATGTCGGGGTCTGGGCTGCTGTCCAAGATACGAAGGGCGTCGAGCCCATTCGGAAACAGCGCCTTGAACGCGCCGGGCTTTGTCGAAATGAGGCCGACTCGTTGCGGCCGTTCCGGAGGCCAATCTTCTTCCGACACTGGCGTGGTCGGATCCTCAGGGCGGTGGCAAAACGCAGCACCCTTTGGCGAGGTGGGGAATCAAACTAACGGTGAGGTTTTCCAAACACGTCTGCGGCGCCAGCAGGTGCGTTGCGTAGGAGGTACAGCATGCCCACCGTCATCGGCTATCATCAAGTGAAGGACACCAAGCATTGGCTCGCCTCGCCCATGCGCGAGAAGTTTTTCGGCCCCCTCGGCGTCACTGGGATTCGTGAATTCGTCGACCCGCAGAATCCGACGCGCGTCGCGGTGCTGATGGAGGTTCCTGACATGAATGCTCTCAAGACCGCGATGAGCACCCCGGGTGCCGCCGAGGCGATGGCGCACGATGGAGTGCTGGCCGAGACACTGGTGCTGCTCGTCGAGGCGTAGCTGGAACCTGGATGTCCGTCTCCTCCCAATCTGCTCACGCCCCGACCTCTGCTGTCGCGC
>PMKP01000466.1 GCA_003157775.1 Myxococcales bacterium | reverse complement strand
TACCGAAGGGGTCGCATGACTCAGAAGTATCGCCGATCGGGCAGCTAGCAACTATGCCTTGTACCCCGCCGACAGGCTCCTGGTTCACACGAGCGTACGCATGACGCTCTCGGCTCCGCCGAACGATTTGCCGTTAGGCTGCGAGCCCGCCGCCTAGTAGGGCTTTTGATGATACTACGGTGCCCCTACGGCGGAGCTTCATCGGCTGGGTGGGCGGCGTCGATAAGACTACATGAGCCATATTGTAACTTATCGATATCTATGCCTAATAATCCAAGTTGACATGTGACGTGACAGAAGTTACGTTACATTGATGGCTGTCGGGAAGAGCAGGCGCATCGTGATCGACGTCGACGACGTCATCATAAAGCGACGACTCCACGCTGCCCTTGCGCAGGACGGGCTTTCCTTGAAGGACTGGTTCGTCTCTGCGGTGGGGGAGTTTCTCCGCAGCCGAGAGGCATCGAATCAGCTGGAACTCCCGGCGCTTCGGGCAGCAGAGCCGGTCGCGCCATACGGCGCGCTGTCGAAGGAGAAGCCATGAGTAAAGAGCAGGATGGCGGCCGGCAAGAAACATCCACCCGGGAGCTATTAAACAAAGGCGATGGAGACGCGACCATGAAAACCCGGGACGCCACGATTCCTCCTCACCTGCTAGACCATGTCGTGAACGGGAACTGTTTGAGGCTCCTCAAGGAGATCCCAGGCAAATCGGTTGATTTGGTTGTGAGTTCACCACCGTACAACGTGGGAAAAGAATACGAGAGCAAGACAACCCTTGAAGAATACCTGCAACAACAGACTGAGATCCTTACTGAGTGCGTCCGCACGTTGAAGAAGACAGGTTCGATCTTCTGGCAGGTTGGCACTTATGTCGACTCTCACCGACATATTCCTCTCGATCTCAAGGTGTTTCCCATACTGGAGAGCATGGGGCTCTATCTTCGAAACAGAATAGTTTGGATTCGCCCTCATGGGCTGCACGCAACAAGAAAGTTCTCGGGACGCCACGAAACTATGCTTTGGTTCGTCAAAGACGATGACTACAAGTTCTTCCTCGACCCAATTCGAGTGCCTCAAAAATACCCTGACAAGAAGCACTTCAAAGGCGACCGGCATGGAGAATTGTCGTGCGATCCGATGGGAAAGAACCCTGGTGATGTGTGGGCCTTCCGCAATGTCCGTCACAATCACGAGGAGCAAACGATCCACCCAGCGCAATTCCCTGAGGATATGATCGAAAGAATCGTCTTGTCGACGACCTCATCCGGTGATGTAGTGCTAGACCCCTACATGGGGGTTGGCACCGTTGCTGTAGTTTGTCAGCGATGGAATAGGCATTTCCTTGGGGCTGAGTTGTCGGAAGCCTACCATCAGGTTGCTGAGCAGCGCCTTGCAGGAACCCCGGACAAGAATGGCAGGTTCCCGAACCTGCGGACGTTGCGTGAACATGCGGAGCGTCAGGGAATTGCTGATGTATCGGCTTTTTCGTTTACTCGCCAAGTTGGCGAGCGTGCCACAACACGAAAACAGGCCAAAATCCATCCAGAACAACTCCACTTGGATTTGATTATCAAACAAACGGAGGGAGAGGCCGCAAATCCTGCCTATCGTCGCTTTGCGACTGGCGAGTAGACCGGCAACAAGGTCACACTTGTTTGAGAAGCGGGCGCTCCAAATGACTGTCTTCGTCGCCTACTTGCACCTGAATTCTGTCTTGATGGACAACGGTACGGGAATAGCGAGGGGTGTGATAGTGTGTTAGAATACTGCTAATAGTGGTTCCTCGATCCGCCATAAGTCCGATAACTCGCAAGGGTACTGCTACCGTCTTTCCGCCCACGAGGAATCGGGTCTGTTCCATGGCCTGCTCATAATAGAGCGTACTATTTGAGGCTTCAAATAGCTTGGCCTTCGTAACAATCATTGCGGCTACAATACGTCCCATTCCGTCGAGCTCGGTCTTATTGGCGAACAGCACATTGGTGCGAATGACGTTGTTTAGAAAGAATGGATAGTTGGAGAACTGTACCTCGACAAGATGCCCTGACTTGCCGAAGTCCACGTCGGTGCCCAGCGCTTGCTGGGCCTTAGGAATTGGAACCTTGGAAGCCCATTTTCGGCGAATGAGCTTCTTTTCAAGGTGAGCATTGGCCCCGACAGGATCGAAAATGAGGCGTCCTTGCTTTCCCGCCTGATCGGACTTTTTAACATACAACGGCATCGCAGATAGCACCGACATGACCTCGCCAACGAGCAACGGGTCGGCGGCCTTTTCGAAGTCGTTCAGATCGAACGTGCTCACCTTCATATCTTGCCTCGACGAGGCGGCGTCGTGCGCGATTTCCGCCCGACTTTGATCGCGCTCTCAAATCGCTCGACAAACTCGCCGAGTGACACGCCCAGAGCCGTGCACACGCGCCGCAATTCCGCTACGTCAAGCCGACGCTCTTTTCGCTCAACTTTGCTGACCAGGGACTGGTCCACGCCCAGGCGCTTTGCGAGAGCTACCTGGGTTAGACCGCTCCTTCGTCGCATTTCGTGGAGCAACTCCACGACAAGCGCGTAGTCGTGGTCGTGCAACGGGCGGGACACCATTTTGTGGACGGTAGCGGTCCGCCACACGATATGCCAAAATCGCCTATTCTGTGCGAAAGCGCGATGTCGGCACAAAGCACAGTCGCCGCCGAGTTACCGAGCACCAGCGTGAGGCAGCCTCCGCATGCATGGCGAGTAAGGATTGCCTGGTCGTCCCGTACTCGCGAACGGCCACGGCCCGGAGGTTCTGTCCAAGTTCACCGTTGCTGGGGTGCGAAGAGAGTTGCCATGGACAGAGCCGAGGACCGTGTCCCAACGAGCCTGGTGATGGCAGGCGCGCCAAACCGGCGATTCCGCGTCTTGGCCAAGAACCTGGCAGGCAAGACTCAAAGCGGGCTTTGCTTGAGACGGACGACCTTGTGAGATACCCGCTCCTCTCCATCTGCGCTTAGTTCAACTTTGTATTCAGCTGCAGCTTCCCGCCTTGTGACGTTTTTCGCAAGCACTGGCGGATGGCGGATTCCGCGCTGCTAGGGCTGCCCCCAATCGCTCACTTCAAAGCAATCTCAAGGCGTTCCCAGGTGTGAACCTGAGGCTTCCGGCAAGATGTCAGGGTCTGGGCTGCTGTCTAGGATACGAAGGGCGTCGAGTCCATTCGGAAACCGCGCCTTGAACGCCGGTCCGCTGGAGGTGTTGTTGTCCGCCCCGTGGGCCAGCAGCGCCACCTGCCGCGCGCCGCCAGCGCGGCTACCAAACCACGAAGGGAATGGTCTCTCGCAGGATCTTGTCCGCGGTCAGGAGTTTTGCGCCAAGGCTGCGAGCAGTTGCCACAACGATGCGATCGGCTGGATCTCCGTGAGGAAGTTCTTCGGCGACCGCACCCATCGCGATGGATCCAGTCACGGCAACCTCATTGACTCCGAAGCTTCTCAGGAAGGTTTGTCACCAAGCTTCCGGTGTGTTGGGCAACGCAAGCTTCCCTTTCCGCGACTTGATTGCGATCTCCCAGGCCGAGATGGCGGAAACGTGCAATGCCACGGTCGGGTCGGCGAGAACGCCACGAGCGTTTGCGCTCAACGCATCCTGCTGGCCAGCGAGCCAAAGCACGACGCAGGTGTCGAGAACGACCGGCGTCACGGCCGCAGATCCGAAGGCCAATCTTCTTCCGACACCGGCAGGGTCGGATCCTCATGGAATATGATCGGCCCCAACGCCGGGTTCGGACGAAAACGCGCGGCGAAGGTTGTGTCGGCAGGCTGGGGCGGGCCCACGGATGCGCTGGACAGCACGATCACCTCGGCGTCGCCAGTGGGCACTTCCGCGGGAACGTCGATCGTGACCTTGTGGTCTTCGGGAATGGTGACGCGCACTCGGTGGGCCTGCATGTTCGTCTCCCAGAGATTCTGCCAGGGCTGCTCCCTGTGCGCCAGTACGATGGTTTGTGGTGACACCTCCTCCCGGTTTCGCCAAGAGGAGGTGCTTTTCTCGCTACTTGGTTGTTGTGTCGGTGGTTTCCGACACTGGCGCGGTCGGATCCTCAGGGCGGTGGCAAAACGCAGCACCCTTTGGCGAGGTGGGGAATCAAACTAACGGTGAAGTTTTCCAAACACGTTTGCGGCGCCGGCAGGTGCGTTGCGTAGGAGGTAGAGCATGCCCACCGTCATCGGCTATCATCAAGTGAAGGACACCAAGCATTGGCTCGCCTCGCCCATGCGCGAGAAGTTTTTCGGCCCCCTCGGTGTCACTGGCATTCGCACATTCGTCGATCCGCAGAATCCGACGCGCGTCGCGGTGCTGATGGAGGTTCCTGATATGAATAGGCTCAAGACCGCGATGAGCACACCGGGTGCCGCCGAGGCGATGGCGCACGATGGAGTGCTGGCCGAGACACTGGTGCTGCTCGTCGAGGCGTAGCTGGGGCACGATCTCCCACGACCGGCGTCACGGCCGCAGATCCGAGGGCCAATCTTCTTCCGACACCGGCAGGGTCGGATCCTCATGGAATATGATCGGCCCCAACGCCGGGTTCGGACGAAAACGCGCGGGGAATCAACNNCGTTACCTTTCCAAGAGCAAGGCAGAGACGGCGGAGTTGGGAAACTCGTCGGAGGCGCACGGTGACGGCAGAAGGCGACATGTCGACCTTCATTCTCCGTCTCCTTCGAGGCGTTTGATGTCGTCCTGGTCCTGACCCGAACCGCGCAGACGCTTAAGGATTACCAGGCCCTGGCGCGAAACCACCCATAGCTCGCCCCGCTCCCAGCGAACACGCGTTCTTTCCCTCCACACGCGCTCGATGGCTGGGGTCACGAGAAGCAGGTCCAAACTGAGTAGGTCGCCGGAAGCCGAATCGATCTTGGTCACGCGTCTGATCTCGACTGCCCCGCCGGCCAAGCTCATGGGGTCAGCGGGAATCGAAAAGTCGAGGTCGTGCGCGCAAGCAAGCACGCGCTCGGAAGCGTTCGGCGGAGCGACGAGATCGACGTCGATGGTTGAC
>PMKP01000203.1 GCA_003157775.1 Myxococcales bacterium | reverse complement strand
GTGGTGTGTGGCACGCGCGAGATCTGTGACAACGGGGTCGACGACGACTGCAATGGCTTCACCGACTGCCTCGATCCTGCCTGCCATGGCCAGCCAGCCTGCATTGACCGAAAGACGGAGATTTGCAACAACGGCATCGACGACAATGGCAACGGATTGATCGATTGCAAGGATCCCGAGTGCTACGGCGATCCGACCTGCTTCGTGCCGGGCCACGAAATTTGCAACAACGGCATCGACGATGACGACGACGGCTTGGTGGACTGCAAGGACCCGGACTGTTTCTCGGATTCCACGTGCATCGTTCACCCGGGCAACGAGATCTGCGACAACGGCATCGACGACAACGGGGACGGCTTGGTGGATTGCGCCGATCCCCAGTGCAAGACTTTCGCGGCCTGTTTGAGTGCGGCTTGCAAGGCCGACGTGGATTTTGGCGCCATTGCCAGTTCGGGCGCCTCGGTCACGCGCACCATGTCCACCGTAGGTGCGACCGCGAGCTATAGCACCTGCGCCCCACCTGGAGGCGTGGCGCGCGTGGGAAGCTTCAGCCTGGCTGCGGTTGCCGACGTCAAGCTCGATTTCTCGCAGGGCAGCGGCTCCGCTCACGTGGTGGCGGTTTTTCATGCCGGGGTGGGCCAGGCCTGCGACCAGAACCTGGTCTACTGTCTGCGCGTGGGCGAGGATGCCACGGCTACTCACACCTTCAACGGGCTTGCCGCGGGCAACTACTGGATAATCGTGCAGTCGTTCGCGGGAACCACGGGCTCGACCACCGTCACGCTGTCGACCGGAAAGACCAGCACCCCCGAGATCTGCGACAACGGAATAGACGATGATGGCAACGGCGCCATCGACTGTGCGGATCTGGCCTGTGTCAACGCCCCCAACTGCCGGCCCTGCATTCCCGACATCAACCTCGGCGACATCGTGGTAGGCGATCCACCAAAGATCACAGTGGTGAATACCGCCACCGGCAGTGATCGCTACCACCCGAGCTGCACCGGCACTTCCACCGGCAAGGACATAGTGGTCAAGTTTACCTTCAAGGAGACTGCTGGTTTCCTTCTCGACATAACGCAGATTTCAGGGGATCACGCGTACGGCATCTACAACATGCCAGCGGCAGGGGACGCCTGCGACGCGGATGAAGGCGGCTGCTCGTACCTGGGTGGGCAGCGGAACGTCGAGGCGAGTTGGTGGCCCCTGGCTGCGGGCGACTACCTCCTTATCTTCAAGCCTATCGCCGCTGGAGAAGAGGGCGTCCTCGACCTAGCCCTTTCGGCCTTTGCCGACCGCGGTGTCGAGATCTGCGACAACGGGATCGATGATGACGGCAACGGCCTCACCGACTGCGATGACCCCGCTTGTGCGACCGCCGCCAACTGTCAGACCACGCAGTGCGTGCAGGACGGCGACCTGGGCAACATCGATATCGGCACGAACGTAACGGTGAAGGTGGACTTGACAAGCGCCACCCGAACCTTCACCACCGAATGTGGCAAGGGCGATGGGCATGGGCGTGTCTATCGGCTCAACCTCCTGCACGCCATGTACCTGGGGGTCTCCTGCACGCAGACCGGCAGTCAGGTCCTGCAAATCGACGCCCAGGTCAACCCGCTTGACGCGTGTGCCGCCAATGTCGTCGACTGCGTGGACCCTACCATCCAACCCTTTGGCTGTGATTTCGACATCCCCGACTTGCAGCCAGGCGTCTACAATCTGGTGGTGCAGGCCTTCACCAGCGGAACCGAAGGCACCATGAACCTCTCCTTGACGGGCATAGGCGACACCACTCTGGAGATCTGTAACAACGGAATCGACGACGACGGCGACGGAGCCATAGACTGCTACGACCGCAAATGCGCGGGTGATCCGAGCTGCCAGAAGCTGGTGTGCCAGCCGGACAAGCCGCTGGGTATGCTGCCACTCGACGGCTCGCCCACGTCAGCGGCGATTCAGACATCTGGTGTTGCCGATAAACAAACCATGACTCCTTGCGTGTCGGGCAAGGGCGGTGGCGACGGGGTGGTTGGCTTCGCTCTGACCACCAAGGCCGATCTCACCATCGAATGGGCCCAGGTTGGCGACCACGCTTTGGCAGTCTATCAGGTACTCGACCCCCGCCTGCCTTGCGAGGCCAACACCCTCATCGACTGCAAGGCCACGGCGAGCGTGGCTACCGGCAGCTATCAGCTCATCGGGCTTGCGCAGGGCAAGTACTATCTGGTGGTGGACGCGGACACGGCGAGCAGCGAGGGCGGCGTGATTCTGCAGCTAAGCGGAACCCCGTCCCCATAGCCCGAGTCGCAGTTTCCAAGCAGGAGAAGCTGTCTATTGCGGGCACGCGCAGTCGGTTATCCCGCCGGCATAGATGAAGCAGAGCAGGCCAGGGGCGCAGCCCCCGGTTGCGTCGCCGGTGGAGTCACAGGGGCGCGAGCAGATGCGGAGGGACGTGCTCGCGTTGCCGCAGGAAACGTCGGCAATGCAGGAAGAGCCAGCGCCACAATCCGCATCGCTGGTGCAGAACTTCCGGCAGGTCTTGACCGGCTGCGCGACGGTGGAGCAGGTGGTGAACTCGAAGCACCCCGAGCCGGGCACGCAGTCCGTGGTGTCCGTGCAGGGCTCGCCGGGGTTCGCCCTGCCGGCGGAAAAACAGAGCCGATTCGGCTGGGAGTTCTGGTCGCAGACCAGGGCGCAGGTGTATCCGTCGCCGCAGGTGGTGGCGGGTGCCATCGGGTCGCAGGTGGGGGGGGTGACAGTTACGGTCGTGTAGGTCACCCCGCCCAGGTTGAGCGGTTGGGGGGCACCGGTTCCTCTGCCCAAAGGCGCCTGCGCGACGTCGAGGGCCTCGACGTCAACGGTCACGTCGGCCTTGAACGTGGGGCGAAAACTCACCGAGAAAGTAACCGGCGTCTTGGGGTCGAGCTGCAGGAGAGCCGTCGCTGCCTGCGGGGTTTCGGGATAGAGGAGTTGCTCGCTGTACTGGCCGTCGGTCACGTTGACCCCAAGCTGAGCCACGTTGGCAATCGGGAGGCTGCTCAGCACGCGCACCACCACGAACGACTTGTCCTCCGAACAAGCCACCGCCAGAGCAGAAAGCAATATCGCCGTACGGGCAGGCTGTGCCGGGTTCACGGTTGGAACTCGTGATTGCCGAGGGTGGTGTTCGGTGCGAAGGGTCCGCGATCGGCCACGACCAGGATCACGACGGTGGTGGCCACTGCGGCCCCGAGGGCGGTCCAGAACCACCATTGCTTCACTATGGGCTTGCCAGCCTTCTCCTCGGTCGGGGATGGCTGGGTGACGTCGAGGCCGGGTGACACCGAGGGCGGCGCACTTGCGCCGGGAAGAACAGTCGTTTCGGCCACAGGCGGGGCGGGTGCCGCAGAGAGACTGCCCTGCGCGAGCGCCGGGGCGGAGCTGGCCAGCAACCCGGCCAGGACAAGCGTGGGTGCGGTCGGGATGGCTATCAAGCGCTCGGTCTCCTTGGGCCTTGAGCTAACCCCGGGGGCTCTTCTCGGTCAAGGTCTGTGCTGATGGAGTGGCTAGTCGTAGTACTCGAGTCCGAGATGGGTGATCAGCTCCTCTCCGCGCAGGTGGCGCAAGGTGTTCTTCAGCTTCATGAGTTGGATGAACGTGTCGTGCTCGGGGTAGAGCCCCTCGGCGGTCATCGGGCTCTTCCAGTAGAACGACAGCCATTCCTGGATGCCGTGCATGCCCGCGCGCTGGGCCAGATCCATGAACAACGCCAGGTCGAGCACGACCGGCGCAGCCAGGATGGAATCGCGGCACAGGAAATTGACCTTGATCTGCATCGGGTAGCCCATCCACCCGAAGATGTCGATGTTGTCCCAGCCTTCCTTGTTGTCTCCCCGGGGAGGGTAGTAGTTGATGTGCACCGAGTGGTACATATTGCGGTACAGGTCCGGGTAGAGGTGGGGCTGCAGGATGTGCTCCAGCGCGCCCAGCTTGGACACCTCCTTGCTCTTGAAGGACTCGGGGTCATCCAACACCTCGCCATCGCGGTTGCCCAGGATGTTGGTCGAGTACCAGCCGCTGACCCCGAGCAGCCGCGCCTTGAACGCAGGCGCCAACGAGGTCTTCATGAAGGTCTGGCCGGTCTTGAAGTCCTTGCCACTGACGGGCATGCTGTTCTTTCTGGCCAACTCCAGTAGGGCCGGCGTGTCCACGGTCAGGTTGGGCGCGCCGTTGGCATAGGGCACGCCGCACTTCAAGGCCGCATAGGCATAGATCTGCGACGGTGCGATCTCGGGATCGCTGGCCGCCAGTCCCTTCTCGAAGGTAGCCAGAGAGGCATGGACCGGCGCCGGCTTTCGGTAGGCCTCGGTGGAGGCGCACCACACCATCACCGCGCGGTCGAGTTTCTCGCGTTTGCGGAAGCCGTTGATGTCGCCCATCACCTGCTCAGCCATGTCCATCTTGGACTTGCCCTTTTTGATGTGCGTGCCGGTCAACCGCTTGACGAATTTCTGCTCGAACACGGCGGTCATTGGTCGAATGCCAGAAAGGAAATCTTTGAACTCCGCCAGGTGCTCCTTGGAGAGGACGCCTGCCTTGCTGGCTGCTTGATAGGCATCGTCCGGGAAGAGATCCCAACCGGCAAAGACAACGTCCTCAAGACGCGCGAGCGGCACCAGTTCCTTGATGAGCGGCGATCGGTTGTCGGTTCGCTTGCCCAGCCGCACGGTTCCCATCTGGGTGAGCGAACCGATGGGTTTGGAGACACCGCGGCGAATGGCCTCGACGCCCGCCATGAAGGTCGTGGCAACCGCGCCCATGCCGGGCAGCATGATGCCCAACTTGCCGGTAGCAGGCTTGATCTCGACCGTGGGGCCGGACTTGGTGAGTGGCATGCGAGTGATTCTCCTTTGCTGTCTTGAGCCTACGTGGGGCTCAGGGCTTGTCACGGGGCATGCACGATGCGGACCCCGCAGCAAGGCGCGATTGTGTGACTAGCAAGCGGCGGGCCGAGCTGCGACTCCAAGAAAATTGCATCATTTGCCGCACAGGTGTTGGGAATGTGGTAAGAAGTTGCCGCTTTCAACACCACACGCTGACCGAGTGGGCCGCGCGTGCCGACCCGGACGGAAACGTCCAGGCGGTCTTCGGCCTTCGATGACGTCAGCGGCGGACAACAACGCGAAAGGAAAACATGGACACGATCGACACCAGCCAGGCGGCCGCGCCTGAGTCCTCGCCATCAGCTCCCGAGACGCAGAACCCGATGGCGGCCATCGACACGCCGCTGAGCATGCGCGAGATGATGGAGGCGGGAGTTCACTTCGGCCACCAGACCAAGCGCTGGAACCCCAAGATGAAGCCGTTCATCTTCGGCGCCCGCAACGGTATCCACATCATAGACCTGCAGTACTCGGTGAAAGCCTTCCGGCGCGCCTTCGACTTTCTGGTCAAGACCGTCGCGGACGGCAAGCCGGTGCTGTTCGTGGGTACCAAGAAGCAAGCGCAGGACGTGGTTCGCGACGAAGCGCAGCGCTCGGGCCAGTTCTACGTAACCAACCGCTGGCTGGGCGGCACGCTTACCAACTTCCACACCGTCAAGGCATCCATCGAGCGCCTGCAGGCCATTGAAAAGATGGGAACCGATGGGACCTTCGAGCGCCTGACCAAGAAAGAAGTCATCAACATCACGCGCGAGCAGGAGAAGCTAGAAAAGGCGCTGGGTGGCATCAAGGCCATGGGCGAGCTGCCCGGTGCGGTGTTCATCGTCGACGTAGGCAAGGAGCACATCGCGGTGAGCGAGGCGCGCAAGCTGGAGATCCCCATCGTGGCCATGGTGGACACCAACTGCGACCCTGACCTGATCGAGTACGCCATTCCTGGCAACGACGACGCCATTCGGGCCATCCGCCTGTTCGCCACCAAGGTGGCTGATGCCTGCATCCTCGGCCAGAAGTTAGCGCGTGAGCGGGCCACGGTCGCGCACGCCCAGGGCGAGGGCGAGGGCGAGGTGCAGACCATCCGCGTGTCCTCCGGCGGTGAAGGACCCCGGGTTGAAGTCGTGTCACGCCGGCGCGGCGACATGCCCGAGCCCGAGGCGGCCGCGTCTCCCGAGGATGAGGGCGAGAAGTAGGTCCCGGTTTTCTTGAAGACAGCAGGAGACGATTGCGATGAGTGAGATTCCTACCCAGATGATCAAGGACCTGCGCGAGCGCACTCAGGCCGGCATGTCGGATTGCAAGAAGGCCCTGCAGGAGTGCGGCGGCGACATGGAGAAGGCGGTTGAGTACTTGCGCAAGAAGGGCGTCGCCCAGGCGGCCAAAAAGGCCACGCGCATTGCGGCCGAGGGCGTGGTGGCGGGCTACATGCACGGATCGCGCATTGGCGTTTTGGTCGAGGTGAACTGCGAGACTGACTTCGTGTCGCGCAATTCCGATTTCCAGGCCTTCGCGCGCGAGGTCGCCATGCAGGTTGCGGCCATGAGCCCGCAGTATGTGTCGCAGGATGAAATTCCGGCGGCTGTCATCGAGCAAGAGCGTTCCATCCGTTTGGAGCTGGCGCGGCAGCAGAAGAAGCCCGAGCCGATGCTGCAGAAGATCGTCGAGGGCCAGATGGGCAAGTGGTTCAAAGAAGTTTGCCTGCTCGACCAGGTGTGGATGCGGGACGGCGAGGGCAAGAAGGACATCCGCGGCCTGCTCACCGACCTCATCGGGAAGATCGGCGAGAACATCAAGATCCGGCGCTTTATGCGCTACGAGGTGGGTGAGGGCCTGGCCAAACGAGCCGACGATTTCGTCGCCGAGGTGAAGCGCCAGGCCGGCCAAGCCTAGCAGGGCGAACGTGGACGTGGACTCCGGGAAGGCAAAGCGCAGGGATCCAGGCAAGCGAGCCGTCTCTGCGGATCTGCCTTCTGCCATAGTTCGTGCGGGGGCCGCGTTGCCCGCGGGCCAGACGCTGGAGGCCGAGCGAGCGGCGCGTCCGCCCCTGGCACCCGGGGTCAAGTACCGGCGTATTCTCCTCAAACTGTCGGGCGAAGCGCTGATGGGGAGCAAGGGCGCGGGCATCGATCCCGCGGTGTTGGCCCAGATCGCCGACGAGCTCATCGACGTGCATAGTCTAGGCGTCGAGATGGCCCTGGTCATCGGCGGCGGAAACATTTTCCGGGGCGTGGCGGCCAGCACGACCGGCATGGACCGGGCCAGCGCCGACTACATGGGCATGCTCGCCACCCTCATTAATGCATTGGCCCTGCAGGACGCGCTGGAATCACGGGGAGCCAAGACGCGGGTGCTTTCGGCGTTGGAAGTGCAGAAGGTGGCCGAGCCCTACATCCGCCGGCGCGCCATCCGGCACCTGGAGAAGGGCCGCTTGGTGATTTTCGGTGCCGGCACGGGCAACCCGTTCTTCACCACGGACACCGCGGCTTCCTTGCGCGCCATGGAGATCGGGGCTGACATCGTGATGAAGGCCACCCGGGTTGACGGCGTGTATGACAAGGATCCACAGAAGTTCCCGGACGCGCGCCTTTTCCGGCGCCTGTCCTATCTGGATGTGCTCAATCGGAACCTGGCGGTCATGGATTCTACGGCCATCTCGCTGTGTCATGACAACAAGCTGCCCATTCTGGTCTTCAACATGACCAAGCCGGGCAATGTCCGGCGGGTCGTGCTCGGGGAGCCGCTCGGCACCCTCGTAGTCGAGGACCGGCGCGAATCGCGCAACAGCAGCACCGGCAGTCCGCCGGTGGCAGAGGAGGAGCGTACCCATGGTAAGTGACGTTCTCAAAGATCTGCAGGCGAATTTGGACAAAGGGATCGACGCGCTCAGAAAGGATCTGGGCAAGGTGCGCACCGGGCGGGCCAATGTGGCCATCCTCGACGGGCTGCGGGTCGACTACTACGGCACGCCCACGCCGCTTCACCAGGTGTCGTCGGTCAACGCGCCCGACCCGCGCCTGATTACCATCAAGCCGTGGGAGAAGTCTCTCATCCCCGAGATCGAAAAGCTTATCCGTTCCTCGCAGCTCGGCCTCAACCCGTCTTCCGATGGCGAGATCATCCGCCTGCCCATGCCGCCGCTCACCGAGGAACGGCGCAAGGATCTGGTCAAGATGGTCAAGAAGATGGCCGAGGAGTCCAAGGTGGCCCTGCGTAACGCTCGCCGCGACGCCAATGAGATGCTGAAGGAATTCCTCAAGGACAAGGACATCACCGAGGACGAAGAGAAGGCGGGTTTGAAGAAGGTTCAGGAGGCCACCGACGGGGCGGTGACCAAAGTGGATGATCTGGTGGCGCGAAAAGAGAAGGAAATAATGGAGATTTAGCGCCCGGCAGCTACTTGACCGCTGCCACCCCATTCGGCGCTTCCCGGTCAAACACGACGCGGGCAATATCCACCTGGTTCATGGCAAAGCGTAGGATGGTTCCGCTGCCGTGCAGGAGACCTTCGCGCTGGAAGAGATGGTAGGTGCGCATTCCCTCCCGCACCGGAGGATCGCCCTGGGAAACCTTCCCAGGAACGCCGCTCACGATAAGTATTCGCTCGCCTGGCTGCAGAAGAAAGCCCGGGTCGATCTGACCCATCACCGAGCCGCGTTTGCCCGGCAGGCCTACGATGACCTGCAGGCCGGCCGTGCTAACCGGCGAGGCACCCATGTTGGCGAGGATGAACCACTCTTGATTGACATGTTTTTTGTCGGGGGACGCGTGGACTTCTTCGAAGACGAGAGGCATGGCTGATAGTTTATATTCTCGTCACCCAGGAGGGTAAATGGCCAAGACCGAAATTCGAGTGATCTACGGCGACACCGATCAGATGGGCGTCGTGTACTACGGCAACTACCTGCGCTTCTTCGAGGCGGCCCGTAGCGACTTTTTGCGAGAGAAGGGCGCGCGTTGGCGCGACGTGGAAAGCACGCATGGCGTCTATTTGCCGGTCATCGAAGCCAAGGTCAACTACAAGCGGCCCGCCTTCTACGATGACATGTTGGTCATCGAGACCACGCTGGCCGAGTTGGGGCGCGCGTCCCTGCGTTTCGAGTACAGGGTGTCGCGCGGTGACGACCTGCTGGCCACGGGCCACACCGTGCACGCTTGCGTGGACAGGCAGGGCGACATCCGGGAGTTCCCGGCGGCGCTTTCCGAGCGGCTGCGCCCCTGACCCAATGCCGAGCTCCGGTTGGCAGGCCTCTGTACTACTAACGTCGAACTTCTTCGCAAGCCGCGAAGATTCTTTCTGCGCACCGAGTCTCCACCTGTCGCCGCTCTGAAGCCTCTATCCCCTCTGCATTCTCAGCGGCCGGCGGCTGACGGGATGAATCACCTCCCGCCCGTGGGTTGCGGCCGCAAGGCCGCCCTATGCTACAGTAGAATCGCATGCCTAGAGTGAATGTTGACATTCCCCACCGGCTATCGCGCGATGAGGCCCGCACCCGCATCATGGGAGCCACCTCCCGCTTGGAGCGGGAGTACAGCGCGACCTGCTGCTGGGATGGCGAAACGCGGCTGATCGTCACCCGCAAAGGGCTAAAGGCCGCTTTGGAGGTGGAGGACACGCAGGTTAGGGTCGCTCTTGACCTGGGGTTCCTCCTGGGGCCGTTGGGGGGGAGCATTCGCGCGGGGATAGTCCGCCAACTTACTGGGATCCTCTCCTGAGCGCCGCCTGGCGGGATGGGGCCGTCCCCCTATCTGTCGGCGTAACCAGGCGGACTCTTTGGCGCTTCGCGTGACGAAGATTTGACCCAGCGGGCCAGAATGGACGTCGTGGGCATGGTCGTGGTTGCAGCCGGGGCCGAATGGTTCTGGCCGGCCCGAGTAGCGTCCAAGGTTGAATCGCGACTCTTTACCAGAGATCCGCGCGCTGATATATAGGGGCCGGTGCCCCGCGAACGCTCGTTGTGTTGGCCGCAGGACCCACCCGCTTCGTACCATACGGAGAAACGCATGGATTTTCGCAAGTACGTGTTCGGTCTCGCACTCACGGCGGCCTTGCTCAGCCTCGCCTCGCCAGGCCAGGCACAGGCGCAGCCCACACCTGGGCTCAAGACTGCTCCGATAGATCTCCAGCTGTTCCGGCCAGCGGCCGACTCGAAGGGCTATTTCACCCTGAACGGCGCCCAGATCCTGGCGCCGCTCGACGTCTCCTTCGGGCTGATCACCACCATCGCGTGGACGCCTCTGCAGTTCAAGGGGCTCGCTGCCGACGGCGTCGTCGATGCGACCGGCAACCCAATCAAGTCGGCCGTGACGGTCACCAATTTGATCACCACCACCCTGCAGGCGGCCATCGGTCTCATCCAGGGAGACCATCTGGGCCTGCAGATCGGCCTGCAATTGCCGATTGTCGTGCTCACGGGCGAAGGCACGCCCATGGACATGGGAGGTCCCGGGGTCAACGACGACACTCCGCGGCAGATGGATTCGCAGGGGATCGGCGATCTGGTCGTTCAACCCAAGATTCGCTTCATCAATCCCAGCCGAAAGAAGATCGGCGTCAGCCTGATCCCCAGCATGGTCCTGCCGACAGGCGACAAGAACCATT
The DNA here is from genome assembly GCA_003157775.1 of Myxococcales bacterium. GTDB lineage: Bacteria > Myxococcota_A > Polyangia > Fen-1088 > Fen-1088 > Fen-1137. The sequence goes on along the minus strand of PMKP01000203.1, from coordinate 818 downwards.
TCATGGGCGAGGGTCAATTCATCTTCCAGCCTTCGGCGGTGGTGGACGCCAACTGGGGCCGCTACGGGGTGCTGCGAACCGCGATCAACCTCGGCGCCAGAATTCGTACCAAGGGCGCGTCGACTTTCCGAGACACAACCGACTACTTCGTTCGGCCCGTCACGAACTGGGATACCGCCACCAACTCCGGGACCCCAGTGAACCCCAACACCGGCCAGGGGATCAAGGTCGGCAACGAGATCTTGGCCGGCCTCGGCGCGGCCTGGGNNGTTCCGCTTCGATCTGGTGGGCGAGGTCTACGGCTTCTGGGGACTCAACTCGAAGAAGCTCAACCCAGATGGCAGCGACGGTTCGGCCATGAGGCCCGGCGGCGAGGCGGTTGCGGGCATCAAGCTGTACCTGGCCGCCAACTCGTTCTTCGAGGCCGGCGGCGGCTATCAGATCGTGCCCAGCTCATACGGGGCGGCCAAGGGCCGCCTGTTCATTGGCTTCATCTTCGAGCCTGGCATAGGCGATCGGGACGGCGACGGTATCAAGGACGATGTGGACAAGTGCCCCGACGATCCAGAGGATTACGACGGATTCGAGGATGAGGACGGTTGTCCCGATCCGGACAACGACAAGGACGGCATCCCGGATGAGCTGGACGCCTGCCCCAACGATCCGGAAACCTACAACGGCTACAAGGACGAAGATGGCTGTCCCGACGACGTGGTCAGGGACCGCGACGGCGATGGCATCCCCGACGACGTGGACAAGTGCCCCGATGAACCCGAGGACTTCGACGGCTTCGAAGAAGAAGACGGATGCCCCGACCC
>PMKP01000079.1 GCA_003157775.1 Myxococcales bacterium | reverse complement strand
GGTGAATTGCCAAGCATACATGGACGACGCACCGATGTAGCGCGCCTTTCCCATCTTCACCAAATCGCGCAACGCCTCCAAAGTTTCCTCGATGGGCGTTTCGTAGTCCCAGCGGTGGATTTGGTAGAGGTCGACGTAGTCGGTGCCCAGGCGACGCAGACTCTCGTCGATCTCGAAGAAGATGGATTTTCGAGATAGGCCGTGGCCGTTGGGTTCGTCGCGCATGACGCCGTGAACTTTGGTCGCGATGACCACTGCCTCGCGACGTGCGTTTGCCTTGAGAAACCGTCCGAGCACCTCCTCGCTGGCGCCGCTCGAGTAGACATTGGCCGTATCGAAGAAATTGATTCCGAGATCGAATGCCGCACGCAGCAAGGGCTTGCTCTCGTCTTCGTTAAGCGCCCACGCGTGCCTGCCCCCTTTGATCTCACCTGTGGCGGGGGCGCCGTAGGTCATGCAGCCGAGACAGATGCGGGAAACCTTGAGGCCGGTCTTGCCGAGATTGACGTAGTCCATGATTCCTCCCGTGGTGAGCTTGCCTACCGCGATCCCTGACGACTGCCGCCTAAATCCGCAAGTCTGGCGGAAGGCGTGGACGCAAGTTGTCGGGGTCATAGGGTGAAGTACGAACCGCAGCGTTGAGCATATCCATCACGGCATCCCGATCACAACTTGAAGCTGGCCGTCGCGAACCTTGACCGATTTCAATAACATTCGCGCCAGCGACTGCTTGAAGTCGGTCTGCCTGAGACGGTAGACCGGCGTGATGGTCAAGTACGCCTCGGCGCACGTTGCAATGAGATCCTCCGCGTGCTGTCGCATCGACTCGGGAATGCCTCCGACGCTCACTTCCACCATTCTGGGTGCGTCGAAGAAGAACTCGCCCGTATCCGGCGCGTAGCGGATTTGACCCTCGACGAGTGCCCGCCCGGTGAGCGCACTCTGTCCGGCTATGCTCACCTCGACTTGTGGACGCAGCAAGATGCGATCTGGCCCCTGCCTCAACGCGACCTCAAGGCTCTGCACCGTGGCACGGACAAGGAACTTCGACTTGCTAATCGGCAGCTTGCGATTCAGAGACTGCTGGATCTCCGCTGCTGTGAACCGGATGGTGTAGCCGGCAGTGCAGCCCGCTGCGAGGGAACAAGCGAGCACGAGACGAGATATCCTCAATGTGCGGAAACTGGACATGCGTGCCAGGGAATAGGTGTCCGGACTCATCCGATGTCCTCTCGCCGACATTCTACTGAAAAGCGGGCGGCTTTGGCTGTGTGAAGATCTGCCAAACTGCTGCCTACATCTTGGCCGCGCGTGCGCAGCGGAATCCGAGATCAAAGATGCGGACACCAGGGGTGAGCCCGATGCGCGTGGCTGCGCGGACCCTGGCTGGGTCATCGTCGTTCCACCCCCCACCACGGATTACGCGGGGCACATCGGGCTTGGATCTTTGTGGGTTCGCGGCTGGCTCTTCGCCATAGGCGGCAAATCTATCAGCGGTCCATTCCCAGACGTTGCCCGCCATGTCCAGAACGCCGAAGGGGCTAGCGCCCTTGCCATAACTGCCCACAGGTGCTGTGACTGGCCAGCTGTCATTGCCGGCGTACATGCTCTTCCAGGTCTCATCGAGCTGCTGCCTTCCCATTGATACACACTCGCTGCCACAAGCGTTCAGCCGGGTCGCATTCGGCTCCTCGTTTCCCCAGGGATAGTTGCGACTGTCGTTGCCGCGGGCCGCATATTCCCATTCTGCCTCGGTGGGCAGACGGCCACCGGTCCATTGGCAGTACGCAGTGGCCTGATTCCAATCCACGCAGTTGATGGGGTGCTGGTCCAAGCCGATCTTACCCCATGTGCAGAACTGACTCCATTTCGTCTTGTCTTCCGGCGCATAGTCCTTCCACTCCACGGCGGTGCTCGGGGCGCCACAGCCGCCGGCCTGCACGCAGGCGAGGAAGGCCGCGACGGTCACCTCGGTCTTGTCCATGCAGTAGGCTGCCAGGGTCACCTGGTGCACGGGCCCGGCGTCCAGCTCGTCATCCCCCATTGAGAACGTCCCGCCAGAGATGGACACCTGGTTGGCTGCGCAGCCACGCACTGGCTGGGTAGCCGGACGCGACGGAGGAGGCACCGTCTTCCGTGCTTCGGCATCTTCGGGACGCGCCGACGGAATTGGCGGCGGCGCTGGGCGAGACGCGAGGTTCTTGGTCACGAGATTCCGACCGTGCTCGCGCAGTTGGCGCAGGAGATCACTCTGGCTCTTGCCTTCGATCTGGTCCGTGACCAGCAGACTGCCACCCTTGGTCTCGTGCAGCTTCAGGGTGACCACGAAGGCGGAATCGATTTGCACCACCGAACCTGACACTGCGAAATCCGCACGGATGTTGCGCGCGGTTTCCACCTCGCAGTCGCCCTCGGTGCACTCCTTCTTTCCCATCGCCTTGAGCAACACCAACATGTTATCGCGGGTCATGACCTGAACGCCGCTTCCGGCCAACCCCTCCACCGCCCCACTACGAACCGCGTCCGCGATAGTGTCCAGCGCGTCGCCCGCGATCTTCCCCTTGAATCCCAATACNNATCGCCATGGCCGCACTGTCTCACGCCACCAGCGGCCGTCGCAAGACAACTCCGATGGAGTTCTGGCTAGCGAAAGCCTCGGTTGGCGGTCGTTTGCCAGATGCTGGCTCGATGCCAGATGGCGATTTTGTCGACTATCGCAAGATATGACGTAGGTTTGAGCAACCTATGTTCCAGCCTGATGTGGTGCCATGCGAACCAAATTGACGGCCTCACTTTGTTTCTTGCTCTTGGGGTTCGGCGTCGCCCGAGCCCAGGAGGTGAAGCTCGGCTACGTGGACGTGCGGCGCGCTCTTTACGAGACCGAGGATGGGGTCAAGGCCCGTACCTCGCTAAAGAAGGTTTTCGATCAGAAGCAGAAGGAACTCGACGAGCAGCAGGACGAGGTCAAGACGGCCATCGAGGATCTGAACAAGAAACGCACCCTGCTGCCGGCCGACAGCGTTCGCCAGAAGGAAGCCGAATTGCAGGAACGGGTGGCCAAAATCCAGCAAACCTACCAGCGCTACCAGCAGGACATGGCCGCGAAGGAAGACGAGGCGACCCAGCCCATCATTGAGCGCCTGCAGAGAATCGTCGCCAAGATCGCCGCGGCCGAGAATTTCACTATGATTCTCGACAAGAACCAGGGCGTCGTGTTTGCCAAGCCGCATCTCGACCTGACCAACGAAGTTATCCGGCGCTACAACTCGGGCGAAGAGAAGGGAGCCGCGCCCACGTCCGGTGGCGGCAAGGCCGCGCCCATCCAAAAGAAGTAGCTGAGGCCAGCCACCAGCGGGTACTATGTCGTCGTGTACATCCACGTTGGCTCGTACGGCTGGTGTATCAAGCCCTATTCCAATCCAGCGGTGACCACCATCGCTTGCGATGGAACTTGGTCGACTAACATCGTCACCGGCGGTAGTGATTCGTCCGCGGATCAGATTGCGGCATTCCTGATTCCGACGACGTATGTTCCGCCATCATTAGTGGGAGCGGCAACATTGCCTGCGGATCTATACACAAACTCAGTGGCTAACAAGGTAGTTTCCCGTCCGTAATGAGCACCTTCCCATTCGTGATCCGCGACCGCGTCACCGTCGGTGCTGAAG
>PMKP01000073.1 GCA_003157775.1 Myxococcales bacterium | reverse complement strand
AATGGGGAGCGTACACAATCACACGCACCTTCAATATTATGACCGACGCCCAGTCCGAGCGGGAGCAAGACACGGTGATTGCGATGTTCATGAGCGTCAAGGTAAACCAGCAAGTGATGAACCAGCAGATGCAGCAGAAGCTGGCGCAGAAGCAGCAGTCTGACCAGCAATGGCGGGCCTGGGGACAGCAGCAATCCGACCGGATTCGCGCGCAGGGCGAGGCGGCGCAGAAGAACTTTGCCGACCGACAGGCCGCCAATGACGCCCAGCACGCCGGCTATTGGGCCCAGCAAAACAACAACTCAGTCCAGCACGCGCAATGGAATGCCGACCAGGACGCTCAGGCCAGGAACAATCAGGGCTTCAGCAACTATTTGCTCGATCAGACGGTTGTTCAGGACAACAATATGTACGGCAATGGCACCGTCGGACACGGCACGCTCTGGAACTCCACCGCCGATGCGCTGATTAAAGCCGATCCCAACCGCTTCGAGTACGTGGATAAGCCCAATTTCTGGCAGGGCACGGATTACCACCAATAAGCCCGTAGCCACGGCCGGCCAATCATCTGCGAATGGGTCGTGCGCAGTGAGACGGGAAGGGGTGCCCGCGCTGCTGCCGTGCCAGTGTTTTCCTGGGGTGGCAAGGCTGCAGGCGGCTACTTGAGCAAGATCGCGCCTGAGCCGGGCGCCAGTGACAATGACGTCACCGCCGTGGAGGCGACAGTCGCCGTCACGGTGCCGTCGGCAGGAACCGCGCCGCCACCCTGCGGATCGATCCGCTGCATGGGCGCGGCCAGCGTCACCGAGACGGCCACCGTTCCCGGGTTGACCAGGACGCTGCCCTTGGCGAAGTCGCGTCGGTACACGCCCTGCCAGGCTAGCGCGTCCGCGTTGGTTGGCGCGGCCACGGGCGCGCCCAGATCGATCTCCCACTCAGGGTACCATTCCAGTGTGTCGGCGGCGAAGTAGAACAAGTACGTGCGGGTTCCCTTCACCAGCAAGTAGTTGGCCAGATAATACAGACGCCGTTGCACGTCACTGGTGCTGGACAGGTAGTTTTGTTCGATAACGATCTTGCCGGCCGCGGCGATGGCCATGAGCTGGTTGGTCGACGCCTTCCAATCGGCCAGAGAGAAACCCGGGTCGGCAAACCCTTCGGAGAAGATGCCGGCGGTGCGGGTGTAGTCGCTATTGTCCCACGTGGTGGTGAACGCGCCGGTGTTGGGAATCAGGGAGATGCCGTTGGCTGCCAGCGAGCCGTCCAGGCCCGCAATCCAGGCATCCCAAGCTGCGATCCAGGTCTCGCCGCCCAACTCACTGAAGGTCTGATCGCGGGCTGCGGTGCCGGCCAGGCGGCTGTCGTCGCGCGAGCATTCGCCCTGCAGTAACGCGGGCGACGCGGAATCTAGGAACACGCCGTCGTATTCGCCGGCCGTGGTCTGCTGTGCGATGGAGTCGGCCCAATACGCGGCAAAACCGGGATCCGCGACGTTCATCAGCAGCTTGCCGTCGGCGCTACTGGCCACGCGACCACCGCTGGCGTTGTGCCAGAACCAGCTCTCGTGCGTGGTCACGTCAGGGTAGTCGTTCGACCAGTGCAGCCCGTCAGTGATGAAGGTGACCGATGGCGCTGACTGCCACATGGCCAGGTGGTAGTGCAGCACCACGAAATTGGGATTGAGCGCGCGCAACTCGCGGGTCGTTTCCAGCACCAGTTTCTGACTGCCCACATAGTGGGTGGCCGCAAACCCCTGTTGCTGCGCCGTCATGGTGGGAAGCTGGTCGGAAAGGATGGCGATGGTCGCGGTGGTGTCGGGGAATCGGCTGGTGGTGGCCGCTGGAGTTTCGCCCGCAACGTCGATCCGCTCGCCCCCACTCCTTCCGTCCGGCGCTGCTGTCGCGCTGGCGCGGTCCGAATCCGCGGACTGCTCCGGCCGATCGACAGAACCGTCTGGCGGTGCGGCGTTCTGTTCCCGCGAGGAGCCGCCGCAAGACAGCGCAAGAAGCAAAGCGGACACGAGCATCAAGACCCTCATGATCGGAAGAATACACCCCCCGCGGGCACACACCCTTTTCTTGATGGCGAGCCATCCAAGGTTGCCCTAACCACAGCCTTCTGACTTGCTACCGTACTTTACATTTAGTACGAGCATAAGTATAGTTCGCTTAAATGATTGAACGACCCTTCTGGCAGCGACGTATCGAGGAAGTCTGGCGTGAGGTTCCGATTGCCTGGCTTTGCGGCGTTCGCCGCTGTGGCAAGACCACCCTGGCCCAAAGCCTCGGCGAAGAGCGCATTCTCTACCTCAACTGCGATCTGCCGGCCGTCGCGGACATGGTCAGCGATCCGCAGGTGTTCTTCCGGCACTGCCCGAAGCCTGTCGTGGTTTTTGACGAAATCCATCAGCTGCGCGACCCTGCGCGACTCCTAAAGATTGGCGCCGACGCTTTCCCGAAGCTGAGGATTCTCGCCACCGGTTCCTCCACCCTGGCGGCCAGCAAGAAATTCCGTGACACCCTTACCGGACGCAAGCGCACGATCCATCTGCTACCCGTGTTGTGGGACGAACTTGCCGCTTTCAGTGTTGCCTTGCCCCAGCGTCTCTACCACGGGGGACTGCCGGCGGCGCTGCTCGCCAACGCCAAACGGCCGGCTCTCTACCGGGAGTGGATGGATTCATTCTTCGCCCGCGATATCCAGCGCTTGTTTGGTTTTCGCGACGTGAACCGGTTCAACGCACTTCTTGAATACGTCCTGCGCCAGAGCGGCGGCCAACTTGAAATCACCAAGACGGCGGCGGCCCTCGGCATCACCCGCCCCACGGTGGAAAGCCATCTGCGCGCCTTGGAAATCACCCACGCCGCCACGCTGGTGCGGCCCTTCCACGGTGGCGGTCAGAACGAAATCGTCAAGATGCCCAAGGTCTATGGCTTTGACACGGGATTTGTCAGCTTTGCGCGCGGATGGGATCCGCTACGGCACGGAGACCTTGGTTTGCTTTGGGAGCACGTGGTGCTGGAGCACCTGCAAGCCCATTTTCCCGAAACGCCCGCGCGCTACTGGCGCGACAAGTCCGGCAACGAAGTGGATTTCGTTCTCCCCCGCCGCCGCGATGAGGTGGATGCCATCGAATGCAAGTGGACGGTGGGTGCATTTGACAGCGCGGCCTTGAAGGTCTTTCGCAGCGCCTACCCGAAAGGTCGCAACTTTCTGGTTTCCCCGGCAGGCGATCCGCGCCATGTCCGACGCTACGGTAAACTGGAAGTGACTGTCTGCACACCGTCTGACCTGTGAATGGAACCCAATCGTGGGGTAGACTGCGACCTTCAAGTGACCCGTGCTTGCGCCGAACAATGACCATCGAGGAATCCTTCGCCTAGGCGCTCCGCCACCAGTTGGAGGGTAGGCTGTCCGAGGCCGAGGCTGGCTACCGCGCGATCCGGGCCCGTGAGCCGGCAAATCCGGCGGTCGAATTCAACCTCGGTATCGTGCTCAGGCGACTCGGGCGCCTGGAGGAGGCGGTGGACGCCCTACAAGTCGGCTCTGGCGCTCAATCCACGCTTCCCCGAGGCGCACAACAACCTCGGAAACGCTCTGCTCGCCCTTGGACGGGCGATGAGTCGGTTGTTTCGCTGAAAGGCGCGCTGGCCGAGCGGCCCAGCTTTGCCGACGCGTGGAACAATCTGGGTGCGGCNNGTCCGCCTGCAGCCGGAAAATGCCAGCTTCCACAGCAATTGCGTCTTCGCCCAGCACCATCGAGTGGGCGTGACCCCGGCCGATCTCCTGCGCGTGGCGGTATAGGGATACTTTGGGTATGTAGGTGAATGTAGTTGACGCAAGATCTGTTATCGGCGTTTTCTTCAGGTGAAGGAACTTGAAATGACTATCCGCGCCGGACCGGCGAACAGCTTGAACGTCCTAGGCTCTGCCCCCTCTACTTGCGGCGAAGAGATTCGGGCTGGCTCAATCAGTTGAACGTAACGCCGCTGAGGCAGACCGAGAACGAGATCGCCGTAGCAGCGCTCTGGACGACGAGGCTAATCGCCTCGATTTGCGTGCCGGCAGCCAATCCTGTGTTCGAAGTTTGATTCACGCACTTCCCGGTGTTGAAGCTGGTGATTGGAATCGCGGCGCCGGACGTCCAATCGCCTGCGTCTACGCAGTAGTTGAGGGGTGCGGGCCCAAAATAACCTGCAGGTAGTGAGGGATTGAGTTGAATGCGCGCGCCCTGGCCGCCCGAGCCGGTGTCGACCGTGGCAACGACGGTGATACTGGAAGGCGCCGCCACGCTCCCCTTGTAACCCCCCGCTACCTCGTTCAAGTTGAAGCCAACGGCGACGCCGGTTTCGAGGGTGGGGTCAGAAGCAACAGTGCCAGTCATGCAGAGGGCATTGGAAGTGTCGGCCGGTGAGACAGTGGTGCCGGGGGCCACGCCCTCGGTGGGAGTTGTGACGAACGTAATCCAGCTATAGCCGTGGAGCGAACCCGCCGTGACATAGGTTCCGGATACGCTCAGGGTGCCGCCGGTGACATCTGTGTCCGTGGGCACGGGAACATCTGAGGATTTGGTGTCGCTGGGTCCGTCCCCACCCGATGTCCCGCCGGTTGCGGCCGAGCCCCCCGAACCCTGTGGGGCGCTGCCGCCAGAGCCATTGCTACCGTCAATCCCGACTGTGCCGCCGCCCGAGGTCCCGCCGGTCGCGGTGTCGTTTGGGGCGGCAACGTCGGCGTAACCAGCATCATATGCGCCGCCACCCGAAATACCGCCGGTCGCCGACGCGCCCCCCGAGCCCGATGGGATGCTGCCGCCAGAACCAACGCTGCCGCCGGTTCCGCCTGTGCCGGCCGGCGCGCTGCTGCCTGCCTGGCCACCGGCACCCTGCCCACCCAGATTGCCATTCGACGAGGAGCTTGAGCATGCCCCGAGAATGACTGCACAAGAGACGAAACACGCCCGAAACCCACGGATACGAAAATTGGTCATGGTAGTGAAGGCTCCTTTCGTGAAAGCTCGTGGAGCCACACTAGCACGACCGTTGAGGCTGGTCTTTGCATTTGGTGACCTGCGGAAGCGAAAGGGATGTCCGTGTGCCTGCGCTTTTCGCTGGAACAGCCACCGCGCCCCTGGCCGGAACAGGTCCTGCCCTATGGCTTGGCCGAGATGATGCTGATCACGCCGTCGCGGTGGACGCTCACGGAGGTTTCGCGCGAAGTCCGCCTGCCGGCGGAATAGGGTCCAGAGATGGCGTCGAGATCGTGTGACCCTATCTGGGTGGCCACGGCTCGCTGGAGGTCGACACCGCCGAGGAGCGCGCCGCCGCGGAGCAGGCCCTGCTGGAACAGCCTCTCGGGAATGCGTAGCTAGAGAGAGTCGGGATGATCTTCGACTCCGTCGGTGCTTGCGGAGAGGTCGATGGGCAAGCCCAGGTCCGGCCCTTCGACCGATGCATCGAGGGCTTCGGAGAATGAAACCGTCTGCACCGAAGGAGAAAACTCCTGGATTCCTACCCACTCCAGCTCAGCTTTGGGGCAGCAGTTGTTGTTTTCTACGCAGTGTTGATGGACCTTGTGGTGATATTCCACGGTCGCTGTGACCGTGACGCTGCGGCCATCGACCGACACGACGTCAATGACACAGGGATCTGGCTCCGCACCCACGGGAACCGCGGAGTCAGGAAATGAATCAAACTGCATGTAGACGGTCACCTGCGAGTAGCCACCGTTGGCACTTGCATCAGGCTTTTCAATGCTCAAAGAAGAACACCCGGAGGCTCCAATCCTGAAGTTGACCGAGGCGATCGTCGGGGAACCGTCGCTTGTCTGGATGGTGAGCCCTTGCCCACGGGATGGGTCGAGGTGGCCGGGACATACGGTGTCACTTCCGCAACCTGTGAAATTCGACGACACAAGTAACCAGATTATCGGCAAGGGGGCAGCAAGTCGGGTCACCTGGTCGCTTCGAGCGACGGAACACTCATGCTCGACGCGACGACCGCGAACACCAGCCCGAAGCAGCCAAGCTTGCATGGTAGCAGTATATCGCGGATCGCGTGTCGATCCTCGGTCCGAAGCTGAGTGACCAGCGCCTTGATGCTATGTGAATCCTCCACTTGCTAGCAGGCCCTCGCCGCCATAACTTAGGCCCTCCCGCTACGCGCGGACCGGAAGGACCCCTTGCTCAGCTACATCGCCAAGAAGATCTTCGGCACCAAGAACGCGCGCGTCCTGAAAAGCCTTCGCCCGCTTGTCGCTCGCATCAACGACCTCGAGCCGGAGATGCGGAGGAGATCCAACGAGGAACTCCGTGCCATGACCCCCGAGTTCCGCAGGCGTCTGGACCAGGGCGCCAAGCTGGACAGCCTGCTCCCCGAGGCCTTCGCGGTGTGCCGCGAGGCGGGCCGGCGCGCGGTGAACATGCGGCATTTCGACGTGCAGCTCATCGGCGGGATGATCCTGCACCGGGGCTGCATCTCTGAAATGAAGACCGGCGAGGGCAAGACCCTGGTTGCCACCTTGCCCTTCTACCTGAATGCGCTCCCCGGCAAGGGCGTGCACCTCATCACGGTCAACGACTACCTGGCCCGCCGCGACGCTGAATGGATGGGCCGCATCTATCGTTTCTTGGGCATGTCGGTCGGCGTGGTCGTGCACGGACTCTCTGATACCCAGCGCCAGCAGAATTACCGCTGCGATATCACCTACGGCACCAATTCGGAGTTCGGGTTCGACTATCTGCG
>PMKP01000384.1 GCA_003157775.1 Myxococcales bacterium | reverse complement strand
ATCTGCCCCCTTGGCAATGAAGGTAAGGGGGCCTCCAGTGCCGAAGGAAACGCCAATGTCGATCTTCCCCGCAAGGAGCGCATTCAGTCCGTCGGCCGAGCTGTTGAAGGGGACGAGATTCGCGTCGATGCCCTCTTCCTTGAAGAACCCCTTGTCCTTGGCAATGAAAGTCAAGACACTGCCGCCGCCGGGAGCATATCCGATCCTGAGAGCCGTTGGGGCTCCTGCGGCCTGGGCTTCCGCGAGTAGGCTTGAAAATACGACTNNCCGTCGGAGTCGACCTTGAAAGCCAGGGGAACCAGGCTGATGCCGTACTTGCGCGCCAGATCGGGATGCTGGGTCACGTCCACCAAAACCAGGGGCACACCTTGGGCCGACAAGCGTTCTTCCAAGGTGCGGCAGTCAGAGCAACGGGGATGGGTGAACTGCACCACCAGGCCCGCCTGCGGCGAGGCGCCGATCTCCTGAAGATCGATGCGCGCCACGCTTCGCGGCCCGATGCCGCGCAGGCGAGCCAGCAGGCGATACATTTCGCACCCTACACACAAGCCAGTAGACGCGGCCAAGAGCGCCAGGCCCGCCACCACCAACCCCAGCGTCCAGCCCAGCCGGGGAAACCCAGCCAGGTGCGCAACCGAGGCAGCCGAAAGAAAGACCAAACCCACCAGATTGGCAAAGCGAACCGGCCGGGCATCCTTGACCGGCCCTGGGCCGAGCCAGGGCCGCACCAGCTTGAAGTAGAGGAAGCAAGCCAAGCACAGCCGTGGCCCGAAGGTCAGGGTCAGCGCGAGCTGCAGCGCTGCCAGCGCGAGCAGGGGCCACCAACCTAGCAAGAAGGCGGCCAGCGCCGCGCCCCCGATGATGGCCTGGTTGAAGCGCGGCGCCCGGGCGTCGATCACAGGGGGCCCCAGCAGGGCCGCGCGGGACGGAAGCATATCTTCTGCAAGAGACATGGCGTCCAGTATAGCAGCCACCATGGCGCGGTCGAGGCAAATTGTGGCGCGGATTGCGCACCCGTACCGCCGGCATTGGGCGGACATGTGATTTGTCTTGTAAGGTCCTGGACACGGGACATAATGGATGGCATGCAAGACTCTGCGGAGGTCGCGAGAGATACCAACGTGAAGAGAGCCGCATTGGCGGCGGAACGAGCGACCAATCTCTCTGGGGTTTGCCAGACGGGTTTGGCAGGCGGTGCTGCGAGCAGCCACTCAGACGGAAGACTGAGTTTGTCGGCGGGCGCCCCCCAGCCGCTGGTGGCGGTGGTCAGTCGTGACGGAGAGACTGCAGCCTTGACCCCCAATGTGCCGGCGTGGGTTTTGGTGTTCAGCGCCGTGGAGGGGCGCTTGCATCTGGTCGAGAAGCGCCGGATCGAGGTGCGGCCAGCCGATTTCTCCAGACCCGGCTGGCAGATCGAGCGCCTGCGCGTGATCCTTCACGCTGTCCGTGGTTGCAAAACGCTGGTGCTGTCTCGGATCACGACGCCACAGCGGCTGCTGATCGAGGCCCGCGGCATCCGTGTGTTGGAGGCCAGCGGATTCGTGGAGGAAGCCTTGACCGAGGTGGCGGCGCTTGACGCTGCGTTATCGCAGCCCGCCATCCAGCCGTGGCCGCAATATCGGAGGTGAAACGCGCGAAGAAGCCCTTCTCAAATCTCCCAGTTCGGAGTCGGCGATTGCTGCGTCTCCTTGCTCAGCACCTTGACCTTCACATCATCGGCCAGCACCAGGGAGCGCGGGGGCACGCTGTGCGTGAGAAAGGCGTTGGCGCCGATGGTGCTGCCCGCACCCACCACGGTGTCGCCGCCTACGATTGTGGCGCCAGCATAAATCGTGACGTCGTCCTCGAGGGTGGGATGGCGCTTCTTGCCGCGCAGCTGCTGCCCTGCGGCCAGCGAGCGCGCTACCAGACCCACGCCTTGGTACATCTTCACGTGACTGCCGATCACGGCGGTTTCACCGACTACGGTGCCCGTGCAATGGTCGACGAAGAAGTGAGTGCCAATGTGTGCTCCCGGGTGCAGGTCCATGCCCGAGCGGGCGTGCGCCCATTCCGTCATCATGCGCGGGATTAGCGCGATGTCGTGCAGGTACAGTTCATGCGCCAAGCGCTGGGCAGCGATAGCTTCCACAAATGGGTAGGCCACGATGACCTCGTCCTTGCTCAGCGCAGCCGGATCGCCGTTGTACGCGGCCTCCACGTCCGTTGCCAGAAGCTCGCGCACGCGCGGCAGGCTGGCGAGGAACTCCAACGCCAGCCTGCGCGCGGCGACGCCCAGGTCCTTGTCGGGCAGTCCGGGCGGGCGCGCATATTCCAGGCTTCGTCCTATTTCGCGGGCAAGCCGGCTGGCGACCTCGTCAAGCAACTCCGAGGTGACTGAGCGAATCGCTGCGGTGGCGATGGCTGTCTCGTCGAAGAATCCGGGAAACAGTAGGCGCAAAAGATCGCTCGTGATGCGCCCGACGGCATGCCTCGACGGCAGGTTCTTGCCGTCGAGGTGGTTGATGCCACCAACCGATTCATAGGAACCCAGCAGGCGGTCAGTCAGCTCTGTGTTGTCCACGATGCGGAAGCTTACCCGATGCCTTCAAACAGCACAGTGGAGATGTAGCGCTCGCCGGAGTCGGGTAGCACCACCACGATGGTTTTGCCTGCGAACTCGTCCAACTTGGCAAGGCGCAGGGCCACGGCGGTGGCGGCGCCGCTCGAGATACCGCTCAGGATGCCCTCCTCGCGAGTTAGACGGCGGGCGGTTTCGATGGCTTCCTCGTCGGTGGATTGCTCGATCCGATCCACGACGGTCAGATCCAGCGTGTCGGGTACGAAGCCGGCGCCGATGCCCTGAATCTTGTGCGGCGAGGGCTTGAGCGGCTGGCCGCTGCGGAACTGGGTCAGGATAGGGCTCTTGGCGGGTTCGACGGCCACTGAGGTGATGGCCTTCTTCTTAGTCTTCTTGATGTAGCGGGAGACGCCGGTGATAGTGCCGCCGGTACCCACACCCGAAACCAGGACGTCGACGGCTCCGTCGGTGTCGCTCCAGATTTCGGGGCCAGTGGTCTGGTCGTGGATGAGGGGATTGGCGGGG
>PMKP01000197.1 GCA_003157775.1 Myxococcales bacterium | reverse complement strand
GTCGCGCGGACCGCCAAGTTGATGGCCTTCCACAACCTCGGGTTGTTGCCGGTGTGCAACGCCGATGGCAAGGCCATCGGTGTCATCACCGATCGTGACATCGCCCTGCGGGTTGTCGGAAAGGATCGACAAGCCGCAAAGACCAAGGTGGGCGACGTCATGACGGCGCCGATACAGTTCGTCCCGCCCGACTGCCCGGTGGACCGAGCCGGCGAGATGATGGTCAGTGCGGGGGTATCCCGCTTGCTGGTGCTCGACGGCGAGGGACATCTCAAGGGCCTTGTCAGCCTCGCCGATCTGCTGGTTCATGAATCGGCCGGTGACGCCTTGGACACCGCTCGCGGCATCTACGCCCGGGAGACGCCAGACCACCCTTCGGTCGGCCACCCGCACCNNCACCCCGCCCGTCTCGAGGCTGAGAATGTGAACGGCGGCGGCGACCGTAGTTCCAAGGAATTTCCGTAATCGCTCGGCAGATGTGAATGAAACACGTCGCTTCCGCGGCGCCGCGGGCTGGATAGCCAGGTGCTACCGAATCGAGTCCTGTGAAACGGAGGCAACCATGTCAGAGTTGAAGTGGCCGCAGTTGCGACATCCGCGTGAGGTAGACGCAATGGTAGAAGCCCAGGCAACGTGCTGGGTGTTCAAGCAGAACGGGCGTCGGGGGGCACTGCCGGAGGAGTGGCCAGTGGTGACGATCTCATGTGAATTTGGCGCGCACGGGGTTGTGCTTGGGCGGGGAGTGGCAGAGCGTCTAGGTTTTAGCTACTGGGATCGCGAAGTTGTCAGCGAGCTTGCGCGTCTTCTCCACATGGGCGAGGGCACTGTGGTTGCCTTCGATGAGCGCACGCGCACCGCGATCGAGGAGTTGCTCGCGGCTTTCGCACCCAATCTGGGGGCGACTCCCGTAGACTACGTCGCAGATGTCCGTAGTATCATCGATGCGATTGCCGGCCGAGGCAGTGCCGTAATCGTGGGCCGGGAAGCCCAGTATCTGGTCGATCCGCGTCGTGCGCTTCGGGTGCGGCTTGCAACCCCTCTCGACCTCCGCGTGCGGGAAATCGAGGCGGAATCCAGAATCTCAGTCGAGGCCGCGAAGCGGCTGATTGTGGCAGGCGAGAGGGAACGCGCCGCCTTCGTCCGTCGTGCCGTGGGCCAGAACGTTGCTGACCCCGTCCATTACGACTTGGTCGTCAATACCGATACCTATTCCGGTGAGCGGGCCGAAGCCGTGGTGCTGATGGCCTATCTGGCCAAGTTCGGCGAGTGGCCGCTGACTGCACTTGCCCTGAAAGGGGCGTCCCCTGCAGACCTTGCGGGCATGCTGCCACCAACGGACCAGATGATGGATATAGTATAATGGCCATGCTCTATCCGTGACGTGCAGATCCTGCGCCTGCTAGAAATGCAGGAGCATGGCCTGCGCAAAAAGAAATGCCCTCGAGAAGAGATGACAGCCTTCGCACCGTAGCGGTTGCTCTGGTCGCCAACCTTGCCACTGCCCTGGCGAAGGTGCTGGCTGCGCTGTTCACCGGGTCGAGTGCAATGTGGGCGGAAGCATTCCACGCCTTCGCAGACAGTGGCAACCAAGTGCTGCTTCTGCTCGCCCAGCGGCGCAGCGGTCGCCCGCCCGATGAGCAGCATCCACTCGGCCACGGGCGGGCAGCCTATTTCTGGGCGCTGATTGCTGCCATGGGAGTATTTGCGATCGGCGCCGTGCTTTCGGTGCATCAGGGAATCGATGGGCTCGTTCACCGACAGCCGATCTTGTCATTCCGGATCGCCTACTTGGTCCTCTTCGTCTCGTTTTGTCTGGACGGCGTTTCATTGGTCCAAGCCCAGCGACAGCTAAGGCGAGAGGCGAAGGCGTTGGAGCGAACATTCCTGGAGCACCTCGATCTAAGCTCCGACCCAGTCGTGCGAGCCGTGTTTGCGGAGGATGCTGCGGCGCTGGTCGGCAACCTGATCGCCGCCGTGGGGATCGCGCTTCACCAAATCACGGCGTCCGCAATTTCAGACGGAATGGCTGCGATCATGGTTGGGATTCTGCTCGGCTTTGTCGCCTTCCAACTCGCTGCGCGCAATGGTGACATCCTCATCGGGGGCCAGGTGTCCGCAGCCCTGCGTGGCAGGATCGGACAGATGATTGTCGCCCAGCCCGGCATTGTGGCCGTTACGGAGCTGGTGGTGACGTTCATTGGGCCACGACAAGGCATGGGTGGTTGCGCGGGTGGTGATCGATCCCGCGATGAACGGCGCCACCGTCGAGAAGCTGGTGCGCACGGCCGAGGAGGTGTTGAAACGCAAGTCGCCGGTCATCGCCCGGGTCGACCTCGTACCGCGCGGGCATCCAAATTGAATGGAAGCTTCTCCACATTGACTGGGCACGCGGTGGAGGTGCGCCTGGAAAGCCCGTCGTCGTGCCCGAAGGACGGCCCCCACGATGTCGGCACGTCTTGTGCAGTCCGCTAGCAACGCAACCCACAAGTCTGATTGGAATAGCCATGAATACTGACATGCGATCCGAAAATATTGCCCGGGAACGCGTGCTGACGCTCCTTTCCGACGATGAAGTCGCCAGCGTGAGTACCGCAGAAACGGCCACACGTCTACTGGACGGTGAGGAGTACCTCGATTTGGAGCAACTTGAGCGACGCGTGCAACAAGCGAGGAAGGCCGGCCCGGCCATGGGACGTGTGCTGCCACGAAAAGCGGTGCATAAGGATACGTGGAGCAAGATTCTGACATTGTTGGGGCCGGCTCACTGCGCGGAGAATTGCTGCGAGGGCGAGAAGGCAAAGCCGGTTGCCTCGACATGAGGCGCTGAGGAAAGGGCGCAGCGCATGCGTCTGCCAGGCCGGGAAGAACACCGAAGTGGGCGCGTTGGGTGACTGCGCGCTGCCGTGCTCGGGGCGGACGACGGCATTGGCTCGACCGCGAGCCTGATGATTGGCGTTGCGGCTTCGTCGGCGCCAAGGAGCGCCATCCTGGTTTCCCGGGGTGGCGGGCCTTGTCGCAGNNGGACATCGAGCGGGAAAGGCGAGAAGCTTGCCGGCCAGCCCCAAGCCGAATTGGACGAGCTTGCGACGATCTACGTGACACGCGGCCTCGACAAGGATCTCGCCATGAAGGTTGCAAAACAGCTCAGCGTCCGTGATCGCCTCGGCGCTCACATGCGTGACGAGCTGGGAATCGACCAGACCGCCCTCTCTCGTCCCATACAGGCGGCATGGATATCGGCCGCAAGCTTTGCGTCCTTTGCCATGGTTCCAATTGGGGCTCTTCTCGTTGCGCCATCGCTTTTCCGTATTCCAGCGATCGCAGGGCTGTCGCTGGCGAGTCTTGCGGCTCTCGGCGCACTTGGTGGTCATCTCGGCGGCGCGCCACCCGGCCGTGCATCGCTTCGAGTCGCCATCGGGGGGCCCTGGCGATGGCAGTGACCGCTGCAATTGGATGGATCCTCAGTATTTCAATAGCTCCCTAGTCTGTTGGAGCGGCACGATCGATGCACGGCATGGGCCAATGGGCAAGATACAAGAACTCTTCCAACCATTTCGATTGAAGTCACTTGAACTCAAGAACCGGATCGTCATGGCGCCCATGACGCGCTCCTTCTCCCCTGGAGGCGTACCGGCTTCGAATGTGGCCGACTATTATGTCCGTCGCGCGAAAGACGAGGTCGGCCTCATTGTGTCAGAGGGCACCGTGGTGAATCGCCCAGCCTCTTCAAATGATCCGGACATTCCGCACTTCTATGGCGAAAAGCCACTCAGCGGATGGAAGGCCGTGATTGACAGGGTGCATGCGGCAGGTGGGATCATGGCACCGCAACTCTGGCATATGGGCGTGGTCGCGCCCAAGGATACCGGATGGCTGCCGCCTGCTCCTTTTGAAGGACCG
>PMKP01000289.1 GCA_003157775.1 Myxococcales bacterium | reverse complement strand
GGCGGACTCCCCACGCGACAATTGCTCGCGGCAGCCACGAGGCCACCGGTCGAGGGTGAAAACAGGTGGGCGTGGTGCATGCCCCTTCAAAGTACCGTATCACCGCGAGGAACGGACGATTTTTCGAAAAGCCGCGCCAGCAACTGGGCAACAGCCTCGAAGGCTGACTCGGGAATCTCGTCGCCCTCCTCCGCCTCGCACAACGTCTGGGCCAAGGCACCGTCGTCCAACACAGGCAACCCGGCTTGCAGTGCCATTTCTCTGATCATGGCGGCGACCAGCTGCTCACCCTTGGCCACAACCACCGGGGCGCCTGGCCCATCAGGGTCGTAGCGAAGCGCCACGGCGACACGATCACCATCGATCACAACCACATGAGCCCGGCGCACTTCGTTGATCGCCTGCTGCTGTAGGATCTCGCGATGCAGACGTTGGCGCTCAGCCTTGTGCAGGGGATCTCCCTCACTCTCCTTGTACTCGCGCTTCCACTCCTCGCGGCTCATACGCAGCGATTTTGCGTGCCGGTGGCGTTGCCACAAGTAGTCCTCCGCCCCCAACACCACTGCGGCCACTGCCAGACGCAGACCCAGCCTCGCGCCCAGCAGACCAAACACCGCGAACGCCGAACCCGGCGATGCGCCTGCCAGATGTGCCAGGTCCGACAGGGCTGGGGCCAGCGTCCACCAAGCCAGCACAACAACTACCAGGGCTTTCAGCAGGTTCTTCAACGTCTCGCCTGCGGCCCCGAATATCCGCCTGGCCGAGGGCAGCGCGCGTCTTATATCAAACCGGAGCGGGTAGCTGGAAAACAGACCACGCGTCTGCATCAGCCCGGCGGCAAGCGCAGCCGCCATTGCGACCCCGAGTGGCAAGAGCAACCCGTCCCTGGCCGCGTGCAAGGCGGCACGGCCAGCCGGCGCCAGGCTGGATCCAGACGTGGCGTCACCCAGGGCCAGGCGCAGGTAGGCGGTGAGGCCCCCTATCCAAGCCCGGCCGCCAAGAACCAAGGCGACGCAAATGGCAAGCCCAGTCAGTCCGGACGACAGATCTCGGCTCACGGCAATCGAGCCTCGACGCCGAGCCTCCGCCAGACGCCGTGGTGTCGGCTCCTCGGTCTTGGCGGCGGCGGTGGGTTCAGTCATGGGCAACGGTCAGCGCCCGAGTTGCGCCGCCCTCTCCAGCAAACCCAAGAAACCGCGGAACCCCACGGTCAGCGCTGAATCCAAAGTCGCCAGCCCCGCCAGCACCGCACCCACGCCGAGCAGAGCTTTGGCCGGCATGCCAGTGAAATAGAGCGGGATCTGGGGAACGGCGCGGCCCAGAGCACCCAGAGCCAAGTCGGCCAGAAGCAGAGCAACCAAGGCAGGAGCCGCCAACCCGATGGCGGCCTCGATCAACTTGGCCGAAGCCACGATGACCAGGAGAGCCGCTGCTTGCAGATTGGCCGGGCCCCGCGCACCGAGCGGCACCGCCTCGTAGCTGCGAGCCAGGGCTGTGGCAAGGATGCCAGCGCCGCCCATCTCCAAAAAGATCACCACAGCCAGAAGCAGCAGCAAGTCGCCGAGAGGGCTGCTGCGATTGCCCTCGCCGGGTGCAATCACCTCGGCGAGGTTTGCCCCGCGCAGAATGTCTGTCAGTTGCCCGGCCGCCTCCACTGCGCGAAACATGCAGGCAGCCACGAAACCCATGACCAGCCCCACCCCGACCTCGCGCAGCGAGAGCAGCACCCAGATGACTGGCCCGCCCGACGGAATCCGGCCCACAACCAGCGGGAAGCACAGGGCCGAAAGCCCCAACCCCAGGGCCAGCCTCAACCGCGCAGGCAGGCTTGGGCCTCCGAAGACCGGAATCAGCCAAACGAATGGCACTGTGCGCGCGCTACCCAGGGCGAAGACAATTAGGCTTCGTTCGAGGTCGGCCGGCAGCATGGCGGCACTAGTGGATGGTCGGTATGGCCAGCAGCAGGGCTTGGGTAAAACGCAGAACCTGAGCGCCAAGAAGTGGGCCCATCGCGATCAAGACCAGCGTCACGGCCAGCAACTTGGGCACGAAGACCAGGTTTTGCTCATGGATCTGAGTCGCGGCCTGCAGGATGCTCACGATAAACCCGACCGCCAGGCTGGCCAGCAGCGGTGGCGCTGACACCAGGATCACGAGCAACAAGCCCTCGCGCACTGCCCGCAGGATCAACTCGCTGCCCGTGGCGCTAAACATAGGATTCCACCAGGCCACGGAGAAGGAGCTGCCAGCCATCGGCGAGCACAAAGAGCAGCAGCTTGAAGGGCAACGACACGGTAGTGGGCGACAGCATGTGCATGCCCAGCGCCAAGAGCAGGTTGGCAATCACCATGTCGACCACCAGGAAGGGAACGAAGAGCAGGAACCCAATCTCGAACGCGCGACGCAACTCCGAGGTCAGGAATGCCGGCACCATGATGAGGAAGTCGTGCTCGGAGATCCCGGCCCGTTCCTCTGCCGTGCGCATGCGCAGAGCCAAGCTGTGGAACACTGTCCGGTCCCTGGCGCTGGCGTTCTTGAGCAGGAACTCGCGCAGAGGTTCCTTGGCTTTTGCCACGGCGGCAGTCAATGCCTCCGCGGTCTGTCCGCTCAGCAGATCTGCCCCCGCGTTCTGACCA
Organism: Myxococcales bacterium; assembly: GCA_003157775.1. Taxonomy (GTDB): domain Bacteria; phylum Myxococcota_A; class Polyangia; order Fen-1088; family Fen-1088; genus Fen-1137. The sequence continues at coordinate 2,569 of PMKP01000289.1, read as the reverse complement.
AGCAGCGGCTCCGCCGCCTGGAACATGCGCATGCCGGTGGGGGCCATCACGTACAAGGTCAGGATGAGGGCCACCCCGGTGACCACCTGGGAAGGTGGGATCTGGGGTGTGCCAAGAGCGCTCTTCAATACCGAAAGAACCACCGCGATCTTCACGAAGCTGGTCATGAGAAGAAGAACGAACGGCAGCAGAGAAAGCGCCCCTATCACGAGAAGGAGCAAGAGCGGCCGCGAGGCGATGCCTGCATTAGTCGCAACCGCTGTCCCGACCAACCCCGAGTTCACGACTTCGCTTTCCCCCGGAACCGGGACAGCATCTCGGCAAATCGCAGACCGCCCTGGACCGGCGCCCCAGCGCCAATCTCGCTGGGCACGGCCGCCGGATCGATCTCAGCCAGCAACGACATGGGGCCATCTCCCACGCCCACCAGAAAGCAACGACCCGCCACCTGCAGAATATAGACAGCCCGCCGAGGTTCCAGCGAGCAACGAGCCAGGACCCGCACCGGACCTTGGCTACGCCCGGCGCCTCGGCGAGAGAACCACCGCAAGGCTAGGTACGCCAATAGGCAGACGACCGCCAGAGATACAAGCGACAGCGCAAAGGAACTCCCGAGGCCAGGTAGGTCAGCCGCTGACGCACCCATGCCGCCCTGTTACCGCCATCCGCGCTGCCCTGTCAACCGCAGAATTCCCCCCTTACTCGCCCCCGCCCTTCCTGCCTCTGGGCGCCCGCCGGACTGTGGCGCCCGATGGCTTGGCGGTGCGCGCCGCTGACTCCTTCTTGACCCGGGCCTTGGGTGCCGCCGCCCTGGGCGCCGCGGCTTTGGGTGCCGCCGCCTTGGGCGCGGCTTTCTTCGGCCGCCTGGCCTCTTCCTTGGCCTTGCCCTTTTCGGCCGGCTCCTTCTTCGGCGCGGCCTTGCCCTTTTCCTGCTTGGGTTCAGGCTTTTCCGCCGCACCCTCATCCGGGATGAGTTCCAAGAGCGCCATGGGCGCCGCATCGCCCGGGCGCGGGCCGAGTTTCACAATCCGAGTGTACCCGCCATGCCGGGTAAGAAAGCGCGGTCCGATCTCCTCGAACAGCTTGAGCACAGCCTCACGGTCGCGAATCGCCCGCAAGGCCATGCGCATCGCGTGCACCACACGCGCCTTTTCCTCATCCGTGCGCTTCTCGGCCTTCTTGGTCAGCACGGTGCCCAGCCGACGCGCCCAAGTAATGGCCCGCTCCGCCAGCCGACGCACCTCTTTGGCCTTGACGTCCGTGGTCCGGATGCGCTCGTAGGTCAGCAGCGCCGCCACCATGTTGGAAAACAGAGCCTTGCGGTGGGCCGGGGTCCGAGAAAGATGCAGTCCTGCTCTTCTATGTCGCATGTTTGCCTAGTTGGGTGAGGTCGGCCTTCGCGATCAGGCCTTCTTGGGCGGACCGTCTCCCGGCCAGCCTTCCAGCTTCATGCCCAGGGACAGGCCCATGCTGGCCAAGATCTCTTTGATCTCCTTCAGCGACTTGCGCCCGAAGTTCTTGGTCTTCAGCATCTCCGATTCAGTCTTCTGCACCAGCTCGCCGATGCAGCGGATATTCGCGTTCTGTAGGCAGTTGGCCGAACGCACCGACAGCTCCAGATCGTCCACCGACTTCCACAGATTCTCATTGAGCTTCTGCTGCTCTTCGGAGACCGTGGCCTCGGGCGCGGGCTCGGCGCCTTCCTGGAAGTTGATGAAGATGGTCAGTTGGTCCTTGAAGATCTTGGCGGCAAAGGCCACCGCGTCTTCGGGCTTGACCGTGCCGTTCGTCCACACCTCCAGGGTCAGGCGATCGTAATCGGTCTGCTGGCCCACCCGCGCATTGGTGACGGCAAAGTTCACCTTGCGGATGGGCGAGAACAACGAATCGATAGGGACGGTGCCCACCCCCATGGTTGGTGTCTTGTTGCGCTCGGCCGGCACGTAGCCACGACCCGTACTGACCTCAATCTCCATGCGCACCTTCGCACCCTTGGAGCAGGTCATGATCAGCCTGTCAGGATTGAGGATCTGGATTCCCTCGGGACACTGGATGTCTCCCGCGGTCACCTTGCCCTCACCATCTTTGTCCAGTCGCAAGGTGTGCGGCTTGCCATCGAGCGGCCGGATGATGACCTCTTTCAGGTTCAGCACGATGTCGGTGACGTCTTCCGCCACCTCAGGCAACGAGGTGAACTCGTGCACGGCACCTTCAATCTTGATGGCGGTGATGGCTGCGCCCTGGAGCGACGAAAGCAGGACCCGACGGAGCCCGTTGCCGATGGTGGTGCCGAAGCCCCGCTCCAACGGCTCACAGGTGAACTTCCCGTAGGTATCCGTCAGCGACTCGGCATCCACTTCCAGCTTGCGCGGGCGGATGAGGTCGCGCCAGTTCTTCGCAATGAACGCCAGTTGAGACGCCGCCACAGTTTGTGAACTCGCGGTCGACATTCGGTTCTCCTATCTAAAATCCTAGTGGGCGGGTGATCTACTTCGAGTACAGCTCTACAACGAGCTGCTCGCGAATGGCCATGGTCAAGTCCTCACGCGCGGGCAGCGTGGCGAGCTTG
>PMKP01000412.1 GCA_003157775.1 Myxococcales bacterium | reverse complement strand
CGCCAGGCCGACGGCAGCCTGCCGAATGTGGACTTCCTGAAACTGGCTGCTGGCAGCCAGATGATCGACAAGGGCACGGACGTCGGTCTTCCGTATGTGGGATCGGCCCCGGACTTGGGCGCCTATGAATATGGGGCTAGTGGAAGCGCCGGTGCCAGTGGAACTGGCGGTGCGACAGGAACCGGGGGCACACTGGGCACCGGCGGTACGTCGGGGACAGGCGGTGCCCCGGGAACCGGCGGCAGGGGCGGAGCCGGGGGCACCCCAACTGGTGGGGGAACGGGCACAGGCGGCACGCGACTTGGTGGTGCGCCGGGAAGTGGCGGCACTACGGCAATGGGTGGAGCACCGGGAACTGGTGGAACCACGGCGACCGGTGGCAGGACTGGAGGCAGCGGAACGGGTGGCCTCATTAACACGGGGGGAACGGTCGGAAGCGGGGGCAGCGCTGTGGTAACTGGCGGGAGTGTCGCGAGCGGCGGAGCAACCGGGACGGGCGGCGGGTTGCCGGCAAGCGGCGGCGTCCCGGGCACTGGTGGGGTCGGAAGCGGGGGCACTCCAGCCCCGGGCGGAACTCCGGGAATCGTTGCAACGGGTGGCACGACGAGCGCGACCAGCACAGCCGAGGCAAGTAGCGGCGGGTGCTCCTGCCGCATCGCCGGGGCCCAGATAGGGAGCCGGGGCGGATTGGCGCTGCTCGGGCTCGTCCTGGTCGCGCTTCGCATTCGAAGACGGCGTTCGTGACGGTGAGCCCCAACGTGAACGAGTGAAGAATGGGCGGTCGCCGACGCGGCCATCTCGCGCCGGGAGGCAAAGCGTTCACTGCGTCTTATGTTTCCACTAGCTCCACGCGTCCTACCTTGGGGCCGATCGCGAGCTGAACGCGGCGGCGGTGAGCTGCCGGGCACGCTCGCGCAGCGAGCGCATCAGCTCGACCTGGCTCGATCCCTCGACAGTATCCGCGCTGAGCAAGCTGCCGCCCTTGGTTTCGTGTAGCTTGAGCGTGACGACGTAAGACTGTTCCATCCGCACCACCTTGCCGGAAATCACGTAATCCGCGCCTATGTTGCGCGCCGTCTCGACTTCGCAATCGCCCTCTGCGCATTCCTGCTTTCCCATGTCCCGCAACAACACCAGCATGTTCTCGCGGGTCATCACGACGACCCCATAGCCCTCGATGCCTTGCAGTGCGCCACCGCGAATCGTGTCGGAAAAGGTCATCAAAACGTCCTCGTCCAGGTTCTTGCCCTGGAACTCCAATACCGCCAGGCGCTTGTTACCAAGTTGCGCGGCTGTGGAAGCCATTGACTGCTGCATCGCCGCTGACGGGCCGCGGAACGTCTGGGTTGCGTGGCGTGTATCCGTGGCGCCCGGCCTATCTGTCCACGGCGTGGGGAAGGCCACAGTTGGCGCTGCTTTCGACGTAATGACGCCGGAGCATCCGGAGACGCACGCCACGCTTGCAAGCAAAATGGTCCGACAATTCATTTGGGTGACGGATTTCTCAGATGAGCTGCGAATCCCCTTGCAGCATCAATTGATTCCACAATGAGGGGATCTCTCAAGTGGAGAATAGGTTCGCAACTGCATTGCCGATCGCCTCGGCGACAGCGCTGTCAATGCCTGTCAGCTTGTTGTAGTAGAGCCCGCCGTACCCAACCCCCTGACCGTAACCGACGAACAATTTGTCGCCGACTTGCAGGTCCAGGGTCGTGCGCGCATGGGCGTAGCCCGTCGGGCAGCCCAGGACCTGTAGGTCAATGCATGCGATTGCAGTCCACCACGAGTAATCCACCTCTACGCGGAGGCGAAAGCGTGCGGGTGTCACTCCCCCGCGTCCGTAGCGAGTCTGGAGAAGGACCGTGAGCGCAGCCCGCACCTGGTAGGCGTCAGCTTCACTAGGCGAGTCATTGCCCGCATAGATGACCATCGACGCTCTTGAGTCGAGCCTGAAGGGTGGGATCGCCCCGGAGAGTCTTCCCGGTGCGGCTTGGTTGAGATTGTCCATCAATGTCGGGGCGCAGCCCGACGCGACCGACAAGGCCGCCGCGAGTCCCATCGAGAACAGTATGATTCGGCCGGTGGCTATCCGGTGGGGACATGAGATCGGGGATGGCGGTAGGAAGAACAAGGGCGATTTCTTCCTGCGGCATCGCGCTCTATTTGTCAAGGCTGAGTAGAAATGTCCGCTTCTGTGCCAGGTAGAAATTCCCAGTCTAGCAGAGCCTGAGAGCGCTCTTCAACGCGCTATGAAAGAAGAGCGGGCTTGTTCTCTCCTATCGCCGCCTCCCGATCACGAAGTCGCCACCACGTGGCCCTTGGCCTTGGCTTCGAGGGGCGTTTCCTCGCCTTCGTGCATGACCGTGGCATGGCCAAGCATGCGTTCTGCGAGGCTGTCGATGATGTCGTAGGCGACTGGTATCACCACCAGGGTGAGCATGGTCGAGGTGATGAGGCCGCCGATGACCGCGATGGCCATGGGTGAGCGCAGCTCGCTGCCCTCGGAAAGCCCCAAGGCCACTGGCATCATGCCGAAGATCATTGCCCCAGTGGTCATCAGGATGGGCCGCAGCCGAACCGGGCCCGCGGCCAGCAGCGCTTCGCGCCGATTCTTACCGTGGCGGCGAAGCGTGTTGGTGTAGTCCACCAGCAGGATGGCGTTCTTGGTCACCAGGCCCATGAGCAAGATAATGCCGATGAGGGTGATCATGCTGATGGTCGAGTGCGCCAGGGCGATGGCCCCCAATGCGCCCACCATGGACAGAGGGAGCGACAGCATGATGGTGAAGGGGTGCAGGAAGCTCTCGAACTGCGCCGCCAGCACCAGGTACACGATGATGATGGCGAGCATGAGTGCCTCGAAGAGGTACCCAAACGACTCGCGCATGATGTCGCCCATGCCGGCCCAGTCGGTGTTCATGGTTGCGGGGACCACTTTTTTGGCTTCCGCCTCGACCTCGGTCACGCCGGTGCCCAAGGTCTTACCGCTCGCCAGGTTGGCGTAGACCGTGATCTGGCGCTGTCGGTTCTGCCGGTCGATCTTCGCCGGCCCGGTGCCGGGTGTGATCGACACCACGCTGGACATGTTGACCAGTTGACCAGTGGTCGAGCGGATCTTGAAGGCGAGCAGATCATTCGCCTTCTGGCGGAAGACTTCGTCCAGCCTCAGGCGCACGTCCCAGCGCTGGCCGTCACTGGAGATCTCACTGACCTTGTCGCCCGCCATCATGCTGCGTACCGTGCTGGCGATGGACGCGATGGGCACCCCCAGGTCAGCGGCGCGATCGCGATCGATGTTGATGGCCACTTCGGGTTTACCGCCCCGATAGGAGACATCCACGTCCACGTAGCCTGGCTGGGTTTTCATCCAGGCGGTCAATTCGTCGGTGGCCTTGCTGATCTCGTCGTAATTGCGGCCACGCACGTTGAACTGCAGCATGGCACTACGGAAGGCCGAGCTGCCGCCGCCCACGAAGTTGAACGGCTCGACCGCGTAGTTGACGTCCTTGCGGTCGGTCCAGGTGGGGAACTGCTTGCGCACGTACTCGACCGCCTGGGCCTGGGTGAACTTGCGCTGGTGGCGCTTGACCAGGTTGACCTGGATCTCCGAGCGGTTGATCTCGGACTGCGAGGTGCCGCCGATGGTGACCAGGGTCTCCTTGACCCCTGGCACCGCGCGCAGCTTGCTGGCTATCGCCTCGGTGAAGGTTTCGTTGGCCGCCAGCGAGGAGCCGCTGGGCAGTTCAATCTTGACTGAGAACATGCTGCGGTCCTCGGTAGCCATGAATTCCTTGGGCAACTTCAAGATCAGCGGGATGCAGCCCAAGAGAAGCAGGCCCGCCACGGCAACGGTCAGCCCGCGATGCCGCAGGGCTGCCCCCAGCACTTGGCGGTAGGCGGCGTCGATCAGGTTGAGGAAGCGTTCGATGGCCTTCCCGAGGGCGCCCTTGCCGGTGTGGGTGCGCAGAAAGCGCGAGGACAGCATGGGTGTGAGGGTGAAGGCCACGAACAGCGACACCGACACGGCAAACGCCACGGTCAGGCCGAACTGCACGAAGATACGGCCTATCATACCCTTCATGGTCGCCACGGGCACGAACACCGCCAAGATCGATGCGGTGGTGGCCATGACCGCCAGGCCGATCTCGTCCGTGGCCTCGCCCGCGGCCTTCATGGGGGACTTGCCCATCTCCAGGTGGCGGTGAATGTTCTCGATCACCACGATGGCGTCGTCGATCAGAATGCCGATGGAGAGCGACAAGCCCAGCATGGTGATCACGTTGAGGGTGAAGCCCATGGCCTTGATAAAGGCGAAGGTGGCAATGACCGAGACCGGCAAGGCAGTGGCGCTGATCAGGGTCGCGCGCCAGTCGTGCAGGAAGAACATGATGATCAAGATGGCCAGCAGGGCGCCGTAGACAAGGTCGAAGCTGACGTCGTGGATCATGTTCTCGATGAACGTCGAGTTGTCGATGGGAATCGAGATGGTCACTCCCTTGGGGAGCTGGTCCCGGAGCTTTTCCACCAGGGCCTTCACCCGGTGGGCGACCTCGACCGTGTTCGAGCCGGACTGCTTGCGCACCAGCATGGTGATGGACGAGTTGCCGTTGAGGGTGGAGTAGGAACGCCGTTCTTCCGCGCCGTCTTCCACCCGGGCCACGTCCCCGATGCGCACCGGCGCGCCACCCGCCGCGGTGATGATGATGTCCTCCAACTCGCGCGCCGAGTACACCTGGCCACGCGTCTTGACCGACAGCTCGCTTGCGCCCACGTCCAGGCGGCCGCCCGGGATCTCCACGTTCTGTGCAGCCAATGTCTGCACCACATCGCCCACCGCCAGGCCATACGATTCCAGGCGGCGCGGATCGATCCACACGTGGAATTCCCGTTCCTGGCCGCCGATGATGTCCACACCGCCCACGCCGTTGATGGCCTGCAACCGCTGTTTGAGGTTGTCCTTGGCCAGCGAGGTGAGATCGCGCTTGGGCAAGGGACCAGCCAGCGCCAGCGACATCACCGGCGCGGCGTTGATGTCCAGACGCTCGACAATGGGTGGCTCAAGATCCTTGGGCAGGTCCTTGAGCGCGCTGGAAACCTTGTCGCGCACGTCTTGCACCGCCTGGTCGGCTTTGCGTTCCAGCTCGAATTGGACGAAGAGAAGGCCCACGCTCTCCATCGAGGTAGAGCGCAGGGTCTTGATGCCGTTCACCGTGCTGACCGCTTCCTCCAGCTTTTCGATGACCCGCGATTCAATGGTTTCCGGATCGGCGCCTGGGTACACCGCGGTCACGGTGACGATGGGGAACTCAACTTCCGGCATCATGTCCAGTGGGATCTTGGGATAGGCCCAGACGCCGAACACCGCCAGCACACCAACCATCACGGTGGCGAAGACCGGACGGCGAATGCAAACATCAGCGAGCTTCATGGCTAGTCCCCTGGCGAGCGCACGCGCTTCTTGATCTTGCCAGTGTCAGTTGTCGTGAGGGCAGGGGTGCCGCGAGGGCGCAAGCTGACCTCGGCGTACAGCCCGGAGCGCAGGCTGTGGTCGGGGTTGGGGATCTCCACGATGGCGGAGAAGGTGCGGGTACGCGGATCAGACGAGGAAACCACGCGGGTCAGGCGCAGGTCCAGTTCCTGGCTCGTGGCTGGCAGGCGCACGTGCACGGGCGAGCCCACCGTCACCTGGGCCATATCAGTGGAGGGCACCTGGATGCGCAGGTCCACAGGATCGATCTCCTCAATGGTGACCAGAGGCGTGGCTGGCATGACCGAGGCGTATTCGCCCTCGTTGACAAAGCGTTTGACGATGAGCCCGTCAAAGGGTGCGCGCACCACCGAGTCGTGCAGGGCTTTTTGGCCCATGGCAACCGCGGTTTCGGCGGCGGCCAGGCCGGCCTTGGCGCCCTTGTAGCGGGCGTCGATCATGTCGAATTGGCTTTGGGGAACCGCCTTTTCCGCCAGCAGGGACTTGATGCGATCCCAGTCCAGCTTGGCGGCGTCGAGTTGGACCCTGGCGCCGTCGCGCGCGGCCTCAGCCTGCTGGGAGCGCAGGACGAAGTCGCGCGTGTCGAGCGTCACCAAAGGTTGGTTCTGCTTCACCATGTCGCCCTCGCGCACGTGCACGCGCGTGACCGCGCTCGACACCTTGGGCGTGAGCGTGCTCTTGCGGTGGGCCTCAGTCGTGCCTGACAGGAACGGGCTGGCGCTTCCGGCCGGGGCAGCGGCTGGATCGACAGCGGCCGCGGGCGCTGTCGGCGTCGGGGTCGGCGCGGCGGCTGCCGCCCGCGCGGTCTGGGCCTGCGGCAGGCGTGCAACCTCGGCATCACGCTGACACGACAGGGTGACAAGGACAAAGAGCGGTACGAGGAGTGGGCGGGCGGTCATGATGGACCTCGGTTGCGGGGTGGATTGGGCTTGGTTAGGAACTTTGTGATTCATAGGGTGTTGCCTTGGATTGGGCTTTGCTGGCCGGTGGCGCGGGCCAAACTGGATTGGGCGATGAGGCTGTCGTAGGTGGCGGCCTGAAGCTGGCCGCGCGCGGTGGTGAGCTGGTTCTCGGCGTCGAGCACGTCGAACGAGGTGTTGTCCCCGCTCTCGTAGCGCTTCTGCTCGATGCGGAAATTCTCTTCGGCTTGTTCTACGGCGTCGCGAGCTACGGTGAGAGCCTGAGCCGCGGTGGTCGCATTGACATGCGCGCTGCGGGTTTCCAGGCGAATTCCGTCCTCGGCCTTGCGTCGGGCTGACAGGGCCTGGGCTAGGCGCGCCTTGGCCTCGTCGATGCCGTAGTAGGTGCCGCCGCCTTCCCAAATGTCCCAGGAGGCGGTGCCGCCGATGAACCAGATGTCCTGCTTCGGGGCAAACATGGTCGCCGGTGACGCGTGGGTGTAGTTCGCCACTGCGTTCACTTGGGGAAGCATCTTCGACTTGGCCAGGCTCTCGCTCGCCCGGGCCAGCTCGGTCTGCGCCGCGATTTCCTTCATCTCCAGTCGCTCGGCCACGGCGCGATCCTCGGCCTGCACAGCGGGCAGCATGGGTGTGACGGTCACGTCGGTAATCGAATCCACTGGATCGATCGGGCTTTCAGGCGGCAAGCCCATCAGTCTGGCCAGTTGTCCGCGCGCCAGCACCACGCCGCCGTTGGCCTGGATCAGGCGCTGCTTGGCCGCGGCCAGGCCCAACTCGGCACGCAGCACATCGTTGCGGCCCACGGTCCCTGCACGGAAAAAGGATTGCGCGCGTTTGACCTGGGCATCGATGTTCTCGACGGACTTTTGCGCCACATCGGCCAGGCGCACGGCCTGCAGCACCCGGTAGTAGGCCTCGGTCACCTGGAAGGCGACATCGCGGCGGGCGACCTTGCGCTGCAGCCCGGCCAGGTCCACGCCCATCTTGCGCAGGGCATAGCCTTCATTGATCGTCCAAAGCGAGGTAATCGGCTGGGCAAGGGTGACCGACGCGGACCAAGTGGTTTGCGCGCGAAGTTCGATGGGCTGAGCGAGTGGGGCGAGTTGGCCGGTGAAATCACTCTTGGTGAGTTGATTGTTAAGGCCGTTCTTGCCAAGACCCGCGTTCACGACCGGAATGAGCATGTCAGCGAAGTTTGCGCTCAGCGGGCTGTCCCAGCGCTGGATTCCCGCATCGAGGTGCAGTCGCGGTCCGAATGCGCCGCGCGCGCTCTTTCTCTGCGCGGTCGTGGCTTCCACCTCCAGGTTCGCGCTGGTGATGTCAGGGTTGCCGTGCAGGGCCACGTCAATGCACTTGGCCAGGGTCATTGGTTCAGCCGCCGCAGTGCCGGCGGCCAGCAACGAAACCGTCAGCGCTACGAGTGTGATTCTAGTGGCACTCATCTTCTTCTTGCCTCCCGCTTTGGATTTTCCCGATACACCGTGGAAAAAGAAGTCGCGCAACAGGGGGGCGCGATCGGCCAAGCTGCCTTCTGCCTTGGCCACCCAGCCGTGCAGCAAGCCGAACACCATGCCGACCAGGAGGCGCGCCACCAGTTCGGGGTCGTGACCACCGATCTCTTCGGGCTTGGCGTTCTTCTTCAGCCAGTCAGCCAAAAACAGGATGCGGCGTTCGAAGTTCTGGTGGAAGGGTTCACCGTGACTGCCGGCCGGGCAGTGGCTGCTCTCGGCCTCGGCGGTGTGAAAGCTTAGCATCAGCGCGCGCCGTTTCTCGATCAACTCCAGGTGTTGCAGCAGCACGATCTCGAAGCGCTGCGGGAAGGTCAGGTTGCCGGGCAGCGGTTGATCGAACACACGAACAAACTCGGCCGTGAGCAGGTCCATCACGGCCTCGACGATTTCCTGCTTGCTGCGAAAGTAGGTGTAGAGCGAGGCAGCGGTGTAGCCAGCCTCGTGCGCGATGTCCTGCATGGTGGCGTCGTGCACGCCGATCGCGACGAAAGCCCGGCTGGCTGCCTCCACTATGTCCTCGCGGGTTCGCGCGATCTCTCGTTCACGTCTTTGAGGCGCCTTCATTTTTTTTGACCTGCTTTCGCTGGGATGAACCAGGATTCAGTGTGCCGAACGAGCATTCGGCTGTCAATGCCAATTGTTTGGCGTCTTGAAGGGCGGTTCAAAGTAGAGGCGGACAGCCGGCCGGCGGTCGACGGTGTAGAGTGTCTTCTGTCACAGGCGCTGTCGTGTCACACCCCCGCGGAAGAATCGTACTGCTTGTCGCCGTCGTCGCCTCGTTCGCCGGCATGGCCGGCGCGCGCCGTTCGCCGGCCGGAGACACGCGGCAGCCCTTGCCCATGAGCCACAAGCGCCACATCACCAAAGACATGAAGTGCCGGGCTTGCCACCAGGGAGTCGAGGGCGAGGCCATGGCCTCGTTTCCCACCCTAGCTGATTGCATGGACTGCCACAAGACGCCGCAGGGAAAAGAACCCGCCGAGCCCGAGGTGCGCGCCTTTGTAGCGCGCGGCCAAGATCTCACCTGGGTGCGGCTTAACCGCCTGGCCGGGCATGTGTACTTTTCGCACGCGGCTCATGTCACCCTGGCCAGCATGAAGTGCGAGGAATGTCACCGCGACATGAAAGCGGTCGATCAGGCGCCGACCGAGCCCGACATCCACGCGCAGATGAGTGACTGCGTCGCCTGCCATCGCAGCAAGCACGCCAGCCTGGACTGCCTCGCCTGCCACAAGTGATGCATGAGAAGATTCGGCCGACGTGAATTGCTGGGTGGCGCTGCGCTGGCGGGCGCGGCAGTCCTGGGCTGCGGCCAGAAGAAAGATCCCTATCGCATCGACAAGCCGGCCGTGCCACGCGTCCCCGGATGGCACAGCGGCGAGGAGCGCTGGGTGCTTTCCACCTGCGCTCTGTGTGACGCCGGCTGCGGGATCAAGGTGCGGGTGGTGGAGGGCAGGGCGGTCAAGATCGAGGGCAACCCCGAGCACCCGGTGAACCGCGGCGGTCTCTGTAGTCGCGGCCAGGCGGCGCTGCAGTCGCTCTATCACCCAGAGCGCGTGGGTTCACCTTTGCGACGGATGGGCAGCCGTGGCGAGGGACAGTGGAAGCCGATTTCCTGGGACGAGGCCATAGGCGAAGTGGTGGCGAAGCTAGCCAAGTTGCGTGCTTCCGGCCACCCCGAACGCCTAGTCCTGATCGACGGCGAATCAGGCACCTTCTCCCGCGACTTGTGGGCGCGTTTTCTCTTGGCATTCGGCAGCCCCAACCACATTGGACTGGGATCAACTCGCGCCGCTGGCGTGAGGTTGGCCAACCTCTATACGCAAGGCCGCTACGGCCTGCCCGCGTACGATCTGGCCCGGGGGCGCGTGTTGCTGGCCATGGGCACCGACCTGCTCGAGTCATCTGGGCAGGCCATGTATTTCTGGCGCGCGGCCAGCACGCGACGTCCGCGCGTGCTCTGCGTGTCGCCGCGCCGGCCGGGCTGCCGCTTCGACGAGTGGATCCCGATTGCGCCCGGGGGCTACGGGGCGCTGGCGCTGTCGCTGGCCCATGTGCTGGTCCGCGACAGCCTGATTGACAGGGACTTCGTCCGTGATCATGTTTTCGGCTTCTCCGCGTGGCAGGATCCACTAGCAGGCGAGCAGCGGGGACTTGAGGAGACGGTGCGGGTGGACTATGGGCCGGACAAGACCAAGGAAGTAACTGACATTCCCGTCGCCATGGTCGAGCGGCTGGCCCACATGCTTGCCAGACAGGGTTCGGCCGTGGCTGTCAGCGACGGAAGCGCGACTGCGGCCAGCAATGGTTTGGCCACCGCCATGGCCATTTCCGCGCTCAACGCGCTGCTTGGGAATCTGAAGCGCGCCGGCGGCGTACGGCTGCCGGTGGATGTGGGCGTGGCGGATTGGGACACGCCGACTGCCGATGTGGTCGCGGCTGCAGGCAATGCGGCCCCGCGCATCGACGGCGCGGGCACGGCGGCTTGTCCACTGGGGCGCGGCCGTGTGCAAGCGGTTCCCGGGGCCATCACTTCGGCCAAGCCCTATCCGGTCGAGGCGTTGTTTCTGCACAGCACGGACCCCCTGGCCGGGTTGCCGGGACGGCAAGCCTGGATCGCGGCATTGCACCAGGTGCCTCTGGTTGTGAGTTTCTCCCCGTGGCTCGACGACTCAGCTCGGCTGGCCGACCTGGTGCTGCCAGACCGTTTGCCACTTGAGGCATGGGAGGTTGTCAGAGTCGCTTCCGGGGCAGGCGAGCCGGTCCTCGGCCTCAGGCAGCCCGTAGTTGCGCCGTTGCACGACACGCGGCAGGCTGGCGATGTCATTGTCGCGCTTGCTGGCGGGTTGGGCGGATCAATTGCGCGTTCAGTGCCTTGGAAGTGCTACCAAGACGCCGTGACAGTGCGGCTGCAGGGCTGGCTCAGCTCGCTAGAGGATGACGACGCGCCCGCGGACGTGCAGTCCCTGTTGTCTGAGATGAAAGAGGCGGGCGGCTGGTGGCGCGAGTCTGCCGATGCCGAGGCTGGACCCAGCGAGTTGCCAACGCCCTCGGGCAAGTTCGAGATCGGTTCGCAAGTGATCGCGGCGCGCATGGCGAAAGCCCCCGACACCGCGAAGGAGTCCCAGGGTTGGCCGTGCAAGGGCCTGCCCCCCTGGGAGCTGCCCAGATTTTCCGGCGATCCGCTGCAGTTCCCCTTGCACCTGGTTCCTTACCGGCCGGCGCAGTTTGTCGAAAACGGCGGGCGCTTCTTGTCCTGGCTGAGTGAATTGCCGCTCGTCTCCGGCGATCCCTGGCCCCTTCGCGCGGAGATCAATCCTGCCGACGCTGCGCGGTTCGGCCTGGCCGACGGTGACCAGGTGCTGGTCGAATCCCCGATCGGCTCGTGTAGAGCTGTCGCGCAGTTGAGCGACGGGGTCGGCGTCGGCGTGGTGGCGATGGCGCTGGGCAAGGCAGGGGTCGTCGATCTCGTCGTGCTCGACGAAGACCGCTGGTCAGGCGCACTCGCCTGGCAAGGTACGCGGGTGCGCGTGAGGAAGGTGTCATGAAGCGCGGGCCGCTCGACGACGACGTACGCGACTCGCGACGCAAGCTTCTGGCCGGACTGGCAGCCTCGGCCGCGGGCGCGCTTGCGGGTTGCACGCGTGCCATGGCCGCGCAGAGCACTGCGCCAGTCGCCGCGACCAGCGGATCGCGCCGTAGATGGGGCTTGGTGATCGATCTCGACCGCTGCGCCCGCTGTGGCGGGTGCGTGGTGGCCTGCCAGCAAGAGAACAACGTTGCGCCCGCTGGCTCGGACGCTGCGGCCCGGATGCGCCCGATTCATTGGATGGATTTTCTGCCAGCCGCGCCAGGAAGTTCCTCGGCCACGCCCATTCCCTGCATGCACTGCGAGGACCCGCCTTGCGTGAAGGTCTGCCCGGTAGGCGCAACCTACAAAACCGAGGAGGGCATCACAGCGCAGATCTGGGAACGCTGCATCGGCTGTCGCTATTGCATGGTGGCCTGCCCTTATGCGCGTCGCTATTTCAACTGGAGCGAGCCGCGCTGGCCAGGCGATGTCAGCAGCCTGAATCCTGACGTGGCCCCGCGGCCACGCGGGGTGGTGGAAAAGTGCACCCTGTGCCACCACCGCATTCGCGCTGCACTCGAGCGGGCGCGCGTCGACGAGGAACCACTGACCGACGAGACCTTGCGCCGGCTACCGGCCTGCGCCCAGTCCTGTCCGACCCTGGCCATCACTTTCGGCGACCTTGCCGATCCCGAGTCCGAGGTCGCGCGCCTGGCGGCCAGCCCGCGCGCCGTGCGACTGCTTCCCGAGGCAGGCACGCGGCCCAAGGTCATCTACTTGCGGGAGACCAAGTGAAACGGGCAGCCATTGGGTTTCTTCTGGCGCTGGTCGCCGTCGGCGCCTACGCCTGGGCTCAGCAGTGCATCCACGGCGACGCTGTCACCGATCTGCGCACCATTGGTGCGGGCGGCGCGGTGTGGGGACTGTACGTCGTGGGCGACGGCTTCTTCGCCAGCGCGGCTCTGGCCAGCCTGGTGGTGGCCTGCGTGATTCGTGTGCGGCGGTCGCGGGAGATGGGAAACGCGGCACAAATCGCGTTGCTCCTTGGGTTGGCGGGGCTGCTGGCCTCGCTCGGCTGCGTGCTGGCTGATCTGGGCCGGCCGATGGCTGCGATGGTGAACCTGCCGCTGTTCGGGCGTCCGCGCTCGCCATTTTTCGGCACCTTCACCCTGGTCGCGGGCGTGTCGCTTTTCGCAACGGTGGTGCACCTGGCGCTGGCCACCCGGCCGGGATGGGCCGAGCGGGCGCAGACGGCATGGCTTTGGCGGCTGGTAGCCTGCGGCTGGCAGCAGACCGCGTCGGCGACGCGGCGGCGCGGGCGCGTGGACTTCTGGGTGTCGCTTGCCCTTCTGCCGCTATTTCTGGGCGGGCTTGTCATTCTGGGCGTCGTGTTCGGCGTACGTGCAGGACGTCCGGCGTGGCAAGGCGAATTTGAAGTGGTCACATTCGTCGTGTCGGGTTGCGCCGCTGGCTGCAGTCTGCTTGCGCTGGCCACGCGCGCGTCTAGACAGGTGAGTGTCCCTTTGGCGCGTGCGCTTGCCGGGTTGACCGGCCTCACCGTCCTGCTGGTGGTGTCGGGCGAAATCCTGGCGCTACGCACGCCGTATCCGTCGGTGCAGCGCTACGCGCGCGCCTTGCTCGACGGGGCCTGGAGCAACCTTTTCTGGGCCGAACTGGTTCTCTTCTTCGTGGCTGCGATCAGCAGTTTGGCGACATGGCGGAAAACCGCCTCCGTGGTTTGGGCCGCGACCACAACGTTGCTCGTCTGCACTGCCGTGTTCATTGAGCGCTTCCTGGTGTTGGTGGCCTGGCAGACGCATGGCCTGGGACTTCCGTGGCCGGCCGGCGTGTACCATCCGAGCGGAGTCGAATGGTCAGTGCTGGCAGGGGTGGTGGCCGCGGCTGTGCTTGTCTTCCTGCTCTTGACCAAGGTCTGCCCAGCCGGGACAGCGGCCAGCCCCGAGCCAGCCGGCCCCGCGCCTACTGGCCGGCGACTTCGCTTGCTCGTCACCGCGGCATGTTTGATTCTGGGCCTCGCTGCCGCCGGTGTCGGCCTGGCGCTTTCCGCCGGCTTGGCCAGCGCGCCCTTCCTCGATCCGATCTTGTCCGGCAGCCCGCTCATATTCCTCGCGGGTCTGTTTCTGATGGTGTTGGCGCCGGTGGCCTACGAACTGATCCCGGAGCGGAAAGCCCGTGGACACGGCGTGTCACCGCCGCATTTGCCGTAGCAGCGAAAGTCCGCCATCCTGAAGTCGTGGTTGCCGCCGCCAAGCTTGTCGACGAACTGGCCAAGACCCTGGCCACACGTCCTGAGATCTGCGAGGCATACCTATTCGGCTCTCAGGCGCGAGGGGACGCCCAGCCGCACAGCGACGTGGACGTGGCTGTGTACGTTGATCCGACGGCGCCCATGAACGCGGGCTTCGGCATCGACTGCGAGATCGCGGCGGATCTGATGAAGGCGCTGCACACCAACGACGTCGATGTCGTCCTGCTCAACCGCGCGGGACCGCTGCTATATCACAGCGTGCTCAGCGACGGCATCCGGGTGATGGCGCGGGACCTGGTGGCCGCAACTCGGCGCGAGGCGATGGCGCTTTCGCGCTACTGCGACTACCTGCCCCAGCTTGACAAGATCCAGAATGCCGAACGACTGCGCACGCAGCTGGAGAGAGCCGGCCGATGAGCCCCGGAAAGCTCGATAGGAAGACCCTGCGCCGCCACCTCGCCTCCCTGCACGCGGCGCTCGCCCAGCTCCGCGCGCACGCGGGCCGGCCGGTGACGCTGCTGCAAACCGACCTCGACGAACTCTGGACGGTGGAGCACGGTCTGCAGCTATGCGCGCAGAACGCCCTTGATCTCGCAACCCACATTGCTGCCAGCGCTGGCCGCGACGTTCCCGACTACGCCTCGGCGCTAGACGCCCTCTCGGCCATCGGCGTCCTGGACCCGGACTTCGCTGCCCGCTTCCGCGCGATTGCTGGTTTCCGCAACTTGCTGGTCCACGGGTACATCGAGGTCGACATCCCTCGGCTGCACCGGCTTCTGAACCAGGGGCTGGACGATTTCGCCGAGTTCGCGGCCAAGATCACCGCCTACCTTGACCGCGTTTCGCTTGAATCTTGAGCGCGAGACGGGGCTCGGACCCGCGACCCTCGGCTTGGGAACTCGCGAAAAGGCATCGCAGGGTGTAGCTTGCGATGGCAAACGTTCGCAAAATCAACAGGTTGCCGAGCGTGGCCCTAGCCGCGCTTCGCCAGGAATTGCACCAGATAGCCAATCGTTTGGTGCATTAGTGGTGCAAGCCGAGGGGGTGGGGTCCGGCGCGTCCGCGACCGTTGGACCGTATCTCACGGCTCGCGAAGTGGCGAACCGACTGAGGGTGAGCACAGTCACGGTCTACCGCCTGTGCGAGACCGGCCAACTGCCGCACGTCCGCGTGTGCAACGCGATCAGGGTGGACGAAGGCGACTTGCGCACGTTTCTCCGGAACGAGACACGGCGCCAAGCCGGGCCTGAGGGACGTCGGTCGGGGACAGCAGGCTCGGCACGAACCGACCCCGACAGGCTTTCGAATGGGCAAGCAACTTGACTCCTAAACGCCATGCATCAATGCTAATTCCCTGATCAATGCTAATTCCCTGGAAGATGCCTGCCTGCCGGCTCTCGCCACGTTCCAGTGACTTGACGAGACTGCCGATTCCATACTAGGAGCAGGTGGTTTCCCTTTGACTCCGAAAATCGAAAATCTCAAGGACGTTCGCGAGAAGCTGCTTGGCTACAGCAGAGAGACTGCCGCCAGGCTGTCTCGTATCGCGGTTGAACGCCTTGCGAGCATCGAGGAGCGTGGCGAGGCCCCCACTGTCTTTGAGGCTGATGCGCTTTCACGCATCTATGGGATCGATGCCGATCTGCTGGCGGACGAGCCCATCCAGTTGGCTCCGGGTGATGGGGTTGTCACTCTGGCTAGTCGCAACGAACTCCGTGGCCTGGACGACGTGACCCGCGTGCGCGTCGTGGCCGCGGCAAACGCGGCGCGCGACCTGGCCAGTCTTCGCAAGCTGGAAGGTCTCGAAGACCACCGCGCAAGGTTCAGGAAGGAGGCTCCTGGACTTGACGCTTCCAAGACTGCGCCGCCTTTCCGGCAGGGTGCAAAATGTGCTGCGGATCTCCGCCGCAAGCTCAAGCTCCGCGACGCACCCATCTCGTCGCTGCGAGATTTTGTTGCCGAGAGGTTCCCGTCAATCGCAGTTCTCTACGCAGAATTGGGGGGCGCCGGCCCCGCTGGATTGACCTTCCTCGATCCTCTTCGAGGTCCGACTGTGGTCCTGAATCTTGAAGGGAAGAACAAGAACCCTTGCGTGCGAAGGTTCAGCCTTGCGCACGAGCTTTGCCACTTGCTACTGGATTGGAACAGGCTTGAAACCGTTGCGAGCATCTCCGGCTACCTGAACGAGTCGCGCCTTGCGGTGGAGCAGCGCGCGAATGCGTTTGCTGTGCGACTGATTTGCCCAGAGTCCGTCATCAAGCGATTGATCGCGAAGGACGCGCACCTGTCCAAACCGAAAACCGTCCAAACCCTCGCGAGCTATGGCCTGCCATACGCCGCGCTCCGGCTCTATCTTCGCAACGAAGGTGGGGTCAAGTTGTCTGAAGACTCGTCGTCAGCCCCTACCGCATTGGGAACCGAGGCTCGGTGGGTCGCGGCCGAAGAGCCGACCGGGATTGAGGGATTCCCGCTTGCTGACGTGAAGCCCGAACGACGAACCGAAGTGGCACGCGCCGCGGCCCGCCTCTATTCGATCGGCCGAATCCGACGCGACCAGTTCGCTGATGCGTTGGGTGCTACCCCTGCCGCCGACCTGGAAAGCGTTCTCGACTTCTTTGCCCTGAACCTTCCGGCGGAAGACCTCTCCATGACGGTCGCGTGAAGGACGTTCTCTTCGACGCAGACGCATTCCTCTGCATCCGCAAGCTGTCTTTTCTCCGCACGCTGGAGGCTGGGAAGGGAAAGTGGCTGATGACGGGGTACATCGCGAAGCACGAGCTTTCGGATGTTATCGCAGAGATAGGCGCTCTTTGTGCGGCGGAACGCCTGCAGATTCACCAACTTCCCGCCAGAGATGTCGGGTTTCGCCGACTGAAGGAGCAAGGTCATGATCGCGGCGAGGCCGAAGCGATTGCCTGGGCCGCACAACTGCCGCGTGACCAACGGCCACTCTTCATCTCCGTCGACAAACGTGCCCGCGACGGCGCCAAGGAAAACGGTGTTCCAGTGGGTGATATCTTGGATTTGATGATCGAGGCTGTGGACTGCGGCGACGTTACATACGAAGACGCACGCGAGAAGGCTTCAATCTGGGACGACAAGCACCAGGTGCAAGGACGGCCGCGCGACTACACGACCTTCGCCGAGACCTTCGAGAAACGACGGCAGTCCCGAAGGCAGCGATAGGCTGGGGTCATTGGTGCCCGAGCTTTCGACTCGTCGGCGGGGCTGCTCTCCACGGGATCTCCTGGCCAAGGCGACCGATGAAGCCGAGGCAGAGCTTGAGCTGCAAGAAAGGTGTGGCAACATCGCCTTCATTACCCTTCCAATTCGCGGGATCCTCGGACTCCAGGGGGAATGGAAAAGTTCCGCTGGGCCAAGTCGCGCCAGAGGTTGCGTTTGCGGTGGTAGGCCGCCGCCCAGCGTGCGCACACCTCGCTGGCTGCCTTGGGGTTGATTTCGCGAACTGCGGCCAGCCAGTCAGCGGAGTGTGAGTAGTCGCCGGTGATGCTCCCTGGATCGGGCACGAACCGCACGGCGTTCTCCCGCCAGAAGGTCACGATCTCGGGGACTAGGCTTTCCCCTCCGAGAAACTTGCACCATCTCCTCCGAGTTGCCGCGAGCCGCTTCCGCACGTCGTGGTTCTCTGCAGCGAGGAGCTTCCAAAGCTTTGGGGCCAGCCCCTTCAGCGTAGGTGCGGTTGCGTCCAGGTCACGCGTCAAGATCGCCAGCGCGAACAGGGATTCGGTTGCGCCCTGGTGTGGATTCCAGCGCTGGCTCCACATCGGCTGCGGCGTGGCCACCCGCACCGCGCGAGCCTCCTCAAGCGCGGCGCGCACGGCATCGTGAAACAGCGCTGCGCCGCCAGGGCCAGCCCTCGCCGCGTCGACCAGGGCCGATACCCAATCGCCACACGCCACCCGATCGCCGTCCCGCCAGATGTCAAGCGTCCGCCCTACGATCAGGGCGCGCCAGTTGGCGAAGAGCGCCTCACGGATCGGGTGGAACTGCGGCGGGAACGCGCGGAATGCATCAAGCATCCTCTCGCCGTCCTCCGCGCTGTCCAGAGCGGTGATCTGCAGGGCGAGCGCCGCGGCCAGATCCTGCTGCCCCTGCCCTTGGGCGGTCTCCCACCAGCGGCGGAGCAGCGTCGCGAGCTTCGTGCCCTCGTCCTCGCCGTACCGGGACAACTGCTGCACCAGCAGCTCCTCGCACGGGTTCCATCGTTTGGTCTCGTCGAGCCGCAGCCGCGCGCGCAGAGCCTCGTCGATGATCGTGGCCGCCTCGGCGAACGCCTTGCGTTTGACCGCGCTGGCGACCAGGGGCAGGGCCAATGTCCAGTCCTGTGCGATGTTTGCACGGGAGATCTCGGCGAACCGCGTGGGGTTCCAGCGCTTGAAGAGGTGGCGCAGGATCCCTGGCCAGCAGCCGTGCGCGTGCGTGAATGCGTCTGCCCAGCGCGGCGACGAGCGCTGGCGCTCCATGCTGGCGAGAAGGGCGCGTAGCTGTTCGTCGGATAGCCCGCTCACGAAAGTGGTCATGGCCTGATCGTCGAGATCTACCTTCTTCAGACTGGTCTCGAGATCGCGGATGTCGTCTAAGAACGCGGCTGCATCACGGCCTTCCCGCTGCGCGACGGTCCACTCCCACTCAAGCAAGCACGCGGTCGCCTCACGACCGAGGCAACAGGGCTCGCCGCTGCCGTCCGCGATCCAGTCGGGAAGGCCGGCGTACAATGCGTCGTCCATCTCGCGGATGGCTTGGGCGAAGCTGAAGTCGGACGCGATGCCCTCGGCGATCACCCGTGGCATCAGGCCGCGTATCCGCGACGCGATTGCGTCCAGATCGTTCGCAATGGAATACGGGTCGAGGTAGGGAGCCTCCCAGTCAGCATCCTGATGGACGTAGTCCCCATGCTCAGCGCCGGACTCGTCGACCACGTGAGCCCAATCCTGCCAAAGCCGATCCCATTCCTGTCGAACCTTCCCCTTCCCCGCAGCGACCGGGGCGGGCTTCGGGCTGCGAGCATCCTTTCGCGGCGGAGCGAGCGCAGGTACCAGCGCTGCGGCGGTCTCGGGAGCGAGCCGGGCGAGCAGGCGCTTCTGGGAAGGGCCGTCCAGAACCAAGACGGCGGACGCGACCACACGGCGGATCTCCGCATCTGAGAGCGCCTCCTTGAGACGCCGAAGAAGGGCTTCCTCTTCGGCTGGCGGCGCAGACGACCCTTTCTGGGAGGAACGCCGAGGACGCTGAACCATGGGCGGCAGAGTATCATAAGCGGTGCAGTAAGGCCTCGACGTTGCCCCGACGTTGTCCTGGGGGCGAGCAGAGGATGGCGGCTCACTCTCGGTCGATACACGTTCAAGCCTCGTTTGCTCGACCGCTCGAGAACTCATTGCCTTGCTCCGTGATTCTTTCTAATCCGTACAACATGCCGCCCGCTGCCTCCTGGCCCTGAAGAACTGGCGAATCAACCCGCAAGGAACTACCACCCACCGTGTCCGCCGTGTACGATTCGTTCGCTTGGGAGGCAGCGACCAGCAGGACCTTTTCGCCAAGGCGATCGACGAAGCCGAGGCGGAACTTGAGCGCCTGACCCGCGCTCAGGCCGAGGCGCGTGCGAAGGTTGCGGCTCTGTGCCGGTCGCTGGCTGTGCCCATCCCGCCCAGTTGTCCAATCCCAACGGCCCCCTGTGCGACGCCGCGAACGTCCATTGAACAGGTCCATCTCTTCAGGGAGCGGTTTCGCGGTCGCTCCGACGTCTTTCCGCGACGGTGGGAAAACGCCAGGTCGGCCAGGTCGGGTTACTCGCCCGCCTGCGGAAACGAGTGGGTTCACGGTCTCTGCGCCAAGCCGAAAACCAAGTGCTCCGAATGTTCAAACCAGGCTTTCTTGCCTGTCGATGATCAGGTCATACTCAGCCATCTGACAGGCAAGCACACCATCGGCGTGTACCCGTTGCTGCCCGACGACACCTGTTGGTTCGTGGCGGCAGACTTCGATGAAGCCGCATGGAAAGACGATGTGCTCGCCTTCTCGGAGACATGCAGGAACGTTGGGTTGCCCGTCGTCGTCGAACGCTCGCGCTCTGGCAACGGAGCCCACGCCTGGTTTTTCTTCGGCGAGCCGCTCTCGGCCTGCCATGCGAGGCGAATGGTCTCCTTTGTGCTGACCGAGACCATGTCTCGGCGGCATGAATTGAGCCTCCAGTCCTACGACCGGCTCTTTCCGTCGCAGGATACGCTGCCAAGGGGTGGGTTCGGCAACCTGATCGCCTTGCCTTTCCAGCGCCGACCTCGCCAAGCCGGGAACTCCCTGTTTCTGGACGACGCACTGGAACCATTTGACTGGGAAGGGCAGTGGCGGTTTCTGGCGTCAGTACCTCGGTTGCCCGCGCAGTTGGTGATCGACTTGGCCGAGGAAGCCGCCCGCACCAACCGCGTGCTTGGCGTGAGGCCGCCAGAGTCCGAAGATGAAGAGCTACCTGGACCAGCACGCAAGTCCCGAGATGGGGGCGCGCAGATCACGGTTCCGCTGCCACCCGAAATCCCAGCCGTTCTCGCACAGCAGCTTCTGGTTGAAAAAACTGGCCTTCCTTCGGCACTGGTAAGCCGCCTCAAGCGTCTTGCCGCCTTCCAGAACCCGGAATTCTACAAGCGAGAGCGGCTCCGTCTCTCGACAGCGCTTGTCCCCCGCGTGATCTCGTGCGCCGCGGAGTCGTCGACGCATATTGCCCTGCCCCGAGGGTGTCGTGCCGATCTCGAAGCGTTGCTCACCTCGAACAGATCGCGGCTAGTCCTTGAGGATCGCCGGCAACCAGGCACGCCAGTGCCGTTCTCATTTTGCGGCGAGTTGACTTCGCCTCAGCGGGTGGCGGCCGATGCGATGTTGGGCCAGGACATCGGCGTACTCGTCGCGCCTCCCGGCGTCGGCAAGACGGTGATCGGGACCTATCTCATCGCTGCGCGCAGAGTGAATGTGCTGATCCTCGTGCACCGCAGGCCGCTGCTGGATCAGTGGGTGAACAAGTTGGCCATGTTCCTGAGCATATCCGTGGACGAAATTGGCCAACTGGCTGGTGGGAAGAAGAAGGAAAACGGGCGTCTGGACGTCGCCATGATCCAGAGCCTGTCTCGCGATGTCGAAGTTGAAGACCGCCTGGCAGGCTACGGCCACGTCATCGTCGACGAGTGTCACCACGTGCCGGCGGTTTCGTTCGAGCGCGTGCTCAAGAACGTGAAGGCTCGATTTCTGGTTGGGCTGACGGCCACGCCCCGGCGGCGCGATGGTCACCACCCGATCTGCGAAATGCAATTGGGGCCCGTGGCGTTCGCATTTGACGCCAAGGCCGAAGCCAAAGCGCGGCCGTTTGAGCACAACCTCATTCCACGCGAAACCACGTTCATCACTTCGAAGCCTGATCTGAGCATCCAAGAGATCTGCCGCGAGTTGGCCAACGACCAGGCCCGCAATGACATGATCATCCACGATGTCTGTCATGCTCTCGGCGACGGCCGCGTTCCCCTCATTCTCACGGAACGCAAGGATCATCTCGAAATGCTGGCGGACAGGCTCCGGGGAGTCAGCCGGCATGTCATCGTCATGCGCGGCGGGATGGTCGCCAAGGAGACCCGCGCCGCTGCCGCGCGCCTGGCCAGACATGCGACTTCTGGGGAGAGAGTGATCGTCGCCACTGGCCGCTATGTCGGTGAGGGCTTCGACGACGCCAGGCTCGACACCCTCTTCTTAACCATGCCTGTCTCATGGAAAGGCACGCTGATCCAGTACGCGGGGCGATTGCACCGCCTGCATTCAGCCAAGCGTGAGGTCCGCATCTACGACTACGTCGACGTCCAGGTGCCCGTGCTATCCCGCATGTTTGCCAAGCGCCTGCGTGGCTACCGTTCACTCGTCTACGCCCAGGGCGAGGCCCCAGCGGGCTTCGGCGAAATCGATGACGACTTCATTCTCGGCCGCGACTGGGCGGAAACCGACGTTGGCGACGATGAACCTGTGTAGTCGTTCGGAACCCTCGCATCCCCAATCGTGGCCGCTGAGGCCGCAAGAATTGCAGCACCCGGGATTGACCGAACCTCCGCTTGGGACAAGAACTCGAGCTCCGTTTGGTGCAATGGTGGTGCAAATCTCGACATCGTGCCCTTCCACGAACGTCGCAGCAATCCGGCGCTTCTCGCAGAATCAGCTGGTTGCGGGCACGGGCGCGGCGGAATCTGAACCCACCACCCTCGGCCTACGTGGCCGAGCGGACCCAAGCTCGCGAAAGAGATCGCAGAGCGTAGCCGTTGATAGCATACGTTCGCAGACTCCCCAGATTGCCGAGGGTGGCCCCGCCCTGGGTTCGCCGAGAATTGCACCGGGAGGCCAACCGTTTGGTGCATTAGTGGTGCAAGGGCCGAATGGTACACCGACCGGCGGACGCGTCGGAACTCGGGAAAACCCGTGGAAATGCAAGGGCTTCTGCTTGAGCGCGAGACGGGGCTCGGACCCGCGACCCTCGGCTTGGGAAGCCGATGCTCTACCAACTGAGCTACTCGCGCGAACGTAATGTTTTCAAGCTGTTATCTGTATTTTCTCGCCTCCGTTTTCCACCCCCGTAACCACCGCGTAACCACCTGCACCGTTTTCCGACCCCGGACGACATATTGATACCACGTCCCCACCGGAGTGCGAAAGGTCTACCCGCACGGCATCGAAGTCCTCCTCCTTGAAGTGCTCGGGCCGCAGATGCGCGTAGCGCTCCGTGGTGGTCACGCTGGCGTGACCAAGGATTTTGGAGAGCTTCTCCAGCGAATGACCATCCATCACCCACAGGCTGGCGAAGGTGTGCCGCGTGGCCTGATACCACGAGATAGACGGGAGCTTGCAAACTGTAAGAGCCTTCGCAAGGTTGCTTCGCAGGGTGTGGGAACGCATGAACGTTGATGGCCGATCTGTTGTGCCCCCACGCTTGGGACATGTGGGAACGAACAACATCCCTTCGCCGCCCGTCTTGAGCCGCCATCGGGCCAGGATGGGTGCCAAGTCGTTCTGCAAAGGCACGATGCGGGGGTCGTCATCCTTGAGAGGGGCGATCCGTCCATCCTTCACCTGTTGCGTTACGTGGATTCTCCGGTTGGCAAGGTCCACGTCCTTCCAAGAAAGCCCCAACACCTCGCCCGTGCGCAAGCCCGCTAGTGCCCCCACCGCGAATGCCACGTTGTAGGGCTCGCTCAAGGCCAGAAACACCCGCTGGACATCCGATGCTTTCTCAAGAAACGGCGTGTTGGTGGTGTCGAGCTTGGAGCGATACAGCCTTCGCGCTGAACGAGGAAGCAGGGAAACGGGATTGACCCGCGCAAAGCCCTGTTCAATCACCTCCGCGAAGAAGGTGGAGAATAGGCGGATGCAATGTCCTACGGTGGTGGGGTTCATCCCGTCGGCTAGCTTGCGTTCCACGAAACGGCGCAAGCTGGCCGCGTCCACCTCGGTTGGCTTGCAGGCCCCGAAGAAGGGCTCGAGATGCTTGCGCCATCGGCAACGGTCATCCCGCCAGGCTCGATGGGTCTTTTCCCGCCGGTCGAGCCAATCCTTGGCTAGGGTCTTCAAGGTCGGGGCCGTCTTGAGTTCGACGGGCATCCCATCCCGTCCCCTACGCGCATCTGCGGTGACCCCGGCGAGCATCTTCTTGGCTTCCCCCTCGGTTGGATACCCCCCTTTCGTGCGCACCCGTCCCGCTACCCGCCATTTGATCCAGAAGTTTCCGGGGCCGCGTTTGTAGACGCACCCCTGCCCGTTGGGCCTTCTTCGTTTTCTTCGCGCCATAGCTGTCACTCCTTTCTTTTGTCTGCGACCTCGACGAGACAGCGGCGAAGGGCCTCTCTATCCCGTTCGCGGTCTTGTTGGTGTCGTGACAAAGATCCTCGATGCCTGACCAGTTTCAAGGCGTTCGCAGCTTGGCCACCTTCTCCGCGATGTCCTCGCGGTCCGTTCCATGCAACCTCGACATGTCCACGCGCACGGTGTTGCCGATCTTGACGGTCGGTACCTCGCCCCGTTTGACCCACCGGCGCATCGTGGGAATGCTGACCTTGAAGGCGGTAGCTGCTTCCGTGATGGTAACGAGGGCAGGGGGCAGGGCGGCCCGCAGGCTTTCTAGCTTGTCTGTGTTGTTGGCGACGGAACGTTCCATAGCGGCGAGCCTTGCGGGGACGTCCGCCATCGCCACGAACACGGCAGCCAAGTGCTCCGGGCTAGTCATCGGCCCTGTGCCCCCGCTGGACTATCCTGGTCGGCCGGTAATGTCGCGCACTAGGTGCTGCTGGCGTTCTGGATCTGGTCTGCCACACAAGAGCGTGGGGAACGGTTCGTTACCTTTGTCCTGGTGAGCTATCGTTCCCGATGGCGTGGTCTGCTGGGCCGGAGTTGATCTATGCGGGACCGGAAGAGATCCGCACAGGCCGGCATACCCTGAAGGAATGAGAGCCCTTTGGTCTCGGCTTGGATGAATCTGCGGCTGACGTTGGATCGGCTGCATCCGAGTTCTCGGGCGAGTTCAACCAGAGACGGAGGTGCTCCGCGCCGCATGCCCAGTGTCTTGATGAGCCGTCGGGTGCTGGGCGAGGTCTTGAGCACCAACTCGAATATTAGCGCAACCAAGCGTTGCCTTAGCCGCCCAACCTTGTGAGAGATTTGCAGCACTAGGTATTTGGCAGGTACCAAGCCGAGATGCCGAGTTTCGTTTATCAGGTGAATGGCGGTCGCTCGGCTGGTCGCGATCTTGCGGGACGTATGTCCTCTCCGGTGAAGCTCACCGAGGGCTTCTCGCAGTTTCTTGAGCTGCTCAGTGACCTTTTCTACGAGAACCAACGAATCGCCTTCGTGGGGCCGGGTGTGCGCGGGCGGTGGTAGTTGGTACCGTCGATCATCAAATGCCATGGGGCCATCTTCGAGTTTTCTAGGCGGCCCCTGTCTCAGCCCAGACGAACGTGAGCCCTTCTTCGTCCTCTCATAGGTGCGTTGCCCGCCCATCGTGACATCGTAGAGCCACAGATACGCCGCGAGCATGCGGTCGGTTCCAGCACGCCACTCGTCGGGGTACTGGCCGGGGTCGAAACAGTGGACGTAGATCAGACGTTCCTTTAGCTGCGTGCTGACTGCCGGGACGAAGCTGGCCAAGACGGGGTCGAAGCAGATGGGGGGCAAGCTCAGCCCACCCCCGATACGGTGGGGCTTGACATGCATCCACGTGAACAGGTTGAGTTCCTCGGGAAGAAAGGCCGGCTCGACGACGTCGCTCAGAGCCACCATCCGGTAGCTGTTCAACGAACTCCAGAAATCAGCGGCGAGGAACGCTGCTCGTCGGCGGCATCCTTCGATCTCGTCGGCCGATAGCCCTGCACACTCGGCACCTCTCCGGATGCGCCCTTTCAGGCGACGGCGATATGACGAGTCGTCCATGGTCCCTGTGAGCGGGGGGATAACGCCATTCCCCCCCTTCTGCATTATCTCGTCCTTCAGCTCTGCGTGGGCGGCGATGGTAACCGCGAACATCTGGTGCAAGGCATCCGTGGTCGGAACGGCGGCTAATGTCTCCAGACCGGGGGCGAAGGCGCGAAAGGCAAGTTCGGCAACGCTGTCGTGCGGGGCTATCTCGGCAAGTGCACTTTCCACAGCCAAGAGCGTGGCCTCCCTAGTCTCACCTGCGGAGTCCTTGCTCTTCTCCCTGGCCGACACCAGGGCGAGCTGCCTTGGGTCCACGCTGGCGAGCTGCCTTCGTTTGACGCCGAGCTGCTCGGCTAGACCGCTGACTCGGATGACTTTGCGCCATGAGAACGGTGGCCGGACCAAGCGCGTTGGCCCACCGGTCCGGCCTGGCCCCCAGACGTCGCTGAGAATTGCAGCTGCGACCGACTCCCGGTCGCGGGAGTCGGAGCTATCTGCGGCCAACGCAACGAAGTGGCGCACGTAGTCGCAGCGCTGCGGGAGATTCCACAGCCGAAGGTCAAGGTGACGTCCGGCTTCGTTGCCAGCTTCCGAGGGCAAGCCCAGGGTAACAAGCGGAAAAACGTCCGTGTCGATCTCGACACCCCACGGCCTGGACGCTGAGGGTGGAATGCGGACTGTCACCTGAATTGGGGTTGATCCCACAGAAAAATGATCACGCGGAAAGTGGTTGATCCGCAAGCATTTCTACTGATCTACGCGCAGGTTCCGCCGGCGGGCGCGGGTAACGGACCGTTCCCCGTGCTTCTTGTCGCCACCCCAATCGGCACGGTGCCGAGAAGGGTTCTTGGGGGCAATGGAGGAATACGATGTTCGATCAAGACAACAAGCCCAAGACAAACACCACCAGACGCCCACTGCTCAATGTTGCCGTTGAGGGGGCACACCCCGGCACCCAGAGTGAAAAGGAGCCGGCCCCGATGGTCGAAGAGAACCGCAACGAACGGACCATGGTCGACGAGGCGCTGGCCCTGGCGGCGAAAGGCTTCCACGTCTTTGCATGTGAACCGGGCGGCAAGAAACCCACCGGCGGCCACGGCCACCTCGACGCATCCACGGACCCCGAGACGATCATCAGGTCGTGGACAGACACACCGAACGCAAACATCGGCATCGCCTGCTCCGCCTCGGGTTTGGCTGTGATCGACGTCGACGCTCGCCACGGGGGCTACAAGACACTCGAGGCACGGGAAGCGGAGATCGGCCTGCACCCGGACACGGTGCTCGCACGCACTGGGTGTGATGAGCCAGGGCTCCATATCTACTTACGAGTGCCGCCAGGACTGGAATTAAAGGGCAAGCTGGGACCCGGGATCGACATCAAGCATCACGGGTACGTCATTGCCCCACCATCTCTCCATCCCAGTGGTGGACAGTATGAGTGGCTGACGTCGCCGCTCGACAGTGAGCTGGCTGAGGCGCCGGCGGCGTGGCTCGAAGCCATGGTGAAGCGGTCGACGAAGGTGTCGGCCATCCAGTCGCAGACCATCAAGACCAACGCCACCACGAGCGCCTACGGTGCCGCGGCGGTAGAGGAGGAAATCAAGGCGGTGAGAAACGCCACCGAGGGCGAGCGCAACAACACCCTCAACAAGGCTGCCTTCGCGCTCGGGCAGCTTCACGCAGGAGGCGAGGTTGTCGACGTCCGACCGGAACTCGTGCAGGCGGCAGTAGACGCGGGCTTGTCGGAGTCGGAAGCCAAAGCCACAGTCGAGAGTGGCTGGGCCGCGGGCATTGCGGAACCACGAACCGCGCCCAGCGAGGATGCCGGGCCGAGGCCGGTCTCGCCAGAAGAGCGTCAGCTTCTCCACGAAGCCTGGTCAAAGGCCGCGACGGCGGGCCAGCGTGACAGGCTCGTGCGTGCGCTCTCTGGTGTCGCCAGGCGGGCCGGCTGGGACGAGGATGGTACTGTCGCCCTTGTTGAAGACCTCGCGGCTGCGGTTGGGGAGCAGCAGCTCCAGCAGCGCGTGGCGGTGGTCGAGGACGTGTTCAGGTCTCCGCCCGCCCGAGTTGGCAGCTGGGGAGTCATGCGACAGTTTGGTCTTGCGCCGGCCAGTCTACCCAGCCTGGTAAGCCAAGCCGACGCCGAGAAAGACTCGATGGCGGCACGCCTGGTGCAACTGGTTGAAGACGAGCTTGAAATCCTGTGTGACCAGCGCGGCGACGCCTATGCCCTTATCGAGGGCGTTGACGGCAATCAGTTGTTGCCAGTGCGCGGCGGCATGTTCAGGGGCCATTTGGCCGAGGCAGAATTCGACCGAACCGGACAGGTCCCAGGTGCCGAAACGATCCGGGCCGCGCTGACGATTGTCGAGGCACGGGCACGGCGTGCCCGTCGTGTTGTGCTGGCCAATCGGGTTGCACGCGGAGAGGACGGCGCAATTTGGATCGACATGGCGGACAAAAACGGGAGAGCCATCAGGGTCACGACCGATGGCTGGGAGATTGTGGACCGGCCACCACCACTGTTCAGACGGTATGCGCATCAACAGCCTCTGCCCGTACCGGTCCGTGGTGGCGATGCGTGGAAGGTACTGGACTTTGTCAATCTGCCAGATCCAAGGGACCGCATTCTGTTCGTCATTTCCACCGTCACGGCGCTGGTGCCTGACATCCCCCAGCCCCTCATGATCTTCATCGGCCCGCAGGGCTCGGCCAAGTCCACGGCGGCCTGCATGCGCCGTCGGCTCGTCGACCCATCGGCCACGCCGACGCTCATAACGAAGAACCAGCCGGACGAGGTGGTGCTGGCCCTAGACCAGAACTACATGCCCATCTTGGATAACGTGACAGCGATCGCGGGGTGGTACAGCGACATTTTGTGCCAGGCCGTGACAGGTGGCAGCTTCGCAAAACGCCAGCTCTTCACGGACCAAGACCAGGTTCTCCTTACTTTTCGGCGGCCCATTATCATCACGGCCCTGAACCTGCCGCGCACGCCGGCTGACCTACCTGACCGCGCCTTGCTGCTGAACTTCGAGCGCATAGAAGCAACCAAGCGAATGCCCGAGCGACAGCTGTGGGCCAAGTTTGAGGCCGAGCTACCCTCTATCTTCGGGGGCATCTTGGACCTCTTGGCGCACGCGATGGCTCGCCTGGATTCCATTCAGATCCCGGCCTTGCCCAGGATGGCCGACTTCGCCCAGTGGGGCGCAGCGGCGGCCAGTGCCATGAAAGATGGCACGGACAAATTCCTACGAGCCCTGACCGACAACAGCAACCAGCGCGACATCATGGTCACCGATGACGACGGCGTGGGCGCGGCCATCAAGCGATTCGTCAAGGGACTGGAGGCAGACTGGCGCGGGACGCCGACCGACCTCTGGAACGCGCTTACCGAGTTGCAGGGTGCCAATTGCAACTGGCGCGAGTGGCCGCGCAGGCCGGCAGACCTATCGAAGCGCCTCACGGCGTTGCAGGCAGTGTTGGTGAGCCAGGGCATCCAGATACGCTCATCTAGGTCCAGCGGCGGCCGAATGTGGGAAATCAGCCGTCCCGAGCTACCAACCCCTCCAGTTCCGGAAAATGCCGTCACTGCCGTCATTGTCGTCACTCCCGAAGCCAATCCCGAGGCTGAGCCAGTGCCGGCGGGCAGTGACGGCAGCAGTGACAGCAATGACGGCAATCGGGACGGCAGTGGGATTGCTGTCACCCCGAAAGTGGCGGAAAGACGCCAGCAAGCGGCCAAAGTGACGGCAATGACAGCAGTGACGGCATCTTCTGATACCGGGGGGACCTATGGCCCCGCGCACAGAAGTCGTCTCGGCGACGCAATTGGGCGCTCGCTCAAGCGTACCCGCATGGCTGGGAACAACACCCGCGGTCGAAAAGATGACAGCGGCTCCGAGCCAGGCTGGAAGGGTTAGACGATGGCCAGCCATCCAGGAAACCACACCGCCGACCAGCAGTGCGCAAGCAGTGCCCCCGCGACATCGCTGACACCCTCTTTGCGGACGCCTGCAATCTTGCGCTCTACGGGTGACAGTATGAATTGCTGAGGTATGCGAGCTACAAAGAGTCACATTGCAGATGGCTGTCTGGCAGTGATGGCGCGACGCTTAATTGCAGGCGGGTTGACGCCGTTTCTCGATTCTGGACGGGACACGAGGGGCCAACAGGCACGGAGGTGCCAGCGTGGCCCAATAATGGGACTGCAATCCAGTTAGCTATCGTGATCGCAGTTGCCAGGCGGCCGTGACCCTGTACGGCGCATGCACCGGACCCCAAGAAATTTCTCAATGTTTGACCAGACGCAGCGTCAACTCAACGGTGGCAGGTAGGACAATGGCACTGTCCTACCGACGACTGGCTTCAAAGTGCGCTCCAGTTAAATTAAGCAATCGATCATACTGTGGCAAGCAGGATATTGTCGCCAATCGCACTGTTGCACAATCCGCGACTGCTGTCACAATTGACAATACAGGGACGAGCGTCGTTGGCAGCTTCACGTGCCGATCTTCATCAGACGAGGGACACGTAGACTGTCCGTAACCAGTTCACAGACGGGTCC
>PMKP01000325.1 GCA_003157775.1 Myxococcales bacterium | reverse complement strand
TGCGCCGGCGTGGTCAAGCTGTCGACCAGCGGGTGTTCCGGGGACAGCACCATGTAGGTCGCGCCGTACAGGGTGTCGGGCCTGGTAGTGAAGACCCCTATTTCGCTGCTGCTCGACGACCCATCAGGGGCGACGACCTTGAAAATCGCCTCGGCCCCGTCGGAGCGACCGATCCAGTTGCGCTGCATGGCCAGGGTGGACTCGGGCCAGTCCAGTTCCGCCAAGTCCTCCAACAGCCGGTCCGCGTAGCGGGTGATGCGCAGTAGCCACTGGCGCATGTCCTTGCGCTCGACCCCGCTGCCACAACGCTCGCAGCAGCCCTGAGTGACTTCTTCGTTGGCCAGGCCGGTCTTGCACGACGGGCACCAGTTGATGGGCACGGTGCCCTCGTAGGCCAGGCCCTTGTTGTATAGCTGCAGGAAGATCCACTGCGTCCATTTGAGATACTGCGGATCAGTAGTGTTGATCTCGCGATCCCAGTCGTAGGCAAAGCCGATCGAGTCGATCTGGCGGCGAAAGTTGGCGATGGCCTTTTCCGTGGTCACGCGCGGATGGATGCCGGTCTTGATGGCGTAGTTTTCGGCCGGCAAACCAAAGGCGTCCCAGCCCATGGGGTGCAGAACGTTCCAGCCCTGCATGCGCTTCCAGCGCGTGATGATATCGGTGGCGGTGTAGCCCTCGCAATGTCCGACGTGCAGCCCGGCGCCCGAAGGATAGGGAAACATGTCCAGGGCGTAGAACTTGGGCCGGCTGGGATCGAACGTGGTCTGATGCAAGCGGGCCTCGCGCCAGCGGGCCTGCCACTTGGGTTCAACCGAGCGATGGTCGTAGGACATAGGGCTGCGGAGTTTACACCACCGCAGCGCCGATCAATCAGACGTCATGCGATCCGCCGCACCCGCGTCCGGCAGCGCCGCCAGCGGCGGCAGCCCGACCAATTCGCGGCGCCGCTCAAAAAGCGCCTGTCCGAAGAGAAAGACCGTCATGCAGGGATGGGGCACCAGGGCGTAGGTCTTGCCGGCGACGCGCAAGTGGACGTTCTCGTCGTTCACCGCCCAGCGCGTGCTCAGCTTTTCGCACCAGCGCACCTCCACCTCGATCTCCGGGGCAGCCATCACCGCGGCGGGAAGCGGCTTCCAATTCTCCAGCAAGAGGCGCCGCAGGGCGGGCAGGCTGGTGTTTTCCCCGAAGAGGTAAGCACTGCGGCCGCCCAGCGTCTTCTCACTGTCGCTGGTCTGAATCTCGTCGGACCGAACCAGGGCGGGTGGCTTCTCTCGCCCGCGCGCGAGGTCGTCGAAGTAGTCCTGCAGATGGCACTGGTCGTCGAGGATGACCTCACTGGGCGAAGCCTTGGCGAGATCGCGGCGCACGCCTACGGCACAGCCGACCAGCGCTGCCGCCACAAGCACGGCAGCGCCAGTCACGCCGGCCAGTAGTCTCTTCCAGTGCATAAGCGCTGCCCTCACTATCGAAAGACTGTTGTCAATTCTTTAGCCCGCGTTCTCTGCGCAACCCGCATCAAGGTCCGACGTCCGGCGGGCTCTCGCCGCCCTCCTCGGACGGTCCGTAGTCCACCCCTGGCTTGTGTACGTAAGCCTCGATCGGCTTTTGTACCTTGCCCATGATGCGGCCGACCGTGACCGCGACCGAAAGCGGCGGGTCAAGCTCATAGTAGTAGCCGCGCGTGGTGAGGGCGTAGTGATACGGCTTGCCGTCGTGTTCAAAATGACGGCGCATGCTGAGCGGCACGTTGCCGACACGATGGAAGGCCCGGTGTCGCAGCACGAAGTCGAATAGGCGCACGGCCCGGCTGTTCACCAAGCGGTGGCAGCCGTGGGAGAATCGCCGCGCGATCGAGGTGTAGTCCACCGAGCCATGGGTTCGGATCTGGTTGTCGAAGAAGGTCTTGCCGCGCTTCATGTGATGGATGGCCATCACCAGACCGTAGGCTGATTGATAGCCCGGGCCCATTACATCGGTGTTCACCACGGTTTCCGCACCTGCGTCGCGGTCCCACGTCTTGCGGGTCAGCAGATCCTTGGCCGGCGTGCCCTCGGGCGGGATCCAGACTGGCCCGGCCACGATGTCTTTCCACACGCGCGGGCCGACGTCCGAGTTCTTGTACTTGAAGTACACCTTGCCGTTGGACCGCATTTCGCTGCGCCACGACCCGATGGTGGTGCGCCAGCGGCAGAGCGGAATCTTCTGCTTCTTCCAGGTCACGAAGAGGGTAAGGCTGGGGAAATTCACGCGCGCCTGCACGATGGGCTTGCCCTTTTCATCGAAGGGGAAGTCGTACCAGACATCGCCTCGATCTATCTCGACGGAAAGGTCCATCTTGCTACCGTAGTAGGGGGGAAGCTCGGGCGGCGGGAAGGCCACAATAAGCCTGTTTCTCAGACCCTGGGTGCGGAACGCGTGGAGGGCTCTCGTCATGTCGTCGGTGGTGCGGACTTGCAAAGCTGCCATGAGCGCGTCGGTATAGTCGGCGATGAGATTCGGCACCGGGTGCTCGACGCCCGCCGCGTCCTTGTAGGTGGCCGGCTTGTCTGGGCCCGAAACCGAGCCGTCCTCGATGATGCCCGCCGCATCGGCCACCCGTTCCATCAGGATGCGCCGGAAGGTGTCGAAGTGCAGATCAAGTGGCGGCCGCTGCAAAGCCACCAGGGTCTCAGCACCGAGAAAACCCCAGCCGAAAATGTTGTTCTTGCGCTCCCAGGCCGCCAACCCCTCGTTGGTCGCCAAATCGAACTGCCCCTCCACGTGTTTGGCCAACAGGCCCTCGCAGGAAAGCCGCGCCTGAACCGCGCGGATCGCGCGCAGGCGCACCTGACCGCGACGGGCGCGTTCAACGCGAGCCCCAGCCTTGGGGTCTTGTGCGGCGATGAGCTTGATCCATTCGTCGCGATCGCGGGCAGAGGCGTCTGCCGCTTCCTTGGCCTTGGCGATCTGCTTGTCCACCCAGGCGGCATCCCCAATTGCCTCGTTGTACTCGCGGCGCGCCTGCTCGCGGCTTTGGAAGGTGACCGCGCCATCGAAGTCCGCCAGGCCGGCAAGGTCAAGCGTGGCGTAGCAGGTCCGGCTTTGGTCTTCCTCGATGCGCTTCAGCAGGACCGAAAAGGTGGGCGGAATGCCGTAGGCCTCGAGAAAATTGGGCTCACGCTGCAGGTGGACCGCCCGTCTGGCCTCGGCGAGGATGCGCTTGCCCTGCGGGCTTTGTGCCACCTCCTGGGTTCCGGGCAGGCCCGCGGCCATCAACACGGCGTAGCTCGCTTCGGGGCTGTCCAGGAAGATGTCGTCCGGGCTTGCCCAATCATTGGCCAGCGCCATGAAGGCGCGGCGATAGCGGTTGGGCTTCTCCTCACTGTCCGGCCTGTCCGACTCGCTGAAGATGAAGGGTGCCCACTTGTCGAAAAGCTCCAGGTTGAGCAGGCCCTTGTCGCGCGCCCAGGCCATGGGCATGCGACCGCCGCCTTCGGGCAGGAGCGCGATGGTCTCGCCCTCGGCCATCTCCCCATCTCCATCCCAGGGCAGGCGCGGTTGCGCCGACTGGCCCGCACCGGGCCCGGCTTCGGGCGGTGCAGTGTCGCGCGCGGGGCTGGGCGGCTGTGCGCAGGCCAGAACAACCAGCGCGGCAAGCTGAGGTAGCAGGCGGAGGGTTCGCAAGACCCCTACATTAGTAAACCGACGCAGGCCGAACGCAACCATCTGACGCCGCAGCAGCCGCGACCCGCGGGGCAAGCCCCCCTGCGCGGCGAGCTTCCATTTGACACCTGCCGTGGCCGCGAGTAGATCCTTGCGTCCCGATACGCCGGGAAACCGTCGCGTTGGGGCATGGGGTGGTAGTTAAGTTTGGTTATAACGCCGGCCTGTCACGCCGGAGGCCGCGGGTTCAAGTCCCGTCCACCCCGCAAGACCCCATGGGAGAAATCCTGAGGGGTTTTGTGTATTAAGCTACCAGTTTGATTCCAATGTCGCTCTGCGCGTGGGTTCCGTTGCCGTCAGGTTGC
>PMKP01000248.1 GCA_003157775.1 Myxococcales bacterium | reverse complement strand
GCTGCGCATCTCGGTGGCTCTGACGCCAGCTCCGCCGGACGACAGCACAGCCCTGCGCAAGCGTCTGGGCAACGGCGACCCGGGCGGCGACATCAAGCTTTGACTGAGAAGAAGTCAGCTTTTTCACCACAGTCTCGCCTNNGGCCGCTGGCCCGGAGGCGAGACTGTGGTGAGAGAAGCTAGCCTCCGGCTTGTGGATGGTCCCCTACGTGCGCGGGCCGATGGGAAGGACGGTGCGGCCAAAGCTTTCGTTCAGGACCTGGGCGATGCCCAAGTACATGGCGGACAGGCCGGTGAAGATGCCTTCCCAACCCGCGACGCGAGTCAGGCCCGCGTATCCGCTGATCTCGCCGGCGGCCAGCAGCCAGAACAGGATGGTGAGCGAGCCAAACACGGTCATCAGGGCTTTGTTGGCGCGCAGGGTTCCGAAGAACATCAGGAAGGTGAAGCAGCCCCACAGCAACAGGTACGCACCCAACGATGCTTTGTCGGGGGCCTCGGCCCACTTCATTTTGGGCAGGGTCAGCATGACCACCAGGCTGATCCAGAACAAGCCGTACGAGGTGAAGGCCAGCGTGCCAAAGGTGTTGCGCTTCTTCCACTCCATCACGCCCGCGATGACCTGAGCCAGCCCGCCGTAACATAGCCCCATGGCAAGAATCATACTCGACATCGGGACGAGCCCGGCATTGTGCAGGTTCAGCAAGACGGTGGTCATGCCGAATCCCATCAAGCCCAAGGGCGCAGGGTTGGCGGTAGTGTCTTTGATGATGGTCTCGGTGCTGTCCATGGCTCTTACCCCGCTGCGCAGCCGTGCGCCTGAGGCTGATCCCGCGTCGCCCGCTGTCCGCCGATGCGATCCCTTCAACCTAGCTCGTGCTCAGCATCGTGCCTTTCTCGTGCGGGTGGGTCAAGAGCGTTGTCCGGCATCACGGATGCGCTTCCGCGCCGTCGCCAGCCGCGTGCGCCTCGATCAGTTCCAGCAACTCGGCCACCTGGAACGGCTTGTGGATACAAGCCAGGCCCGGGCTCTCGAGAAATCGCCGAGCCTCCTGCGAGCACGCCCCACCGGTGATGAAGATGAACCGCTCGGCCAGTTCGGGCCAGCGCTGCCTGACCGTCTCGTACAGCTCGGAGCCCGACATGTCGGGCATCTGCAGGTCGCACAACACCACGTCAAAGGCGCGATCCTGGCCGAACAAGCGCAGCGCCTCCTTGGCTCCCAGCGTGGTCTCCACATCGTGGTGGCTGATCAACATCCGGCGGTACGCCTTGAGCAGCAACGCCTCGTCGTCCACGGCCAGCAGGCGCCGGCGCTGCACAGCCTTGCACGAGGGCAGAGTCTTGGGCCGCCCCGCCACACCCGCGGCCGCGGCAGGCAGCCGCACGCGAAACAGAGCCCCGCGGCCCGGAACGCTCTCCGCGGTCAACTCGCCACCCGCGGAGCATACGATGTCGCGCGAGATGGGCAGCCCCAGCCCGGTACCCACGCCGGGCGGCTTGGTGGTGAAGAACGATTCGAAAATGCGCGGCATGACCTCGGTCGGAATGCCCGGGCCGTTGTCTTCCACCTCGATCACCACGCGGTCTCCGTCGTCGTAGCTCCGCACATACAGCCGGTTGCGCTTGGGATTCCCTGCTGCCAGGGCATGCGCAGCGTTCATGAGCAGGTTGATAAACACCTGGCCAAGCCGGGCGGCGCCGGCGCGCACCCGCTGGGTCGCACGCAGATCCCTTTCCACCTGGGCTCGATAGCGGAGTTCACTTCGTAACATGGTCAGCGATGAGTCGACCGCGGCGTTCACGTCGGTCAGCAGGGTGGCGTCCTCGTCTACCCGCGAGAACGCGTGCAAGTCCCGCACGATGCGATGAATGCGCGCCATGCCCTCCTTCGATTCGTGCACGATGTTCATGGCTTCGAACAGGATGTCGCTGAACCCCAGCCTGGGCGCGGCCTTGGGGTCTGTCTTGGGCTTGCCGTCGGACGACTGCAGGAGTTCGGCCAGGGCCTCCAGGTTGGCCAGCACGAAGGATGCCGGGTTGTTGATCTCGTGCGCAACCCCGGCGGCCAGCATGCCGATGGAGGCCAGCTTCTCCGACTGCAAACGCCGCACTTCACGGTCGCGCTCTTCGGTCACGTCGCGCACGTAGAGCAGAACCCGCCGGCCCGCCGCGGGATAGGCGCGCGCCTCGAACTGGCGTCCGTGCAGGGAAAAGGTCCGGTCCTGGGTTGCTTTCTTTGCGGCGGCGTCGCGGGCCAGGACGGCCAGCATTTCACGCATGGATGGATCCGCACCCGCCTCAGATGGGCCTCCGGAGAACAGGCGCTCGCCTGAAGGCAGGCGAGCGGAGTCCGGCTCGCCCCGCATGCGACGAAGGGCATGGTTTTCGATCTGCACATGGCCCGATGCGTCGACAAGCAAGAGCCCATCTTCGATGACGTTGAAGGTGTCACGAAGCGCGTCGCGCTCGGCGCGCAACTCGCCTGCCAAATCCTCCAATTGGCGGGTGCGTTCCACGACTTTGCCTGCCAGCTCAATGTTGTGGCGACGAACCTCGTCAGCCAGCGCTTTCGAGCGCAGGACCGATCCCACCCGCGCCAGCAGCTCCAGCGGCTCGATGGGCTGCACGATGAAGTCCGCCGCGCCCAGGTCCAGCCCGCGCAGGCGGTTCTCCACCGGGCTCTGCGCGGTCGCCAGAAGGACGACCGGTACAGCCGCAGTCTTGTCATCGGCGCGAACCCGGCGGCACAGCTCGAATCCGTCAATCCCCTGAGTGTTGGTGCGCGCGAGTACCAGGTCCACGCCGCCCTCGTCAATCAAGCGCAAAGCCGCGGCCCCGTCAGGTGCCTCCACCAGCTTGTGCGTGCCGGGCGACCTCAGCGCGTCCAGAACCGCAATGCGGTTATCACTGTCGTCGACAACCACGAGAATGCACGCCATCGCCGGTCCCGATTTCTACGCCCCGCATTCCCAGCCGGGAATGCCTGCACGCACGGACGACAGAGAACTCCCCGGGCGCAGTCCGCGATTCCGCCACGATCGTTTCCGGTATGCGTTACTCATGGAGAAGGGGCCCGTCATTATCCGCCCACAACCGACACCTTTTCAAGCCCGCTGCAATGATGTGGGCCAGCGTGGGGATGGGTAGGCGGACGCAACCCGCAACGCGACAGGCGTTGTATAGTCTCGCCCG
The DNA here is from genome assembly GCA_003157775.1 of Myxococcales bacterium. GTDB lineage: Bacteria > Myxococcota_A > Polyangia > Fen-1088 > Fen-1088 > Fen-1137. The sequence continues at coordinate 24,913 of PMKP01000248.1, read as the reverse complement.
AGATGTATACGGCTCGCGCGGTGGCAGCGGTACTCGGAATGAGCGTGGCGCGTCTGCGCTCGTACCTGCGTGCTGGCGTCGTCACCCCGACCCGCAACGAAAAGGGCGAGATGCGCTTCTCGTTCGAGGACCTGGTTCTTCTGCGCAAGGCCGAAGGCCTGGTAGAGCAGCGCATCCCCGCCCGCCGTGTGCGCGATGCCATCAAGAAGATCCGTGACGGCCTGCCCGCCGGCACATCGGTCCACCAGGTCGCGCTTTCCGAGGAAGGCCAGCGCGTGATCGCCGACGACGGGCATGGCCGCTGGCACCCGGAATCGGGCCAGACCGTGTTCGATTTTCAAGGCCCGTTGCCTGACAGCGGTGGTGCCACGGTCACGTCTTTGGAAAACGCACGCGCAGCCCCCGCTGCGGGCCAAGCGTCGCCGCTTTCAGCGCGCGACTTCTACAAGCGTGGCTGCTTGCTGGAAGCCACATCACCCACGGAAGCTGGCGATGCCTACCGGGCGGCGCTGGAACTGGAACCCGAGTTCGCCGACGCGCATGTGAACCTGGGCCGCTTGTTGCATGAGGTGGGCGATGTCTACGCGGCCCTGGTGCACTACCGGGCGGCGCTCTCGCTACGCCCGGGCGACGCCACCGCGGCCTTCAACGTCGGGGTGGCCCTGGAGGACCTCGGCGCGACGGTCGACGCCATTGCCGCATATCGGCGCGCGCTAGAATGCGATGCCCGCAACCCCGACGCCCACTACAATCTCGCGCGCCTCTTGGAACAAAACGGCAAGCCCGACTTGGCCGTGCGCCACCTGCTGCTATACCGTCAGTTGACCAAGAAGCGTTGATGGCAAGCGCAGGCGAAAATCTCCGCCCGTCGGTGACTGTGACGGTGATGGCAGACGGCGCCGAGGACATGCGGCGCCTCGGCGTGCGTCTTGGGCAAACCATGGGCGTGGGCGACGTGGTGGCGCTGGTCGGCCCGCTCGGCAGCGGCAAAACCACCTTCGCCCAAGGACTGGCGCAGGGACTGGGCGTGGCGGCCGATCGCCATGTGGCAAGCCCCAGCTTTGCCCTGGTCAACGAGCACCCGGGACGCACGCCGTTCGCCCATGTCGATTTCTACCGCCTGCGCACGCGTGCCGAGCTGCCCGAGCTGGGCATCGAAGAAGTCTACGATCGCGCGGCCACTGCCATCGAATGGGCCGACCGCTTTCCTGAGGTCCTGCCGGCCGATCACTTGCAGATCACGCTGGCCGTGGAGCAGACCGGCCGACGCCGACTCGACCTGCGTCCCAGCGGACCGCGAGCGCAAGCGCTGGCGGCCGTGTTGGCGAGAACTTGATCGCTGGCTCTGGCGTCCCTATGGTAGGGAGGTGGACATTATCCAGGTAGTCTTCGGCGACATTCGCCAATTGATGCCGCGGCCCTACTGCGAGTTCGTGCTGGTGGCGACGGCCTTCCTGTGCGGCGCCCTGGTGGGCTTCGAACGGGAGAAGGAACACAAGCCGGCCGGACTGCGCACGATCATCCTGATCTGCGTCGGGTCTGCCATCTTCACCGTGGTGTCGGCCAGCCCATCCCTGGGAGGCCACGAACCAGCCCGTATCGCCGCCCAAATCGTGACCGGGGTCGGCTTTCTGGGCGCAGGGTCCATCCTGCGCGACCGCCATCACATCTCTGGGTTGACCACGGCAGCCACCATCTGGGCCAGCTCAGGTATCGGCATGGTGGTGGGCGCTGGCTACGCGACAGCGGGTGTGGTGCTGTCTGCGGCCGTGCTGGTCACGCTAGACTGGGTCCGCCGTCTGGAATTCATGCTCAGGGGCGCGTGCCAGGTGCACCGGGTTCTGGTGGTGTACCAGCCGGCTCAGGGCAAGACGCGCGCGCGCATCACTGCGCTCCTCGACGAGGCCAAGGGCCCCATCGCCATCGGCGAGGACAAGCAACGGCCGGAAGGCCTGCGTGAGATCAGCATCGAATACTGCGGCGTCCACCGCGACCACCGCTGCGTGCTCGCCCAGTTGGCTGACCTGCCCGGCGTGGAATCCCTGGAAGACGCCGGGTAGCTCGGATTGGCTAGCTCTACAAGCCAACTACAGCTTGGACACCAAAGTGCGCAGGTCGGCCTCGCTGCGCAGCTCGCCGCTTTCTTCGAACCAGACCACAAAATCGCACCCTTCTCGCCAGCGCGCACAGCCCCAGCCACGCTTGCCAGTTATTAGATGGCCGATCCGGCAGCGTGGACAAAGGAGATCGCCGACGCTGTCGCGTGGGGATGCGTCGGCCGGTTTTCTTGGAGCGGGACGAGTGGTCTGCGCCTCGCTCGTCGGACGGCGGGCGGGCACGGAGCTGCGACCTCGCCCGGCAGCGTGTACTCGCGCCCATTTCTTCCCTTTGCTAGTGCTCACTGCTGGCAGCGTCACGGCGCGCATGGGAGCGGCGGCACGGATGGCCTCGACGACCTCGTGCACATAGCGGGCAATATCGGCCATGAAGGTGTCGCGCTTGTCTTCACCGCGCGCCATGCGGGCCAGGCGCGCCTCCCAAGTCCCGGTCAGCTCAGGTGAGGCCAGGCTGGGCACTGGCAACCCGTCGATGAGCGCGATGCCCACCGGCGTGGCGCTGAGATGCTTGCCTTCGCGGGCCACGAAGCCGCGCTTGAGCAGGGTCTCGATGGTTGCCGCGCGCGTGGCCGGAGTGCCCAAGCCGCTGTCCTTCATTGCAGCTCTTAGCTCCTCTTCGTCCAGCGTGTCCGAGAACCCTCGCAAATCTTCTATTCCATCGCGCGAGGGACTGCCGCCGGCAGAGCCTGGTTCCGGCCGCGTGATGGTCTTGCCCGCGTTTTCCATGGCTGACAGCAGAGTCGCCTCGCTGTGCCGCGCGGGCGCCTTGGTCTTCTTGGCCAGCGTCTCGAAGCTGCCCTCCAGACGCCGACCCTCGGCCAGCGGTGGCAGTACGGCCGGCTCGTCCTCGTCGCCCTCCTTCTTCTTGCCTTTCTTTGCCCCGGATTTGTCCTCCGCGTCCTCTCCGCCAAAGCCAGCCACCTCTTGCCACCCGGCGACCAGCCGCACCCTGCCTCGTGCCAGGAAACGGTCAGGCGGCGGGGGCGCAGCCGAGACCAGCGGCACCTCCTCCCCAGACGAGGCGCCAGACTTGTCCGCTTGTGCCTCATGCCGCTGGTTTCCGGACGCCGTGTTCTGCACTCCCGGCCCCACCCGCACTACCACCTCGGTCTGTGCGAATTCGGCGTCGGGATAGAAGGCCCCGAGAAATCGCCGCACCACCAGGTCGAAAATCCGCCACTCGTTCCGCTCCAGGGCGTCCAGCCTGGCTGCCTTGCCCGTGGGCACGATGGCGTGGTGGTCCTGAATCTTGCTGTCGTCGAAAAAGCGCTTGCTGGGCCGGGGCTGATTCGCCAAGAGTGTCCGCGTGAAGGGCGCGTAATCGTCGATCTCGGCCAGGCCGGCAAATATCTTTGGCAAGGTACCCGCCATGTCGCTCGAAAGGTGGCGCGAATCGGTGCGCGGATAGGTCAGAATCTTGTGCCGTTCATACAGCGCCTGCGCCGTATCCAGGGTGGCTTGTGCCGACAGGCCAAAGCGCCGGTTGGCGGTTCGCTGCAATGACGTCAGGTCGAAGAGCAGCGGCGGCGGCTCGCGGGTCTTGCTCTGCTTCAGGCTCTCCACCACCGGGCCCTCGGGATCGCTGGCCGCGCCCTGCTCGCGACATCGATCGCGAACCTCGGTGGCCACCGTCGCGTTGGCGAAACGCGTGGCCTTGTCGAGCGACCAGGTCGCCGCGAAATGCGCACCCTCCGTCGTGGCCAGCTCGGCCTTCACTTGCCAGTAGTCCTGCGGCACGAAGTTCTGGATGGCCTTTTCGCGTTCCACCAGAATGGCCAGGGTGGGCGTCTGCACGCGGCCGATGGAGTACAGCATGGAATCCGGGCCGGTGCGGTGGCGGACGGTCACCGCACGCGTGGCGTTCAGGCCCACCAGCCAGTCCGCCTCGGACCGACAGCGTGCAGCGTCCGCTAGTTTCTCCAACTCGGCCCCTGGCTTGAGCGTCGAGAAGCCTTGGCGAATGGCCTCGTCGGTCAACGAAGAGATCCAGAGCCGCCGGATGGGCAGCCGGCTGCCGGCGAGCTGGTAGACATAGCGAAAGATGAGCTCGCCCTCGCGGCCCGCGTCGCAGGCGTTGACCACCTCGGAAAAACGCTTGTCGCCGAGCAGCCGACACACCTGATGAAGCTGCTCGCGCGTGCTCGGCACCGGCCGCAGCTTGAACTCCGAGGGAATCATGGGCAGCGTTTCGAGCCGCCAAGCCTTCCAGCGGCCGTCGTAGCTGGCCGGCTCTTCCAGCTCGACCAAGTGACCCACACACCAGGTGATCACACGGTCCTTGGCCTCAAAGCAGTGTTTGCCCGTCGGTCGCACCCCCAGCACGTGGGCCAGGTCGCGCGCGACCGAGGGTTTTTCGGCGATCACCAGTTGCACCATGTGAGTTTATCGGAAGTCGCGAGAAGAAGGTGCGTGGTGAGTGATTGATTTCTGGTTGCACGGCAACTACGACACGGTCACGCCCGGGGTGGTGTGGAATCCTTCCATCGCCACGCAGGTGCTTCCTGAGCTCGTCACGCCAACCTGACGCCCGCGCATAGAGGGTCTACTGCGGCCGGTTGGGGAATTTCCTGCAGAAATCGGCCAGCGTGCCCGTGAGCGGTAGCGGTAGCGACCAGCGCAAAGCGGCCTGCGTGGGCGAGTCGCGTGAGCGGCCCGCGACACGCTCTCCGCCCTCCGGGTAACGCCCACGAACTCGCTCTCGCCCGCGCCCACGCGACTCGCGACCCGCTGGATTGCCTCTTGGCTGCTCCCTAGGTCACCGCACCGGGCCCAGCAGACGTCCCCTTTCGCTGCTCCCGTGGATCGGCCGTTGCAACACGATCTCGCGCCCAGCCTTGCGGCCGTGCTCATAGGCCTCGGTCCGGTAGAGGCCGATGCCTGCACCGCGGGTGGTGCGCGGATAGCGCTGGCGCAAATAGCCGGCCAGCGCGGGATCGCCCACCCACACCAGACCCTCGCGCCGGCTCTCGGCAACGCCCGCCTTCAGCTTCTCGTCGAAACCGATCATCACGCCAGTCATGAAACGCCGCCGCTCGCGGTTGCTGGCGATGCCGTGCCGGCGCCTGTGCTCACGCCACAAACGTTCCGCCGTCTCAAGCAAGAACCCGTGCACGTACGCCGCCACTTCCAGATTGGACAGGGTACCGCAGATCTCCAGCACCCGGCCGCGCCGCCCCTCGCTCGGCACATAGTGCGGCACCCAGATCACCTCGACGAAGAAGTGGCGCGCCAGAATGCCTGCCAGCACATGCTCGGCTGCCTCGATGCGGCCGCTCGGCCTGCCCACGTGCCGGAAGGCGAAGCCCTCGGCAGCCCGGGCTACCGTCTGATCGATGTTGTGCTTGAGCATCAGCCGTTGCGCCGTGTTCATGGCGGCCTCGGCCTCGTGCAGATTGGGGCTCTCGGCCAGGGCGAGCAGGCGTGCGATCCGGCGCAGCACTGGATTGCCCTCGCCTCCTGCAGCCTGGGGCAGCCCGCGCGCCGAAGGATCAAAGCCATGCTGCCGGCACAGATTCTCGAAGGCCGGGCCGTGCGCGGTCTCGTCGCCCAAGCCCATGACCTCGTCGACGAACTGGTGGGCGATCTCGTGCTTGAGCACCTCGCGCACCACGCCCCAGGACTGGTCATAGACCAGAGAGCGCGCCAGCGAGAGGGTGCGGCTGCGGCGGTCCCAAAATCCCAGGCGCGCGCCCGCATCGTGCAAGGCAAACACGGGTGGCCGCAACCGGCCGCGGAAGTGGTTGCCGCTGATCTCGCGCCAGGTGGCACCCAGCTCGCGCAGCAGGGCCGCTTCCAGGATTTCTCTCATCGTGCAAGTTCCTCCGCCAACCGGCGCGCCAGCTCGCCCGATCGGCTGACCAGCTCGGGCACGCCAGCGTTGTGATAGGCGTTGCCGTGAAAGTACAGGCCAGGGTAGCGCCGCTCGCCAGCCTCCAGGGCGGCCACTCGGTCCATATGCCCAAGGGTGTACTGGGGCAACCCGCGCTCGTGACGGGCAACATGCGCGAAAGCGGGAGGCCCGGTCAGGCCCAGCAGGCCGGCAAGCTCCGCATGGGCCAGGGCCGTCAACTCCTCGTCAGGCAGGCTTGCCGTCTCAGGATGGCGTGCACCGCCGGTGCGCACCGAGAACAGCGAAAAACCGGCCGGCGCGCGATCCGGAAAGATGGCCGAAGCAAAAATGGCGCCGAGGATCTTGAGATGCTCGGAGGCGGGCACGAAGAATCCGTAGGCATCAGCGGGCCGTGGCAACGCCGAGGCGAGATAGCCCAGGTGCACCAGCGCAACCGGGACATAGGGGATGCGCGCCAGGATCTCCGACAGGTCGGAATCCAGCGGCCGGAGCACAGCACAGGCTTGGTGCGCCGGAATGGCCAGCGCCAGCGCGTCCGCGTCCAGGGTGCTGCTGCTTCCATTTTCTTCGACCTGCAAACGAAAGCCGTTTTCGGTGCGCTCCGCCTGCACAATGCGCGCACCCAGCCGAAGCCGGTCTCCCAGTCGACTGGCCAGCGCCGCGGTCAGCTCGTCCAGGCCAGTCACGAACGACGACAGCCGGGCCGCATCGTTGCCCGCGCGCCGCTTGGCCCGCTGCTGCTTCAGATCAGCGCGCATGCCCAGAACCAAACTGCGATGCTCGCGCTCTAGCGCGGCCATCAAGGGAAACGCGGCCGGCAAGCTGACCGCAGCGGGATCGCCCGCGTACAAGCCGGAGACCAGCGGCTGGAGCAGTCGTTCACCGGCCAGGACGCCCAAACGCCGGCTCGCAAACTCGGTGACGGATTCCTCCTGCCCACGCGCCGAAGGGCCACGCGGCAAGGCCAAGTCAGCCAACATGCGCAGCTTGGCCGAAACAGGCAGCAGCCGCGAACGGAAGAATGCCACTGCATCAAGAGGGGTGTCGTGCAGACGGCCATCCGCCACTACCAGCCGGCGCTCGCCAGCATCAAAGGCCGGCAGCACGCGAGCTTCAACGCCCAAGCTGCGCGCCAGGGGCGTGATGCTGTTGTGCCGGTCGAGATAGCTGGCCGGCCCGCGCTCACAGATGTAGCCGTCGCGGCGATCGGTCTCGATCTTGCCGCCGGCCCGCCGCCCACTCTCCAGCACCAGCGCGGAGACGCCAAGTCGTTCCAACTCGAAAGCAAGCGACAGGCCGGAGATTCCGGCGCCGGCGACGACGACGCGTTTCATGAGTTCGTGCAAGGCAATAGCAGCGCCATGCCAACCCCGCAAGGGGCTGTTTGCGGATCTAGAAACGGCCGGGAGAAAGAACCTCAGCCTCGGCGGGATGCTCGCCCGCGATCAGATCTGCGGCCACGCGGCCAGCGGCCAGACCGGCTGAAATGCCGTGGCCCACCGAGCCCGGATCACGTGTCACGTCCTGACCTGTGCGTGCAGCAACCCCACGTGCCACTCGAAAGCCACGCCGCCCGCGGGTGCGTCGGTGAATGGCTCTAGGTCGCTGTCACCAAAAATTGCCTGCAGCGATCCACGGCTTTCCAGGGTGGCAGCTAGCGCCCGACCGTCGGGAAACCGCTCCTCAATCACGACCGACTCCAGACGATGAATGCGCATGTCGCCTGGCAACAGCTGGGCCATTTCCTCGATCCGCACGCCTTGACTGGCCAAGCGACGAAAGCTTCTCCGGCGCTCGTGCAGCCGCCGGGCCAGCCAGCGATTCCCCTCTGCGCTGCTGAAATGGCGCAAGGGTGCGCTCACCAGAAACCAACCTCCCGGCCGCAGCACGCGCAGAACCTCCTCCCCAGCGGAGGGCTGGAACCAGTGCCACGAGAAATTGCAGACCACCACAGCAAACGAGCCCGCAACGTGAGGCAACGCCTCGGCAGCCGCGTGGCACAGCGAAACCGCCGAGAGGGCCGGCTTGCGCGTCGCCCGCGCGAGCATCGGCGCCGACACATCCACGCCCTGCCAGGCGAGAGTAGGAAACGCCTGCAAGAGCCCTTCGGTCGCAAAGCCACTGCCACAACCCAGGTCAAGACCACGCCCCTGAGGAAAGGGCCCAGCTCCGGCGACCAGTCTTGTCAGCAGCGTCCCGTAGAAGTGACGGTTGCCAGCACAGTCGTAGCGCCGCGCCCGCTCGCCATCGCACCACGGGCCGACGCTGACGTCGCGCTCAGACCCCACGGGGTTGCGTACAATACTCGGGCGCATAGTGAATCGAGGGTAACTCTTACCACGTGCCCCGCAGATGTCCCGCCGCCATTCACTCGGGGCAGCGCGTCCCATGGTTCGCGCCAGGCGCAGTCACGCGGCCTGTGACGAACCGCCACCAACCGCATCCAACCATCGAGCACGGTGCCGACATCGTCATCAATTAGCTGACCAAGTGGCTGGGTGGCCACAGCGCCGCCATCGGTGGCAGCGTGACCGATGCGGGTAGGTTCAACTGGAAAGATCCACGCTTCAAGCTTTTCAATGAGCCAGACAACAACTACCACGGCCTGCGCTGGGCCCACGATCTGCCCGAGCCGCTCGCCCCCATCTCCTTCGCTCTGCGGGTGCGCATGCGGGTGCGCACCGTGCCCCTGCGCAACTTGGGTGCCTGCATTGCGCCCGACAATTCGTGCGAGTCCGGCCTTACCCCCGACCTCATCCGCCTGTCCATCGGGCTGGAGCATCCCGACGATCTGGTCGAGGCGCTCAACCAGGCCCTCGCGCTAGGGTGAACTCAGTCAGCCCAATAGTCGTTACGGAAAGGAGATAGGTACCATGTCGAACGTTTTCGCTGACAACTCTCTGTCGATTGGTCGCACACCCCTTATCAGGCTGAACCGCCTCACCGCCGGGGCCAAGGCCACGGTTCTGGTAAAGATCGAGGGCCGCAACCCTGCATATTCCGTGAAGTGCCGCATCGGCGCGTCCATGATAAAAGACGGGGAAGAACGGGGCGTGCTGAAACCCGGGGTCGAGGTTGTCGAACCCACCAGCGGCAACACCGGTATCGCTCTGGCCTTTGTGTGCGCGGCACGCGGCTACAAACTGACCCTGTGCATGCCCGAGACCTTCAGCGTGGAACGCCGGCGCGTGCTGGCCGCCTTCGGCGCCAATTTGATGTTGACACCAGGGGCGGAAGGCATGCCCGGCGCCATCAAACGGGCCGAAGCCTTGGCGGCCTCGGATCCGGCGCGCTACTTCTTGCCCCAGCAGTTCAAGAATCCGGCCAACCCGCGCATCCACGAGCAGACCACCGGGCCTGAGATCTGGCAGGACACCGACGGAAAGGTGGACGTGCTGGTTTCGGGCGTGGGCACGGGCGGCACCATTAGCGGGATCTCGCGCTTCTGGGAGAAGGTCAAGGGAAAGCCGCTGCATTCCGTGGCGGTGGAGCCGGCCAAGAGCCCGGTCATCACGCAGATGCGCAGTGGCGCGCCTTTGAAGCCATCGCCGCACAAGATCCAGGGCATCGGCGCCGGTTTCATACCCGACACCCTCGACCTCAGCCTGGTCGATCAGGTGGAGCAGGTTTCCGACGAGGAGGCGGTTGAGACCGCGCGCCGACTGGCGCGCGAGGAAGGCATCCTCTCAGGCATTTCCAGCGGGGCAGCCGCCGCAGTGGCGGTACGCCTGGCCGGCTTGCGGCAGTTTGCCAGCAAGACCATCGTGGCCATTCTGCCTGACTCCGGCGAACGCTACCTCTCGACGGTTCTCTTCGAGGGCATCGGGTAGTGGGTGCTCACTGCTGCGTCCGGTTCAGCCGCGCCACCTCGTAGCCCTGCTCTCTTAGCCGTCCAAGAATCCCCTCGTACACGTTGCTGTCCATCGTCTTTGTGCGGCTGAGGATCCACAGGTAGTCGCGGCTTGGGTGACCGACGACTGCGTATTCGTAGTTTGCGCCAAGATCAATAATCCAGTAGTCGCCCCAGAACGGCCTGAAGAAGCTAACTTTGAGCTTGGCGTTCGTGGCTGGGTCGACAACACGGGCGCGGCCCTGAGCCGAATCCTGCTTACCGGTAAGCGAGCCCTTGCGGCAGCGGTTGAGCACATTGATCTCTCCCTCGCCGCGGATCGTGTAAGTGGCGGTCGTGCCGGTGCAGCCAAGCTGGAATCGCTGCGGGAAGCTGGCGATGTCGTACCAGGTCCCGAGGTACCGCTGCAGGTCCACGTGTGGCACAGTCCGCAGTTCGGGCAAGCCCAGCCGCACCGTCGTGGTTTTCGTACAGCCAGCCATCGCGAACCAGCCGAGCAGCAAAGCCGCGAGTCTTCCCAACCAGGTTGCACTCGCACTGCATTTCATAGGCTTCAGCCTAGCACTATTCAAAAGGCGCCGTTCTGAATCGACGCGCGCCCATGGCCCACGGAGGTTCGCCAGGACATGCTTGTCAGGCAATGGCGACAAAGGCGCGAACCGACGGCAGCCCCCCCCCGAGCGCTTCCGGATGACCCTGCCCAAGACCGTGATTGGCCTCGGACTGGTCAGCCTCTTCACCGAAAGTGAGCGAGAGAGCATGATGCAAACCCAGAGTGAACCCAACCCACCGAGCGGACAGATGCCCGTCATCTTCGCAGCCCACGGCGCGCCCATCTTGCTCGATGACGCCGTGTGGATGGCTGAGCTCGCCGCGTGGTCGAAGGCGATGCCGCGGCCGAAGAGCATCCTCATGGTTTCGGCGCATTGGGAAGAGCGGCCGACCACATTGGGTGCAACCCGGACGGTGCCGCTCGTCTACGACTTCTACCAGTTCCCCGATCGCTACTACCACACCCAGTACCCCGCTCCCGGCGCACCCGAACTCGCCGCATGCGTCCGTGATCTCTTACGCCAGAAAGACATCGCGGTTGCCGACGATCCAAAGCGCGGGCTCGACCACGGGGCCTATGTCCCGCTCGTGGCGATGTACCCCGACGCCGATGTCCCCGTGCTGCAGATTTCGATGCCTGGCCTCGACGCTCACCTACTCTTTGAACTTGGCCAGGCGCTCGCGCCAGTTCGCAACGAAGGGGTGCTGGTGTTCGGCAGCGGCTTTATCACGCACAACATGCGGTACGCGTTCCGCCCCGGCATCCCCCAATGGGCGAAGGAGTTCGACGCCTGGGCAGCCGACGCTCTCTTGCGCTTCGATGTCGACGCGCTCATGGGTTTCCAGGCTCGCGCCCCGGCGGCCGAGATGGCCCTGCCGACCTGGGAGCACTACGCACCTCTGCTCGTGGCTGCTGGAGCGGTCGGCGATAGACGACCCGCGACGAGTTTCCCCATCACCGGCTTCTGGCTGGAGGGGGCGTTCACCAAGCGATCGGTCCAGTTCGACTGACACAGGTGGCCTCCATCGTTGATCTTCATCATGGGGATACGTAAGCTGACGCTGTATGAAACGGCCAAGACATCGCCGGGCCGTCAAGCCTGAGGGAGCCCGCGACGCTGGCAGCGGCCCGGAACGTCCGTTGGCCGAGGGAATGGCGGGACTTCTGCGCGCGGTGGCGAATCGGCCTTGGTTGTTCGCCTTGCTGCTGGTGAGCGCCACGATCGTTGCCTACTTGCCGGTATGGCACGCTGGTCTCATCTGGGATGATGGCAGCTTCGTCGTAAACCATCCCCTCATCCACCGGGCAGATGGACTGTACCGATTCTGGTTCAGCACCGAGCCGGTGGATTACTACCCCGTGACCTCGACCATGTTGTGGGTGGAATGGCGGCTGTGGGGCGCCAACCCGCTGGGTTACCACTTGGTCAACGTGCTCGTGCACTCACTCAATGCCGTTCTGTTGTGGCGCGCGCTGAAGCGGCTGAATCTCCCGGGAGCCTGGCTAGCGGCGGCGCTCTTCGCCGTGCATCCGGTCAACGTGGAATCCGTCGCTTGGATTACCGAGAGGAAGAACACCCTGGCGATGTTCTTCTTCCTTTTGAGCCTGTTGTGGTACTTGCGGTTTGACTCCGGCCCCTCGCCGCTGGCCGCTGGCTTTGCCGACGGCGCCGGACCCTCAACCCTCAACCTTCAATGGCGCTGGTATTGGCTCTCTTTGACCACCTTCCTTCTGGCTTTGCTGAGCAAGACCGTAGTGGCGCCCATGCCGCTGGTGCTGCTGGGGTTGGCTTGGTGGCGGCGGAGGCGGGTTGGGCGCAGGGACCTGTGGCAGAGCGTGCCGTTTTTCGTCACGGCAGTCGCCGTGGGTTTGATCTCTTTCTGGTTCCAGTCTCATCGGGCGATCGGCTCCGACATCGTGCGCACCGACAGCTTCTGGGCGCGGCTGGCAGGAGCCGGATGGGCGGTGTGGTTCTATCTCTACAAGGCGGCGCTGCCGTTCGGTCTGAGCACCATCTATCCGCGCTGGCAGATTGATGGGGGGCAGTGGTGGTCATACCTGCCGGGCCTTCTGCTGGTGGGAGCATTTCTGGCATTCTGGCGCTGCCGACGAGGCTGGGGCCGAGGCCCGCTCTTGGCTTTGGGTTACTTCGTGGTGATGCTCCTGCCGGTCCTGGGGTTTCTTGACATTGGTTTCATGGCGCTATCGCTGGTGGCCGACCACTGGCAATACTTTGCGATCATCGGCCCGCTTTCATTGGCGGCAGCAACAATCACTGTGGCCTGCGGCTTGCTGGGGACAAGACGTCTGTTCCTGGCAGCGGCCGTGGGCGGAGCCCTGCTGGTGGTGCTGGGTGGATTGACCTGGAGGCAGTGCGGGATCTATGCCGACCCTGGAACTTTTTGGCAGGCCGCAGTCACCGCGAATCCAAACGCCTGGCTAGCCCACAACAATCTCGGCAATGTCTTCTTCGAACAGGGCCAGACGGACGAGGCCATGTTTCACTACCAGAGAGCGCTGGAAATCCAGCCTGGCTATGCAACCGGCCACTACAATCTCGGCGGGGTTCTCTCCCAGAAGGGCCAGGTGGATCAGGCGATCGCTGAGTTCCAGAAGGCGCTGGAAATCCAGCCCAACTATTCAATGGCCCACTACCACCTCGGCGAGATTCTTCGTCAGAAGGGCCAGGTGGATCAGGCGATCGCTCACTACCAGAAGGCGCTGGAAATCCACCCCGACTATGCCGAGGCCCACCACAGCCTCGGCGCCGCTCTTCTCCGCAAGGGAAAGGTGGATGAAGCGATCACTCATCTGCAAAAGGCGCTGGAAATCCACCCCAACCACGCCGAGGAGCACAACAATCTCGCCGGCGTTCTCTGGCAGAAGGGCCAGGTGGATGAGGCGATCGCTCACTACCAGAAGGCACTGGAAATCCGCCCCGACTATGCCCTGGCCCACCACAACCTGGGCAAACTTCTCCAGCAACGGGGACAAGTGCGAGAAGCCATCGCTCACTATCAGAAGGCGCTGGAAATCCAGCCCGACTTTGCACCGGCCTGCAACAGTCTGGCCTGGGTACTGGCTACCAGCCCGGAAGCGTCGGTTCGAAACGGCGTCCGGGCGATCGGGCTAGCCGAGGAGGCGCAGCGGCTTTCCGACGGCCACAATCCGATGTTCATCGCGACTCTGGCGGCCGCCTACGCCGAAGGCAGGCGGTTCCCCGAGGCGAAAACCACGGCCGAACGGGCGCTGCAGCTAGCCACCACCCAGAACCGGACGGCGCTGGCCAATCACCTGCGGGCGCAGATCGCACTCTATCAAACCGGCTCCCCTTACCGCGACGCCGGCCGGGCGAGCGACTAGCCCAGCGCGCTAGGGGGATTCTGGATTCTTGGCGGCGCAACTGCAGCCGCCGCGGCCAACCCGGTGTGGTTGCCCACGCGAGCCTTCGCTTGACGCTGAAGGACCCGTCTTCTCTGCCTCGATTAGATCCTGACAGGTGGTGTGGCAGACTGCATCCGAGACCGCGCGGACTGCATCCAGGGACCGCCGAACGAAGTTCAACCGCAAGCAAGGAGGATTCAAATGGCAGCGAGTCGAAGAACCACCCAGACCGTAGCTTTCACCTTGGCACTCGGCTTCGTCGCCGCTGGCTGTGCGATGAGAGACATGGCCGCGCAGCACGAAGCCGAGCAGAAGCTGGTGAGCGGTCACCTCAGGACCTTCGATGACCTCGACTACAACGTGTTCTCCGGAGAGAAGTGGTCCGAGCTTCACCGCAGCCACTCGCAAGACGTCATCGTGCACTGGCCCGACGGACACACGACCGAAGGCATCGACAAGCACATTGAGGATCTGAAGGCGATGTTCGTGTGGGCGCCCGACACCCGGATCAAGGAGCACCCGGTGAAGATCGGACAGCGCGACTGGACAGCCGTGATTGGCGTTATGGAAGGGACCTTCACGCAGCCGATGCCCACCGGCAAGGCCAGGCCCATCCGGCCGACCGGCAAGGCCTACAAGATCCAGATGGCGACCATCGGCCATTGGAAGAATGGCGTCATGGACGAGGAATACCTGTTCTGGGACAACCAGGAGTTCATGAAGCAGATCGGCCTCGCCAAGTAGGCGGCGCCAAGGTGGCGCCAGTTGGTCGTGCCACCGGGCGTGCAACATGACGGCGAAGCAGGTCGCCCCACTTCGCCGTTGCACATCCAATAATTCTGACTTGCTACCGACAGAATCCAGCTTGCTGGAATTCTGAGACGGCCAATGCGCAGGTTGTGTCGACCCCCGCTGCGTTGGTTACGGAGGCCTGGCATGCCGCAACCCCGGCGCTAGGAATGGTCGCGCAGCACGCCTGCAGCGCGGCGCAATTGGTGCCGGTCGCCGTCGAGGTGGAGGTCGCTGTAATGGTTGCTGTGATGGTCGCCGTGCTCGTCGGCGTGGACGTGGTGGTGCAAACCGGCGGTGCGCATGTTCCCGTTCCTGTTGGCGGGGTCTTTGCCGCGGTCACACAGGCCGAAAGGGTCGCGAAGCAGGTCGCACAGGTTACTCCTGCTGCGGTCATGAGGTACTGGGTCGAGCAATTCGTCTCGCACGTCGTCGCGGTCGAGTCGCAGGGACATTGCAACTCGCAGGTCATGAAATCCGCGCAGGCGCCGCCAGTGAAGTTGCCACTCGCATAGTTGCTGCCGAAACAGGCCTGGTACTGGGCGCCGCAGGCATTCATCGCGCAGGCTTCGTAGGCAGCCTCGCCCGTGCAGCTCTGGCCGCCGCTGCTCGCCGGGCACTGACCGCCGTTACTAGCGGTGCGTCCGCTGCCTATCGAGGTGGAGGTTGTTGTATCGGTCGCCGTGGAGGTGGTGGTTGTCGTGTCGGTCGCCGTGGGCGCGCTGCTGCCGCCGCTGCCACATCCAGTCGTCAGAGCCAGAATTCCTACTGCCAAGAAAGTGCCGAATGTACGCATGTCTTCTCCTTCATATTCGGACAGATGTAGTCCCTTGTCTTTGCGAAACGCCAAATTATTGCACAAAAAGCGCCCTAGGTTCGAATTTCTGTTTTGAGCGGGCGGAGGATAGCGGTCGTCACTCTTTCCGCCGCGCACACAGCGGCATTCTCGCCTGGAACCACGAGGCTGGCGTTCAAGCCGCGACGACGTGCGGCGAGCGGCCATGTTCTGGGTGGAGGGTTTGCGCCTGAAGTCGACGGCCAGCACCGCTATCTCTGTGCCCCATCTCGAAAGCGGTTCGAATTCCGCAGGGTTGCGTACCGCAGCATTCGTCTCGCACCGGATCACCTGCTCTCGGAGTCGATGGTCGTAGGCGCGGCGCGTCCGTGACGTAGCCACGAGGTTGTTCATCATCGCGAAAGGATCACTTGCCGGAGATCACCCGCCAGCCAAAACCCTAATGATGTTTTTTGAGGGGGCGCAGTTGCGTACACAGATCTCGGGAATGTCTTCGCTCACAACTGCCACAAAGCCTACCTCCCGTTCTTCCGGTGGAGGCAGCGGACAGATCTGCTCTTGACCGACCAGCCACTTCATAGTCGAACGACAGGGCTCATGCTCGACGAAAACGTGTCGATACCAAAGACGGAGCAAGACAATGGGTTCGGCTAGCAAGGCATCTGACGAGAATGTCGCCCCGGATGATCTCAGGGCAATCCAGCTACAACTGGGGACTCTTGTGCAGATGACGAAGGACTATCCTCTCGAATGTTCCCTTGGAACATGCGATTTCCTCTTTGAATCCAGGGATGAGATTCAAGTCCTCATAGAAAGCCTGACTGAGGAGCTCTCGGAATCTAGTGACGCCGCCTGATAGGGCTTCAGCCGAGCTGGGTCCAGCAGCGGCGAACTGACGCGGGGCTCGCGCAGAACGAACCCAGCAGTGAGCGAAGACATTCCCGTCGCGCGCACGGGAGTGGTACCGATCGAAGACCGGCAGATGAGCTGTCTGACTTCTGGCGAGATGCTGCCCCTGGCTCGGCCACGCGAGCGCGACCTCCAGCGCCAGAAGAGACGGAACCCGGCCCGGTGCCACCGGGCGACAGCGTGTGGTTTCACGACCACGAGCACGTCTGCCCAGCGAGACCAGAGCCGGGAGAGCACGAGCCAGAAGGCATGGTCACTGCTGCGTAGGCGGGGACGGCCCAATGAGCGTCGGGAAATAGGCAGTGCGGAGTAGAGCCAGCTAACCCTGCTTGGCTCCGGAGGAGGGATTCGAACCCCCGACCCGGCGGTTAACAGCCGCCTGCTCTGCCGACTGAGCTACTCCGGAATGCATGAACAATCTCAAGGCGTTAAGCTATTTGTGCAGCCGCGTCGACGGTATCGGGTGGCGCAGTCTTGGTGCTATCCGCACCCCGCACCGTCGAGGCGAGCGGCATCTGTACCACGGTGCCCGCCGGCCGCGCAAGGTCGACTGGGATCGCGTCCATCATCTTGTCGGCGAACAAGTCCAGGCGCAAGTGAGCGTACCTTTGCGTCACCAGCGTTGAGGAATGGCCCATAACCTTGGACAGGGTTTCGATGCTTCCCCCGTTGATGACCCACTGAGACGCAAAGGTATGTCGCGTCGCGTGATACCAGGTAATGCGCGGCAACCCGCACACGTCCAGGGCCTTCTTCAGGTACTTGTGCAGCGTGTGGGGCCGGATGTACTCCGACGGCGAGCCGAGGTCAGGCCGCCCACCATGCCGAGGGTTGGCGGGCTTGAACAGGGGGCCCGCGCCGCCCGTCTTGAGCCGCCACTCTTGCAGGATGGGGAGCAAGGCGTTTAGCAGGGGAACGGTTCTCGGTTCGTCATCCTTCAAGGGGCAGAGGGCGCCGTCTTGCATCTGTTGGCGGACGTGCAGCCTGCGCCCTTCCAGGTCAACGTCAGGCCAGCTCAGGCCCAAACATTCGCCGGTTCTCAACCCGGCCAGGGCGCCGCAGGCAAACGCCACCGAGTAGGGTTCAGGCAGGGCAAGGTACACGGCGCGGATGGCCGCCGTGGTCTGCAGGAAGGGCGTTGACGTGGTGTCGTAGGTGGAGCGGTACAAGCGCCGCGTCTTCCGGGGTAGGCCCGCCACCGGGTTCGTCGCAAGGTGCCCGCTTTCGATCAAGTCGGCAAACCACGTGCTGAGATGCCGGATGAAGTGCCCCACGCTCGTTGGTGACAGCCCCTCGCCTAGCTTCTGTTCGATGAACTGACGGAGCAAGCCGCTGTCCACCTCGGAGGGCCGCAACCGGCCAAAGAACGCCGACAGGTGGCACTTCCACCGTGAGCGGCACGCCTTGGCGTCACGGTGTGTTTTCGCACGTCGTGCGAGCCATGCCGGCGCCAGCTCGGCAAGGGTGGGCGTTCCCGCGTAGTCCTTGGGCATGCCGGATTCACCGCGGGCGACGGCCGCCGTGATCTGAGCCAGGGCCGCTTGCGCAAGGTCCTTGTCAACGAAGGACTTGCTGCGCCGGCGTCCGCCTTCGTGCCAGGCGACGCGCCAGCGTCCGTTGCGCTCAAAGAGGCTTCCGCTGCCCCATGTTCTGCGTTTCGCTTTTCTAGGCATGGTTCTCCTTCCTTCGTTGGGTTCGTCTACTCGCGGGCCGGGCCCACCAGCTCGGCCATGGTGGAGACCGGGATCTTCTGTGTGATGTCGATGTCGCGAATGGTGGGGCGCTTCGCCCGTAGCCAGCGCTGGCGCGCGTCTTCGAGCTCTGCCGTCGTGGCCGGGCGCGCGCGTGGTGCGGTTCGCTTCGAGACTCGCCTGCTCACGATCGCACCTCGGTAGGCCAGGGCGCCGGCCGTCCGGTGAGAACCTTGTAGCCAGCTCGACGCAGCCTTGACGCCACAGCGGCGCGCGTGCCCTGGACGATGCGCAGCTCGCGCCCTGGCGTCTGGTATCGGACGGCCAACACCGCGCCGGTGGGCAACCGCACCCAGATGTTTTCGAGCCGCAGATTGAAACCCACCGCGACGGGGTCGAGGTCGAGGTCAAGCGGCACAACTTCGATGGTCACCGCCGCACCGCCTGCGCGTGTTCCCGCTGCGCTTGCTGGTAGCCGGCCCGATGCCCGACAAGAACCAGGGCAGCGGCCAACATGGCGATCCAAAGGGCGCGCCTCACTGGACTACCTCTTTGTCCAGCTCCCCGAGGTCGAAGCGCAGCCGCTTCACGTGGCGCCGAACCACCGCCAGCGCTTCCGCGGGCGTGAGTGCGCCGGTGGTGGCCGTGGCCACTATCTCGTCAATGTTTCTCGACAAAGCAGCCACCGTCCTTTGATACCGCGCCACTGTCGCCCGGGCCGCGTCTTCGGGAAATGGCAGCGAAACGGGCGGCAGTAGCGCGAGCCCGCGACGTCTCGCGCGGGCGGCACTGTGGAACCAGCTCCGCAAGGGCGCGTTCATCGTCCTGCCTTTGCGTCCAGCGCGCGCAGCTTGTCGCGATACTGGCTTGCGAACATGGCCAGGCTTTCGATCGCCTCGCCCGGGGTGAATACGTGAGCCGCCACCATGGCAACCACTCGCTCGGCCGCGCTCGCCATGACGACGTGAGCGGCGCCGTATTCCGTGAGTGCTTTCGTTGCAGCGTCGGAACGTGATGCTAGGATGTCCATGTCTCGAATACCTCCTCTGTTCGGGGCCACGTGTCCGGCTGCTGATACAGCGCGGGCACACTTCATTTCAGGGGAACGGCGGGCGGGCAGGCCGCGGCTACTGCTTGCTGCGGGCCTTGGCCCGGGCGGCGAGTGCCTCAGCAATGAGAATCTTCAGGCACTCGGTGCGCGACACACGGGAGGCACCACTTGGGCGCTCATGCGACATGATCTCAGCTTCGGCATCGAGCGCCTTCACTGTGGCGTCCGATACCTTGAAACCAAGGATGATGTCTTCGCCGGGAGGGCGAACGCGCGGTCTTCCCACGGGTTCCACGTTCACCGATTTTCTGGTTCTTGGCGAATTTTCCATGATGTTCATACGTATATTTAACAAAGACTTATCTACTTAGTCAAGAACAATCGACCGTCACCCCCTGCCCGCCCCTTCCGGCGTCCGTCTAACGCCTGCGCTACTCGGCCAAGTGCGCGCCGTCGCTGGCGTTTTCCCCGTCTCCCCTCAACCATGGTGCAGTTCCGTGCCCATCTTGCCGCCAAACCCGCTGGCCAATGTGCGCTAGCCTACAAACCACGTCCCGGCGTGCTAGCTCTGCAGCGTCCAGCGGTTTGCCGTAGCACCGCGAGATGGCCTGCCCGGGAAAGCAGCGGGATGCCTCCTCGCGGGACAACTGCCGACACGATAGCCCACGCGAGACCAGTGTAGAAAAGTCGAACCGCTGCCGGAGACGACGGCGAAGCGCAGCCTCATCCACAGCCCGCCCTTGCGATTTGTGCCTTGATCGTGCGAAGGGTGGCGCTCAACAACTTCACGTTGGCCGTGGTGCCAGTCGCGCGGGCCTGCCGGTGCCGCTCTGCCACCTGGGCTTGGAGCCCCAGTTTGCGCTGCTCTAGTAGGGTCTTCATGCCGACGACGGGCAGCGGAGCCCGCAGAAACTTCGCCTGCACAGCGTAGGACTTCACGTCTCGCCCTCATGTTCGAGCGCCGCGCACGCGGCCTCGACGCCCTCCAAGAACGCGCGCGCCTGGCGTGGCAGGACGAAGACGCCGGGGTCTTGCTTACTTGGCCACCACGTCTCAGAGTCTCGCCGCAAATACCACTTTCGACAGACAAGCCTGGCGGGCTCGACGCGGTCGCCACACTGCCGGCGTGGTTGCGACGTGATCCGCAGCTCGCACACGTCGGTTATCGGAATCGAGCCATGCAACCGATGGCCCGCCGCCGGCCCGAGGTCTGGCTTCGCCTCGGGCTCGGGCTCGGCCTCGGGTGGGAAGAATAATTCTGCAAGTCGAGCGTCCACGGCATCACCACCACTTCTTGGACGGCGGGGGCAAGGGCGTTGCTCGCTCGCCGAAAAACGATTGCACCGAACCGGCGATCCGTCGAAGCGCGGACGCCAACTCTTCGCCGTCGTCCACCGCCAGACCAAGCGCGTAGAAAGCGCGCTGGAAATCGACCAGCTTCGCCCAATCATCCCAGCGGAATGCCTTTGCCGCCTCTTCCGCGTTGAGCTTCCGCTTGGCCGCTGCTAGCTGTTGATTGTGTTCGTCTTCGGCTTGCCTCGCGTGCCTCGCATTCAGCTCCGCGAGGAATTGCCGACGGCGCGCAAGCTCCAACTCGGGGTTTTTTTCCGGAGAGCGTAGCAATTCAACTGCCTGGCCTATAGGAAGCGCCACCGGCGTTGCGGTCACGCTGCCCGGCGTGAAGGGAATAAGGCCGTCGCTGCCAGCGCTGAGAAAACCAGGTTCACTCACAATCAGGCGCCATTCCCCACTGGCCGTGATAACCAGCCTGCGCCGCCAGCTTTGCCGAGCACTTTCGGCTGGGCCAAGCACAGCCTCAAGCGCCGTGATGCCGGCGTCCCACTCATCGTCGGTCGGCTCGCGAAAGCCGCCCATCAGTGCGCCGGGGATTGAACAAGATCCGTCCATGCCCAACATATCACCGCCCTACCTTTCCGCTCGACCGCAAAGCCGTAATGCGCTCGGCTTGGGCGACCCGGTCGGGGCCACACAAAATCGAGAGCATCGTCCGTTCCGAAAGGTCGAGCTTTCCCAGGATGACATCCGCCCGCTTCTCGGCCGCCTGCCGGGCCACGTCGTCTTTGAGTGCAGTCAAGGAAAGCCCCGTGCGCGAAGCGGCCTCCTCGAGATCGGCGTCGTCCATCCCGGAAAACTCCGGCGCGCCCATTGATGCCGCGTGCAAGACGCCAAGCTCCCGATCAATTTGCTCCTCGATCCGAGCGGTTGCCTCGGGCGAGATTGAGGACAGGCGAAAAAGTTTCAGTTTCGCACTTTCAAACGTGGTGCTGTCAGCTTTCATTGTGGTGGTTTCCTTTCGGTTGCGTTGTCGGACTACTTCGCTCGCCCTTGTTCGGCGAGCCGGTTGAACTCGACGGTTCGGGCATTTTGTGCGCTTTCGATTGTTGCCCCGAGGGGCGGCTGGGCCTTGTTCGATTGCTCGGCAACGGCGTTGAACTGGGATGTCTGGGCATCTTGGATCGCATTGATTGCAGAGCGGACGGGTTGCAAACCCGTTTGGAGCTGGTTCGTGTTCGCGGTGGATTGTGCGAGGAGGTCAGCCGATTGCGCGGCGGCTCCGGCGAGGTCAGAGGCGAGTGTGTTCAGAGGCATGAGGGTTCTTCTTTCTGTTCGGTTGATCGCGCGGCGGAATTGCCGGCGATTGGGTTGAGAAACTTTTCGTAGAAGGGCGCGATGGTGGCACCAGTGGCTTCGTACGCCCCCAGTCGTGCGCGAACATCGGCCACCGCGGCCTCGATGCCGTCGTCTGCAATGCCAGCGGCCCGGTACTGTGACAGCAAGGCGCCCAATCGCGCGGCGGCCAGCGCATCGGGAATTGTGGTGGCTGGTACGGACTGGTAGCCAGGTTGCCAGATGGACCAATCCGAAAGACGAGCGAGAACGGCGGCCACACCGGACATCAAATCGGCCAGCGCCGCGAGTCGATCGAGTTCTTGGCGATTCTCGCTAGTTGTCAACTTGTAGGGGCGCCCTGGCCGGGGCTCCGCTGCAGCGGCCGCGCGGTCAAGACGGGCGCCAATTGATTTCAGGTCCATTGTTTTTTTCCTCCAATGTTGGCTAGTCGTTCCTCGATCTTGGTCAGCCTCTCGATCACGTTTTCGAGCTCCTCAAGCTTCATTGAGGCGTCTAGAACGCCGCGCGCCGCAGCCACCCTTGCACTGTTAGGTTCGGTGGTTCCCGCTGGGTCCGCCATCGCCACCAGACCACGGGCCGCACGTGACGAACCGGCCGAAAGGATCGCCCTGGTCTGCGCCAGGTTCTCACTCACTCGATTGCGGATCTGCTCGTTCAAATGGGGTTTGAGTCGCCACCTTCGAGCCGTCCTGTAGGAGATCCCGGCCGCCGTGGCAGAGTCCGCCAGCGATTCGCCCTTGGCGATGTTCTCTACCAGTAGGGCCTCCCTTGCATTCAAGGGGTCTGGCGTGAAGACGTCTTCATCGTCCGGCGTGGTGACGGGCGGCGTGGTGGGGCCATCTGGGGCCACTGGAACCACGTGCAGATCGGGCTTGTCATCACTCATGCTCGTCACCTGAAAAGATCCCGCGGCCGACCGGGACAAAATCGTCCGGCGCACGAAGCCGGCCGCCTGCAACCAAAAGTTGCCGGTGGACCAACCGTCGTCCGGGTCGGAAGCGGGAATCTTTGTGAACTCATGGGCCCACACCTCTGCCGAGTGGCTGGATCCATGCGAACAAAAGTTGTTGTTCGCGTGGCGTGGGCAACATGGACGCCGCGGGCTCGCGTCCTGCCCAGCACGTCTCACAGAAAATCCGGCCAGCGACAAAATGGGCCAGCTGCCAGTCTGTGCAGCCGCAAGCGCATGGTTCTTTGCCGGTGCGTTCTGCGCCAGCACTGCACCCGGCCGCCGTCGTGCTGGCCGTGGTTCCCGTCGGTGGCTTGGGCGGCAGGGTAGGCGCTTGTGTAGCGGCCGATTCATGCATGGGCAGGTCCTTTCTCTTGGGCGAGGAATTCGGTCACGCTCGGCGCCAGGGCTGATTTCCAGTAGCGCCACAACTTGTCCACCGTCGCTTGGGCCGTGCCGTTCAGTCCGGCCAGGTGCTCTTGTAGGGCATCCACATCCGAGTCGGTCACCACGCTGTCACGTCGCACCCTGACGCAGTTTCCGAGCAAGCCAGCGGCAGTTGGCGCCTTGCCGACTACAGGTGACGACACATTCCCGCCGTTTTCCCCTATAAGTCTCACGGGGGGATTTACTAGGCGCTCATACGGGAATTCTGGCGGGCATGTGTAGTCAGTGTTGTCAGCCAGACCGATCCCCCGCCAGCCGCGTTGCTGCTTTCCGTTCACGCGCGGGTAGCACTCCTCGACGCCACGGCCGCGCAGTGCCTCGGCAAATTCTCGATCCGACATGGGCCGGCGCTCGCCCTGCGTCTCCGACCATGAGGCATACGCACGATAGAACGCAGCGCGGGGCGCCACGGCCGCCGGATCGGTCGTGCAACATTCGGCCACGAAGGGCGCCAAGCGATCCGATTCTCGCCTGTAGTCGGAGGTAGCCGTCTGCACCTTGGCGGACTGGCCCAGACGATCCCGCTGCCAGGCCAGGCAACCGCGCACCGCCCATGCCAGGACGCCAGGCATTTCCGCGCACAGTTTTTCGCCCAGCTTTGGATCGCGCTCGGCCTCGGGGATCACGCGCTCGAAGGGAATCAATCGCAGGCGCCGCCAGATCCCTTCGTCTTGCCCGCGCACAATCGGCTTGTGGTTTCCGCTGACCCAGAGCTTGTGAGTCGGGCTGAATTCCCAAAAGTCTTCCCGCATCCGTCGTGCTGAGATCCGGTCGCCGCCCGTCACGTGCTTGAGGATCTCCTCGGCCCAACCACGGCCCGCTGGCGTCTCCTGGCAGCAGACTGCGCGGCGCTTGTACACCGTCGTCAGCTCGGTCGGGTGCGCCTCGCCCTGCTTGGCAAGTAACATGGACGTTGGCGCCTGCGTCGCATACTCAGCCAGCAACGCCAGCAGGCTATTCAAGAACACGGTCTTTCCGTTTGCGCCGTTTCCGTACAAGAAGAACAAGCAGTGTTCCGAGACATCGCCCGTCAGGGTGTAGCCGATAGCGCGCTGAACAAACGCCACCGTTTCCGGGTCGGGCAGTACCTCAACCAAGAACCTTTCCCAGCGCGGACACTTTGCCGCCGGGTCATAGGCCAGTGGAAGGACACAAGTGATCCGATCCTTCTGCGAATGGGGGCGCAGCTCCCCGCTGTGAAGATTCACCGTGCCGTTGCTACAGTTCAGCAGGTAGTGGTCACAGTCGAATTGCGAGAACGGAAGCGCAATGCCAGGCTCGCTCTTGGCCAGGTCCAGCACTGCCCGTCTGAACTGGCGCCGCTGCGCACTGGCGGCAAATTGTGCGAACGCCTTCGCGCGCACATCGTCGTTCTTCAACGCCCATTGGGCCTCTCCCAGAAGCTCATGCGCGACGAGTTTCGTGCGCTCCATCATCACGACTTCGGCCGCGTCCGCTCTCCAGTGCGTGCCCTCCCAGGTCAGCCACTTTCCCCACTCGGGAACAAAGGCGATCTCGCCGGCCAGCCGGTCAGCGAGTAATTCAGCGCCGCCCGTTTCCGTGAGTGCAAACGCGCGGGCCGGTCGGCGTCCGTCTCGGCCGGCCGGTATCACCGCATCCGGTGCCACGGGTTCGGCTTGTGCTGGCGCCCATTCCGGCGCTGCAACTACTAGCAGGCTGCTGAAAAGCGTTGTGTTTTCGTCGCTGAAATCACTGGGATGACCTCCTTCGGCACTTTCAGGTCGGCGTTTGTTGCCGGCTCTCCCGCCGGCCCGCAGTGCCACGACCAAGCTCTCCCCCAGGGCTCACCTCGGAGCCTCCAGCAACCGTGCTATTCGCAGCAGGTTGTACGCGGCTCCCACGAAGTAGGCCGCC
>PMKP01000331.1 GCA_003157775.1 Myxococcales bacterium | reverse complement strand
ACACACGCGCGTCGTCGGGCGGCAGCTTGGCATAGTCGATGGTGACGCCGTGGTGATTGCGGATGAGCGTGGCCGAATCCTCCAGCACAGCCAGCATCCCCAAGCCGAGCAGATCGACCTTGATGATGCCGAGGTCAGCACAGTCGTCCTTGTCCCACTGCACGACTGCGCGGCCTGGCATGCTGGCTGGTTCGATGGGAACCACCTCGTCCAGCCGTCCTGACGCCAGCACCATGCCGCCTGAATGTTGGCCGAGATGTCGGGGCAGGTTGAGCAGCGAGGTGCCGAGCTTGGCCAACCATCGGGTTCGCTCATCGGCGTCGGGAAAGCCCGCTTCGGCCAAAAAGGCCAACAGCGGCTTGTCGTCGGGAACGACGAATCCGGGCAAAAGCTTGCTCATACGAGAAAGTTGCGCCTCGGAAAAACCGAGCGCGTGACCGCAGTCCCGCACCGCCATGCGTGGGCGATAGGTGATCACATTGGCGGTCATCGCGGCCCCGTGGGCGCCGTATTTTTGGTAGACGTGCTGGATGACCTGCTCGCGCTCAGCACCCGAGGGCAGGTCGAGATCGATATCCGGCATGCGGTCCGCGATGCTGCAGGCGCTCTTCACCCGCTCTTCGGATAGGAAGCGCTCGAACAGCAGCTCCATGCCCACTGGATCGACCGCGGTGATGCCCAGGGCGTAACAGGTGGCGCTGTTGGCGGCTGAGCCGCGCCCTTGCACCATGATGCCGCGACTGCGGGCGAACCCGACAATGTCCCAGACCACCAAAAAATAGCCAGCCAGATCGAGCTTGCCGATGATGTGGAGCTCGTGCGCAAGCTGGGCCCGCACTTTGTCGGTCATGGGCTGATAGCGTCTGGCGGCGCCCTGCCAGGTCATCGCCTCCAGAAAACTCTGCTGGGTTTCACCGTCGGGGACTGGGTAGATGGGAAAGGTGTAGCCGAGATCGGAGAGGGTGAATAGGCAGCGCTCGGCGATCTCGTGACTGCACGCCACCGCGGCAGGCAGGTCGCGAAACAGGGCGGCCATTTCTGCCGGTCGCTTGAGAAAGCGTTCGGCGTTGCGAGGCAACCTGCGGCCGATCTGGTCGACCGTTACACCGGCACGGATGCAAGTGAGCACGTCGTGGGTGGGGCTTCGATCCAAGGTGGCGTAGCGCACGTCGTTGCTGGCGACCACCGGGAGAGCGCAGGCAGCGGCCTGGGCGAGGACGGCGCGGTTCTGCCGTTCCTCGTCGGCGTCGAAATGTCGCTGCACTTCAAAAAAGGCGCGGCCCGGTCCAAACAACGCCCCCAGATCCGCGGCATCGGCGCGCGGGGCAGGGCCGAGCAGCGCAATCAAGCCTGCGGCGTGCTTCGCCAGCATTTCCATCGTCGCGGCCCCTTCGCCCTTGCCCCGTCCCTGCTTCATGCGGGTGATGAGCCGGCACAAGTTGCGGTAGCCGCGCCGGTCTTCCACCAAGAGTAGCACGGGCGGCGGCGTGCTCGATGGACTTGCATCGAGCGCGATCTCCGCCCCCACGATGGAGCGCAGCCCGGCCTTGCGCGCAGCCGCGAAAAACCGTGGCGCACTATAGAGCCCGCCAAAGTCAGCAAGCGCCAAGGTTTCATGGCCCAAACCCACCGCCGTGGCGACCAGGTCCTCGGGCAGTGATGCACCGTCGAGAAAACTGAAGGCCGAGCGACAGCGAAGCTCGACATAGCGAGGGGTTGTGCCGTTAGTCAGCATCTCTTGGACCGTGGATCGGAAGTCTTTTCACCACAGAGGACACAGAGGCCACAGAGCCGGATCGGAAAGAGAAGGGTTGGGCTCTGCGCAGTCCGGATTCCTTCTTCCCATCCGGTCTCTGTGCCCTCTGTGCTCTCTAGCCTGAAACTCGACTGTAACTGTTTGATCTTCTTAGTGTGCACTGTGGCTTGGTGGAGCAGAAAACCGGGCTCGGATTTGTCAGTTTCACGCCTGAAGGATCCGGGCCAGCGGCCNNCTGTGGTGAAACAGCTAGCCTAATCGTAGTAGCCATCGAGATACCACCGGCTGCTTTCACGATCCTGATGGATGCGGTAAAGCGCGCCGTCGGAAGCGTGAACGTCCCAATACTCGCGACAAAATCCGCCGCCGGCCCACCATTCACCGCTCATGCGGTAGGGTCCGGCAGCGATGAGGATGCGCGCCGTAGTTTCCTTCCCGCGCAGCGCCGTTGGTCCGGTTGGTCCGATCAACACTTCTATGTCGCGCGGCGGACGAAACCTGTGGATACCAAGTGTGGCTTGCTGCCCGTTGTTGTTTTCAGACGGCTTTCCCCGAGTCGTAGGACTTGTGATGGGCTCGACCATCGGGAACTCGATCGCCATCATCTCTTCCTTCCAACTATCGACCACGCGGGGTGCGCCCACGTGCTCAGGACCAACCAATGCCGAGAGCCGGGCGATGGTTGCGGCCAATCGTTCCGGTGCCGGACCATTCGGGCGAAACAGGTCGAGCTGGGTTGAACGTACACGGGCAGGGCGGATGAGGATCGTCATGCCCACCACGCCGGTGTCCGTCGGCCGTCGTTCGAGATCCAGACGGATGAGTTGAAGTAAAATACTTGCCTCGCGCGTGGGACTGGGCAAAGCGATCTCGCGCAAGTCAAAGCCACGCGGATTGAGGCTTAGGCGCAGGGTCAGCCCGGCGCAAGCCAGGCTTCGGCAAGCAAGCCGCTGCAACACTCGGTCGAGCAATCCGCGCAACAGGAAGGAAAGCGGCTCCCACGACTCGATCGGGTAATCCACCTCGGTGCCTTCCTCGATGGCATCCGCAGGCGGCTGCGGCAGGAAGGGCTCAGCATCCATGCCGTTCGCTAGTCGATGAAAGTGTACTCCGGTTGCCCCCAGGCGCAGCGTGACCTCTGGCCCCGGCAAACTCGCCAACTCACCCACGGTCTTGATGCCCCAATGCCGCATGGTTTTGTGCATTTCTTCATCCAGGTCGAGCACCGTGAGGGGCAATCCCGCCAATCTGGCTTTCGCCGCCCCGGCCACCCCAGGAAGAATGACGATTGCGCCGGCCCGCGTACCGACGCGGGCCAGTCCCTTCGACGAAGCAATAGCTACCCGCACTGCCAATCCGAGCTGGGTCGCCCGAGCCCCAATGGCTTGGGCCACGGCCCGTTCATTCGGGTAAAGCGATCCGAGATCACCCACCTGGAAAAAGACCCGCCCTGACTCCGCCTCAATACGGGGAGCGAAACTCAACCCGAGATCTTGCAATGCCGCCTGGGCGGCATCTACATCGGCCTGGCGCACCCGCATCACCCGCAGCGAAGGCACCATCGCGCGCGCCTGGGTTACGGTCATGCCCAGACATGCTCCTGCCAAGCGCGCGTTCCGGGTCAACCCAAGGATGGGCGCACGTGCCCCCGGCCCGGTTGTGAGCGCGATGGGCGCCTCGCGTTCGTGTGGTTCGGCCAGGCCGCGCAGCACGGCCTGCAAAGCGATCTGCGGAGCATGAGCACAGGCGATGCGCACAGGTGACCACCGCCTTCATGTCCTGGCGCTCTCGCGCAAAGGTTCACGGAAGACCAAGGAGCAGTGTGCGGCTTGCTCGGCTGATCGGCGTCCTCGTTCCAGTGAAACCGAGCTCGCCAAGGCCGTGACCAGCGGGGGATGCGCGACGACTCGTGCCAAGGCGTGGTCATCGGCGCCGAGCCGCGGGCGAAGTCGTGCGCAGGCCTGCTGTCCGAAATCGACGTTCTTCTGCTGTAGCTGCACCGATGTGGCTGAAAACGATCCTGCGAGCGGAAAACCAGCAGCAAGTAAGACCACGGTTCCCTGTCGCTGCGCGATCTGGCGCAAGCGTATCCATGCCGTGGTGGGCAGGTGTGGCACCGAGTCGCCCAGATCCAACGCCACCAGCTCGAATCCCCCCGCCGACACCAGCAGCTCGGTTGATTTGAGCGTCTGACTCTGGCTCGCGCACACCCACAGTAGTTGTCGCAACGGGATGCCGGCATGTTGCGCTCGCCGCGCATCGAGGGCCGATTCCGCATCCACCAACGCCGCCGCGGCGCCTCTCTTCAGCGCTGCACCCAGCGAGGCATAAATGACCGAGGTGCGCCCCGACGATCGTGGCCCATAGACTTCGCTCAACTCCCCCCGCGGCCAACCGCCGCCAAGCATTTCGTTTAGCGCGGGCCACGGGGTAGGCAGATGCCCGCGTTTCGCTTCCAGTCGTCGCGCTGGAATCAGGAAAGAAGAAAGCTGCTCAAGCGCCGGCACGGACACACGCTCAAGCGTAGCTGAACGTTTGTTCAGGTCAAGATCAAAATCCCTATTCGCAGGGACATTGTCCCTCCAAGAATGAATGGCTTCCCGTTGGAGTCCGGCTGTAAGCCGGGTTCTGTACCCGCGTCCGTTGCCTCGCGCGGGCGATGGTCATTCCTCTAGGCCGCCCGTTGCCGAGCGGCTCGTGCGACCAACTTGGAACCTGGTGGCGACGTGGGCTACGTCGGCGGGGAAACCCCGCGGTCCCGATTCGGTCTTGCTCCAGGTGGGGTTTGCCGTGCCCCTCCCGTCACCGGGAGAGCGGTGTGCTCTTACCACGCCGTTTCACCCTTGCCGGACCACGCGGTTGCCCGCGCGATCAGGCGGTTTGCTTTCTGTTGCACTTTCCTTCGAGTCATCTCGACTGGCCGTTAACCAGCACCCTGCCCAGGGAGCCCGGACTTTCCTCGACGGCGACAAGCGCCGGCGCGACCATCCACCGAACTCCAGCGGGAAGCCGACCCGAGTATAGCGCGCTTGCGGAGCGCGCCTTGGCCTATTCTGCTGACGAGGTGGAGGACGCCCCTTGGTCTTTCATGAGGTCCTCCCAGTAGACGATGCGATGGCAGTAGGGGCAGGTTTCCAGGGTGTTGCCCCGTTGCAAGGTGTTGAAGAGCTGGGGCGGAACGTTCATGTTGCACCCCAGACAGGTGCCGTTGCGGACCGTGGCCACCGCCATGCCCCGGCGCATGCGAATGGCGCCGTAACGCTTTAGGTAGTCGGGGCGAATCCCGGCGGCGATCTTGTCCCGCGCGGTCTGCAGGGCGTCTATCTTGCCCTGCACCTCGGCCATCTTGACGCGGGCGACTTCACCGTCCTTTTCTATCGAGGAACGGAGTCCCTTCAGCTCGTCGGCCCGATCGGCGAGAAGCTTCTCCTTGGCCTGGATGGCTTCAACCAGCTTGGCGACTTCGGCTTCGCGGGCCTGTGCGCTTTCGCGGGTCTGTTCGATCTCACGCTGGGCGGCGACGTATTCCTTCGAGTTCTTGGCCAGCGACAGTTTGTGCTTGGCGCCGCTGACCGTGGCCTCTTCGGTCTGAAGCTGGCCCTTCTGTTCGCCGTAGTAACGTTGAGTTTCGGTCAGTTGCGTGCGTTCGGTTTCCAGCAAAGCTTCCACCCGGGCGAGGTCGTTCTGTGAAGCTTGCAGTTTTGCTGGGATGGCTTTGAGCGCGTTGCTAAGTTCCTGAATCTGGGCGTCGAATTTTTGGAGTTCTTCCAAACGCTTAAGCTGGTCGCGCAACTGTACCTCCTGAGCTCTTGATCGAGCTGCTCGTGCTGCTAGGGAAGAAAGACGTTCCGGCGGCTGTGGGTCGAGTGGGCCCACCTGGATTCGAACCAGGGACCGAGCGGTTATGAGCCGCCAGCTCTGACCGCTGAGCTATGGGCCCAGCCTTGCGAAAAGTTCTTGTCAACAAGAACACGAAGAATACCGATCCCTACCCGACCTGTCCAGGTAGGAGTTTAGATCACCGTTTTTCGCATTCTCTACCCAAGCTTTCCCGCCAGCACGGCGGCGAGAAGCAAGAGCCCGAGCGCTACGCGGTAGATCACGAAAGAGTACGTGGTTCGTGTCCGGAGAAAGCGCAAGAGCCATCGAATGCAGAGATATCCTGACACGGCCGCGGCGGCCAGACCAGCGAGGAAGGCCGAGATTCCGACGTCGCGATTGTGCAGCAGCGTTGGAAGTTCGAAGACGGCTGCAGCAGCCACCGCGGGAATCGAGAGCAGAAACGAGAAGCGGGCGGCTGCGTCGCGCCGCAGACCGATGGCCATGGCAAAGGCTAAAGTGATCCCGGAACGCGACACGCCGGGCACCAGCGCCAGGGCTTGCCCGAGCCCGATGATGAGAACATCGCGCAGGCTGAGCGAATCCATGGCGCGCTCGTGGCGCGCCAAACGTTCGACCAGGGCCATCACCAGGCCGACTACGATGAGCGACGTGCCGATGACCGCCAGCGTACGCAGCGGGCCCTCCACTGCGTGCTTGAAGATGACACCGGCGATGCCGATGGGCACGGTGCCCACGACCAGATAGAGCGCCATGCGGCCCTCGGGTCCGCGCCGTCGATTAGGATCGGCAAGCGCGGTCACCATGCCGACTAGGTCGCGCAGGAAGAAGAGGATCACAGCCAGCAGGGTGCCCAGTTGGATGACCGCGGTGAAAGCAGCCCCGCTGTCCGGCCAGCCAAGCAGGGCCGGCGCGATCCGCAGGTGCGCCGTCGAGGAAACCGGGAGAAACTCGGTGAGCCCCTGAATGATGCCAAGAACGATGGACTGGGCGATGGTCAAAGTGGGCCGAGCATAGCGCGCGGGCTCACGCTAGCCACTTTCCCCCGAGACCATACGATGGACATGTCCGGCGTCGTCGCGCACCAGCAAGGCGCCGCTCTCGTCGATATCGGTCGCGACCCCCTCGACCTTGGTCCCGTCCTGACCGATGCGACACACCCGACCGAGATCCGCATGGCGACGCCAATCGGCCAAGCCCGACGCAGGTCCGCGAGCCAAGAAATCATCGTAGGTGGCCTCGAAGGCGGCCAGAAAGTCGACGAGCAACTGGACGCGGTCGAAGGCGCGCCCGAACGCCATGCACAGCGAGGTCGCGCGTCGAGCCAGCTCGGGTGGAAGGTCTTGGCTGTTCACGTTCAAGCCCACGCCCATGACGATGTGGCGAACTCCTTCGCCGTCGGTCGCCATCTCGCTCAGGATGCCGGCTGCCTTGCGAAATTCACCCGCGGCAGGAACCAGCAGATCATTGGGCCAGCGCAGGCGCGGCGTTGCCCCGGCTTCGGCCAGCGTCCGCGCCAAGGCTGCGCCGGCCAGCAAGGTGAGAGGCGTGACTTGACGGGCAGGCAGGGCAGGGCGCAGGAGCAGGGAGAGGTACAGATTCTGTCCTGGGGGCGAGTGCCACGAGCGCCCTAGCCGGCCGCGGCCCGCCGACTGGCTGTCGGCCACGATCACGAGACCCTCGGCCGCGCCCGCAGCCGCGCAACCGCGAACCACATCGTTGGTAGAAGTGCAGGCAGAGAGGAACTCGTAGGCCCGTCCTAGGCGTCGGGTTCGCAGACGCCGGAGCACCGCCCCTGGCGTCAGGTCGCTTTCGGGCAAGGGGCTCTGGCTCACGCACCTTGCCCCGTGGGGCCTCTCGTGATCTCCATGTCCAAGGCCAGGTCCACCGCAGGCGCCGAGTGGGTGAGCGCGCCTACCGAGACCAGATCCACGCCTAGCCGGGCAAGCTCGGGGATGCGCGCCAGGGTCACGCCACCCGAGACCTCCACCAGCGGACGAGACCGGACGGCGCGCACCCGCGCCATGGCCTTCTCCAGATCCGCGGTGCTGAAGTTGTCGAGCAGAACGATGGCGACACCTGCGGCCAGGGCTTCGTCGAGCTGGGCCAGGGTATCCACCTCGACTTCGATGTTCAGGCTGTGGGGCACCCGGCCCTTGGCCCGGCGCACCGCCTCGGTGACCGATCCGGCGATGGCCACGTGGTTGTCCTTAATGAGCACGCCCGAGCCCAGGTCGAAGCGGTGGTTGCTGCCCCCGCCCATGCGCACGGCGTATTTCTCGAGCATGCGAAAGCCCGGGGTGGTCTTGCGCGTGTCGGTGATGCGCAGGCTGGTGCCTTGGGCCGCGGCGGTGAAGGCTCGCGCTAGGGTGGCAACGCCCGAGAGTCGCTGCAAGAAATTGAGTGCCGTCCGCTCAGCGGCCAGCAAGGACGCCGCCGAGCCCCGATAGGTCGCGATCCGCGCTCCAGGCGCGGCCTCTGCGCCGTCGGGAATCTGGGTGTCGATGGCGATCGACGGATCGACACGGTGAAAAACCGCGGCTGCAACCTCCAGACCCGCCACGGTCAGGCGCTGGCGGGCCGCGAGATGGGCCGCCCCCGTGGCTTGCGGCAGAATCACGGCCTGCGTGGTTGCGTCCCCGCGTCCCAGGTCTTCTTCGAGCGCTAGTTCAATTAGCCGCGCCACCGCGGGCGTTAGCAGGAGAGAATCTGGCATGGGTAGCAGGATAGCCCGGCCGTCCGTTGGTTGACTACTCTGCCCTGCACGCGGTAGGTAAGCCGTTCATGCGGGTCACTGCCGGCGCTGACCGTGGGCGCAAGCTGCGTGCGCCACGTGGAGCCACTACCAGGCCCACTGGGGCAAAGGTGCGCCAGGCCATCTTCAACATCCTGGGCCCGCCCCCGCCACAGCCTGTTCTGGACCTTTTTGCCGGGACTGGCTCGCTTGGGATCGAGGCTCTTTCCCGTGGCGCGGTAGCGGTGGACTTCGTGGAACGTGATGCGCGAGTGTTAGGGGTCTTGCAGCGGAATCTGCGCGAGCTTGGGTTCTCCGGACAGGCTCGTGCCATCGGATCTAGCGTGCGCAGCGCGTTGCAACGCATGGCAGGTGAGGGGGAGGGCAGGGTCTTTGGTTGGGTCTTCGTGGACCCGCCCTACGCGTCGGGCGAGGTCGAGCCGGTCTTGTCGATGCTGGCGGGCGGCGAGCTTCTGGCTGAGGGCGCGGTGATCGTCGTCGAGCACGACCGGCGACACCTGCCGGCCGAGGTTTTCGGCACCTTGGTCATGACCGACCGGCGCTTCTATGGTGACACTGGGGTCTCTTTCTACCGGCCGCGGAGAGGACTGGCATAAATGCCCAACCGCCGGTCGATAGCCGTCTATCCCGGGATGTTCGATCCCATCACGAATGGCCACGCAGACATCGTGCGCCGCGCTCTCAAACTCTTTGACCGGGTGGTGGTGGCATTGGCCGACAACCCGCGCAAGCGTCCGCTCTTCTCGTGCAAAGAGCGCAAGCGCATGATCCACGAAACCTTGGCAAATGATGTGGGGGTGGAGGTGGATTCGTTCAGTGGCCTGCTCGTCGAATACGTACGGCGCCGGGGCGCGAGATTCGTCATCCGCGGTCTGCGTGCCGTGGCCGACTTCGAATATGAGTTCCAGTTTGCCCACATGAACCGGCAGCTCGCGCCCGAGGTGGAGACCATTTTCTTGATGACCAACGAGGACAATTTCTTTGTATCTTCTTCGCTGGTCCGTGAAGTGGCGGAAATGGGTGGGGACATTGGCCGCGTGGTCCCGCCCGTGGTTCTTTCTGCCTTAAAGAAAAAGCTGAAAAAACCGAGGTAACATGTTGATTAAATTGGCAAAACGTCTGTCTGTGGTTGAGCCATCCATGACCCTTAAGGTCTCCGCCAAGGCGGCCGAGCTGCGTGCCCAAGGCGTGGACGTGGTGAGCTTCGGCGCTGGCGAGCCGGACTTCGACACGCCGGCTCACATCAAGGAGGCAGCCAAGAAGGCGCTCGACGCCGGTGCCACCAAGTACACCGCAGTGGAAGGAACGCCTCAACTCAGGAAGGCGGCGGCCGTCTGGCTGGGCAAGGCCCATGGCTTCGAAGTGAACCCCAAGGAGGTCATGGTCAGCGCAGGCGCGAAGCAGTCCCTGTTTAATGCATTCCACGTGCTGCTGGACGAAGGCGACGAGATCATCATTCCCGCGCCCTACTGGGTGAGCTACGCCGAGATCGCCAAGCTGGCCGGCGCCAAGCCGGTACCGGTGGTTTCCCGGCCGGAAGACGAGTTCATTGTCAACCCCGAGGCGGTGGCCCAGGCGATCACGCCGCGCACGCGTATCATCCTGGTGGTATCGCCCAGCAACCCCACGGGTGCGGTCTACGACGAGAAGACCCTGCGTGCCTTGGCCGACTTGGCTATCAAACACGACATCTGGCTGCTCACCGACGACATCTACCGCAGCCTTTGCTACGGCAATGCCCGCTTCGTGCAGCCGGCCACCTTCAGCCCCGAGGTGCGCAGGCACACCATCATCGTGGACGGGGTATCCAAGACCTTCGCCATGACCGGGTGGCGTATCGGCTTCTGCGTGGCGCCTCTGCCGGTTATCGAGGGCATGTCGACCCTGCAAGGGCAATCCACGACCAACGCGGCTGCGGTCAGCCAGGCGGCAGCGGTGGCGGCGTTGGAGGGCCCGACCGACGAGCTGGAGCGCATGCGGCTGGAGTTCGACAAGCGGCGCCAGTTCATGGTGAANNGCCCGCGGGCAAGGTGATCGACGGCGATCCGGCACTGTGTGAGTACTTCATCGATGAGGCCAGGGTCGCGGTGGTGCCCGGATCGGCCTTCTACGCCCCTGGTTACGTGCGTCTGTCGTACGCCACCTCGC
>PMKP01000302.1:2305-2508 GCA_003157775.1 Myxococcales bacterium | reverse complement strand
TGATGGTTCCCCCCGCCCCTTCACCGAGGGGCACGCCCTATGGCTCCTTCAGCTTCCGGTAGAGGCTCTGCAAGACGGTGGCGTAGGCTTCTTTCACGGTTGGCTCCAGGGCAGCCAGCGGCTTGACCGGGACCAGGTCCATCACTTCGTGCGGAGGCATGCCTGCGTCGCTCATAGTACGTGCGGCTCCCTGGGCCATTGCG
>PMKP01000302.1:0-2251 GCA_003157775.1 Myxococcales bacterium | reverse complement strand
TCGCGCCCATCCTGGTCCAGCCCAACGTCGAAGCAGATGGGGTTGTACCCCGCGTTCACGATGGACGGCGCGTTGGGGATAGATCGTGCCAGACGGCCGAAACCACCCAGGGCCGAAGAGATCCTGGCCATCGACCACTTGGGGGCCAGCGAGATAACGACGGCCCCCGGCCGGAGGGCGCCCTTGATCGCGTCCAAGGCAGCCGGAAGGACCGGCGGATGCAACGCAAGGAACACCAGATCCTGTGCCGCTGGTTGCCTGCTTTCATCGGTCACCGTGAGCGCGCTTCCAAACTGCGCCTTCAGTTCGGCGAGAACTGTGCTGTCGGTATCGCTGACGACGATTCGTTCGGGGAGTCGTCCTGCTCGTTTACAACCCCCGAGCAGAATTCGAACGATGCGCCCACCTCCAATGAATCCAAGTGACTTCCCTGTCATGACGAGTGCCTTTCCATTCTCGTGCTGGTCGAGAGTCTATGATACATAGGCAAATCGATGCCGGTGTTTGAGCGTCCAGAGACCCTTCCGGTCCGCATCTGGGCGACCTGAAGAGCATAGACCGGCATACCTTGTCCCCGGTGAATTGACGACCGTGGGTGCGCGTGAGCAACTCGACTTGGAATCCGGTGCATCGTTCAAACTTCTGCCTCATAGCCTGCCAGTCGCGCAGGCTCCCGTTCTATTCCTCGATGATGCTCTTCAGCTCCAAACGGCGCGCCGTCCGGCGCAGCTTGAGCAGGGCACGGGCCTCGATCTGGCGGACGCGCTCGCGCGACACATTGAAGTCCTGGCCCACCTCTTTCAGCGAGTGTTCCGACTTTTCGCCAATGCCGAAGCGCATCCGCAGCACCTTCTCCTCGCGCGGCGTGAGCGTGGCTAGCACCTTGCGGGTCTGAATCGCCAGGTCCGCGGAAATCACAGCGTCGACCGTCGAGATGACTCTCTTGTCCTCTATGAAGTCGCCCACGTGCGAGGACTCCTCGCCGGTGGGGGTCTCCAGTGAAATGGGCTGCTTGACAATGTTGAGCACTTTGCGGACCTTGTCGAGCGGTAGCTCCATCTTCTCGGCAATCTCTTCCGGCGTGGCTTCTCGGCCCAACGCTCGCGTAAGGTATTGGCTGACGCGCATGAGCTTGTTGGTGATGTCGGTCATATGCACCGGGATGCGGATGGTGCGNNGATGGCGCGCGTGATGGCCTGCCGAATCCACCAGGTCGCGTACGTCGCGAACTTGTAACCGCGCTTGTACTCGAACTTCTCCACCGCTCTCATCAGGCCGATGTTGCCCTCCTGGATCAGGTCCAGAAACTGCAGGCCCCGGTTGGCGTACTTCTTGGCAATCGACACTACCAGGCGCAGGTTGGCTTCGACCATTTCGGCTTTGGCCTGCTCCGTTTGGCGCTCGCCCTGCTGGATCTTCCGCACCGTCTCGCGCAGGAGCCGCTCAGTCATACCCGCCTCTTCCTCCGCCTGCTTGACCCTCTTCTTGGCGTTGTCAATGACCTTGGCCAGATCTTCAAGCTCGTCGGGGCGCAGGCCCAGCTTCTGCTCCACCGCACGCTGGCCCCGTGGCGAGGAACGGATCTCGCACAGGGTCTTGCAAAACCAGCGCTGGGGCATGCCGACGCGTTGCTCGCAATCGGCGATCTCGCGCCGGGCGGCCTCGATGCGTGACACGAGGTCCTTGAGCCGGGCAACCATGCGATCGAGCCGCTTCTTGCTGAGGCGCATATTCTGCACGGCATCGATCAGCTCCCGCTTGATGGCTGCGGCCTGATTCCTGACCTTCTTGCGCACGGCCCCGGTCGCGGGCCTCTTCTCCTCGACCTTCTGCACGTCCTTGTGCAGTTGGCGTATCTTCTCGATCAGCTTGCATACTCGTTCGGCATGCCAGTTCTCGTCTAACTCGGCATCATCCTCGTCAGCGTCCCTGACCACTTCGTTGACCCGAATCTTCTGCTGGCGCAGCTTGTCGCCCAGATCCAGGATTTCTTCGATGACGAAGGTGGCATTGAGCACCGCTTGCAGCACGCGGCGCTCGCCGCCCTTGATGCGCTTGGCGATCTCCACCTCACCCTCACGGGTCAGCAGCGACGCCGATCCTATCTCGCGCAGGTACATGCGCACTGAATCGTTGATTTTGGAGTAGCTGCCTTCCTCCTCTTCCTCCATCTGCGGGGCCTGCGCGGGTTCCGGCTCGATCTCTTCCCCGAGGGCCGCTTCGTCCGGGGCTGACCTATCGGCCACCTTTA
>PMKP01000196.1 GCA_003157775.1 Myxococcales bacterium | reverse complement strand
CGGAGGCGAGACTGTGGTGAAAAAAGCTCGCTTATCTGACGTCTTCGATGCAGGCGGTGGCTTCCGGGACGGACCAGTTGCGCTGGTTGATGAAGGCGTAGCGGACGTGGCCGCTGGGATCGACGAGAAAACTCTCTGGAAACTGGCTGGTGCCGAAGCTGGCGGGAACTTCTCGGCTGGGATCGAGCAATATCGTCAGCGGGGTTCCCTGGGGAAAGAACCGGCGAATAGCATCCCAGCTCTCATCCACGCTGACCGCCAAGACCGTGGCTCGGTTGCCCAGGCGGCGGGCCAGCGCTTCCAGGAAGGGCATTTCTTCGACACAGGGCGGGCACCAAGTGGCCCAGAAACTGACCAGCACCGGCTGTCCCCGGAGACCGCGCAACGACCATCGCTTGCCCGCGGCATCGGCCAGCTCGAAGTCAGGTGCCAGACCCCGCAGCCTGGGTGACAGCGGGTCAGGGGCAAGGGCGCGGCAGGCACTGTCACGGGCCGCCGCTGCGGTCCATGCGGCCCCTGCCAAGAAGCGGACGGCCAGGGTAGCGGTCGCCACAGCGACGACTGCAATGGCGAGCGCGCGCCGCGCGCCCGCGGGGACCGAGCGGTCCCCGGGCCGCATCCCACTGCCCCGGCTCCCCCTGTCCGGCACCGTCGACTCCGGGCTCTGGAGGATCGGCTACTTGGCCGCTGCGGCTAGCTTCTTCTTGCCCTTGGTGGCATCGCCCTTGGCCAGTTCCTCGTCGGCGATCTTCTTGAAGGCATCGAAAGGCTGGGCGCCGTTGATGAAGTGGCCGTTAAGGAAACTGGCCGGCGTGCCCTGCACGCCCACCGAACTGCCCTGCTTGATGTCCGCCTCGATCTGGGCGGAGAACTTGTGGCTTTCGGTGGCGGCCTTGAACTTGGCCACGTCGAGGCCGATCTCTTTCGCGTATTTCTCCAGGCTGGCGGCATCCAGGTTCTGCTGGTTGGCGAACAACTTGTCGTGCATCTCCCAGAACTTGCCCTGCTCGTTGGCGGCCATGGCGGCCTCGGCCGCGGGCTTGGCGTTGTTGTGGAAGGAAAGCGGGAAATTCTTCCAAAACACCCGTACCTTGCCCGGATAGTTTTTCTCCAGCTCGATCAGGGAAGGCTCGACCCTCCCGCAGAACGGGCACTGGAAATCCGAGAAGAGCACCACCGTGAGCGGTGCCTTCTTGGGTCCGCGCATGGGGGCATTCCCGGGATCGACGTCTTTGACCGGACCGGCCTCAGGCGCAGCAGCCGCGGCGGCAGGTGCGGCACCACCGGTATCCGCCTTGGCCGTCTTCATCAGCACGTCGTACACCTGGGCCTTTGGGGTGCCTTTCTTGACCAGCGCCTCGGCCTTCTTCAACTGTTCGTCGATGCGGGACTTGAAGTTCTCGAAGGGCTGCGCGCCCGACAGGAAGCTGCCGTTGATGAAGAACGCCGGCGTGCCGCGCGCGCCGAGCTTGTCGCCCATGGCAATGTCTGCTTCGACGGCATCCTGCAGCTTTTTGTCCTGCAAAGCGGCCTTGAACTTGGTCATGTCGAGGCCGATCTCTTTCGCGTATTTCTCCAGGCTGGCCGCATCCAGATTCTGCTGGTTCTTGAACAAGATGTCGTGCATCGGCCAGAACTTGCCCTGCTGGTTGGCCGCCATGGACGCGATCGCCGCGGGCTTCGCCTTGTCGTGGAAGGGCAAGGCTTTGTTTCGCCAGGCCACCCGGACCTTGCCCTTGTACTCCTCCATGATCTTGTCGATGGTCGGCTCCACCCGCGAGCAGAACGGACACTGGAAGTCGGAGAACTGGACGATGGTCACCAGGGCATCCTTGGCGCCCTTGATGGGCGCACCCTTAATCTCGGCCTTATAGGTCTCGGTGGGCGAAGGCTCGCCCGCGCGTGGCTGCTCTTTGGGCGCTTCCTTCTTGACCAGTCCGTCCTTGATGATGGCCGCATACAGCTCGCCGCGCGGCGTGCCGGCCTGTAGCTTGGCGTCCGCTTTCTTTACCTCTTCATCGAGGATCATCTTGAAACTGTCGAGCGGATAGGCGCCGCTGAAGGCCCGGCCGTTGACGAAGAAGCTGGGCGTCCCTTGCACCCCGAACTGGTTGGCCTGTTTAACGTCCGCCTCGACCACCGCCTTGGTCTTGGGGTCAGCGACAGCGGCTTTGAACTTGTTCACGTCGAGCCCGATCTCTTGCGCGTACTTCTCCAGGCTGGCCGCATCCAGGTTCTGCTGGTTGGCGAACAACTTGTCGTACATCTCCCAGAACTTGCCCTGCTGGCCGGCGGCCACGGATGCGATAGCAGCGGGCATGGCGTTGTTGTGGAACGGCAGCGGGAAATTTTTGAAGGAGATCTCCAGGTTGTCCTTGTAGATCTTGAGCAGCTCGTCGAGCGTGCCCTTGGCGCGACTGCAGTAGGGGCACTGAAAGTCGGAGAACTCGATAAGCGTGACCTTGGGCGCCTGGCCGCCCTTGCGCGGCGCCTTGTCGATCTCGACCTTGTAGACCTCGTTCGAGACGGGCGGCCGTGGCGTCTGCGCTGGGGGTGGCGGCACGGCCAGCCCTTTGGACTTGCCCGTCATGAGGGCGCCATAGATCTCGCTGACCGAGGTCCCCCTGCCCAGGAGCTTCTTGGCGACCGCCTTGGTGCACAAACCAAAATTCCGGAAGAATCCAGATATCCCGCAACGCCCCGAAGCGCCGCTGGCCATAAGCATCTGGGCGCGGCGGATCTCGTCATCTGTGGCGCTCTTGAATTGCTCGTAGGGCACGGCCCCACGCAGTGGGCGGCCATTGATGAAGAAGTTGGGGGTTCCCTGCACGCCCAGTTCGCGGGCCTCGGCCAGATCCTTGTCGACTGCGGCCTTGAAAGTGTGCCCGTCGAGGGCTGCCTTGAACTTGACCATGTTCAGGCCAATCTTCTGGGCGTACTTATCCAGCGCGGGTCGATCGAGAGCCTGTTGGTTGGCGAAGAGTTCATCGTGCATCTTCCAGAACTTCCCTTGGGCCCCGGCAGCCAGCGCTGCCTCCGCGGCCAGGGGTGCCTTGTCATGGAAGGGGAGCGGATTCTGCTTGAAGAAGACGCGTACCTTGTCCGGGTACTCCTTGATCAACCGGTCGAGGGTGGGCAGGACGCGGCTGCAGTAGGGGCACTGGAAATCAGAGAATTCGACAATGGTCACCAGCGCCTTGTTGGAACCCTTGGGGGTGCCATCCAACGGAACACACTTGCGTTCCACATCATCGCCGACGGTCGCTCCAACCTTCTGGCAGACGTACTTGGCCGGCGCCGTGCCGCGCGCCCCCCAGTTGCCTCTGCCGAGACAGTACCCGCCGACAATCACGCCAGCGGCTAGAACGAAGATTACGATTTTGCGTGCCATGTTGTCTCCTTCAACGCGAGTCAGCTAACCACCGGGAACAGCCAACTGTCAACGGTGGTGCCCAAGGACAGAGTCGAACTGTCTACACACGGATTTTCAGTCCGTTGCTCTACCAGTTGAGCTACCTGGGCATGGGTTCGCTCGTCTAACATGGGGGCGGTCTTCTTGCAAGCCGCGTCGTGACCCCAAATCCCGCGCCAAGCGAAGCAGAAGGGCGGACCGCCTCGCTTGTCGCGGGATCACGTGGTCAGCGATAGTCGATGGCCGTCACTGTCAGTTCGCGCACGCCCGCGTGCCAGCGCACGACGACCGTGTCGCCCACCGTCTTGCCGAGGAGCGCCTTGCCCACCGGTGACTTCCAGGAAATGACCCCTTCCGAGCCTTCGACCTCGTCCTGGCCAACGATGCGATAAACCAGCGTCTCTTCGTGCTCGTCCTGCACGGTGACCGTTGCCCCGAAGAACACACGGTCGAGCCGCTTCTGTTCCTTCGGGTCCACGATGGCGACATGGTCCAGCCGTTTGGAAAGGAAACGCATGCGCGCGTCAATCTGGCGCAACTGGCGCTTGCGGTAGATGTACTCGGCGTTCTCCGAACGGTCGCCTTCGGCGGCGGCGTCGGCCAGGGCGCTCACCACCTCGGGCCGCTTGCTTGTGTGCAAGAATTCCAGCTCGTCGACCAGCTTGCGGTAGCCCGCCGGCGTGATGTAGTTTTTCTCGTGCGGCGAGCGCGGCTCTTCCTCGGGCAGGTCGTCGGGATCGTCCACCATGGAGCACCAGGGTCGGCGGGGAGGGACGGACTCGCTGCGACGGACTATCGCGGTCAGCCAGTCCGCGGGCCTATTCGCCGCGCTTGCCGATGCGGTGGTCCAGCATGACCAGGCTTGAGCCCTTGTCGCCCACCATCTTGAGCTGATCCAGGATCAGGCTGGCGTTCTTCTCTTCCTCGACCTGCTCCTTGATGAACCACTGGAGCATTTCCATGGAGGCGTAGTCGTTTTCCTTGGTGGCCTGGGCGTAGAGGTTGTGGATGAGGCTGGTCACTTTTCTCTCGTGGGCCAGCGTGCGTTCGAACACGTCGGTAGCGGACTTGAAGTCGGACACCGGCTTCTCGATAGCAGACAAGGTCACCGTCTCGCCGCGGTCAACGACGAAATCGAGCATTTTCATGGCATGGGTCTGCTCCTCGGCGAACTGGACGCGCATCCACTTGGCGAAGCCCGGCAGGCTTTGCTCTTCAAAGTGCAGCGCCATCGAAAGATAGAGATACGCCGAGGCGAACTCGTTCCTGATTTGTTCGCTGAACGCATCTTGCATGGTCTTGCTAAGCATCGCGATGAACTCCCTTCTGTCGTACTTGGATGTGGCAAGAGTCGCCGAGTTTCGCGCAGAATTCAACGAGGAACGGCATTCTTCAGGTGGGCCAGATCTGGAGCGGGGGGCCGGGAGGCGGTCGAAGCGGGCTCACGGCTCGGGGCTGGGGTACCCAGCCGGAGCGCAAGAAAAACTATCGCTGCCACCGACGCCTTCCGGAAGCATCGTGCATCCAATTGGTGAGATGTGTTTGCCAAACGGCCAGTATGGATGGCCAAAGGGCAATCCGCTTTTCTCTGTTCCTACCCCAGCCTGCTCAATCCCATGTCACGCGCGCACGCGAAGCGCGCCTGGCAGAAGCTCGAAGCTGGCAGGAAGGTGGCCAGGGGTTTCGCCATCGATCTCCAGAGGAATCTTTGCCTCGCGGTCGGCGGGCGCGACCTTCATCCGGCGGAGCCGCGTGCTCTGGACTTCCTTCATGGTCAAATGGTTGCCGCTGTAGATGCGGTGGATATTGGCCATGACCCCGACGCGGCCCAGGTTGCCCACGGTTACCAGATGCAAGAATCCGTCGTCGAGCAAGGCCTCGGGGCAAATCTTCATGCCGCCGCCGAAGAAACGCCCATTTCCAACCGCTGCCAAAAGGACGTTCATTCGCCGTTCAGGTTGGTCGTCCAGCGAAAACACGACGTCGACGTTGTCGTAGCCGACCAGCGAGCGCACAGTGGCCGAAAGAAAGGCGACCCGGCCGCCCAGCCGCTTGGAAGATGCGTTCGCCTGTCGCGCCACATCGCTGGAGAAGCCGAACGAGACCACGTTGACGAAATGGCGCTCGGCTGGCGAGCCATCGTCGGCGACGAAGGAAACGCGCCCGGCGTCGATAGTGCGAGCGGGCGTGTCGCGGATGCGGCGGGCCGCCTGGCCCAGGTCGTCGTCCAGATCCAAGGTGCGGCGGAAGTCGCCACCGGTGCCGCGCGGGATGATGCCAAGCTCGCAGGCGCTGCCGGCAGCGAGAATCCCGTCCGCCACCTCGGAGACCGTCCCGTCACCGCCCATGGCCACGATAAGGCCACGCCCCGCGACAGCTTCCTCGTGGGCGATGCGCCGGCCGTCACCCTGGGCCTCGGTGAAGCGCACGTCCACCGGGCCCAGCCCAT
The DNA here is from genome assembly GCA_003157775.1 of Myxococcales bacterium. Taxonomy (GTDB): domain Bacteria; phylum Myxococcota_A; class Polyangia; order Fen-1088; family Fen-1088; genus Fen-1137. The sequence continues at coordinate 13,691 of PMKP01000196.1, read as the reverse complement.
CGGTGAGCGGGCCGACCAGAGCAGCCCAGCGTCGTTGGCTGAGTCCGCCCCCGGAGCGGGGATTGACGATCACGAGCGGTTTCTGCACGGGGCAGCCAGGTTAGCACGAAGCGGATGGGGCACGTCATCGCCCTACCAAGGGATAATCACCGTGCTGCCTTTCGCGGTCGGGTGAGTTGGTTTTTGCCTTCCGAACTCGTTAAGACTGCTTCGAAAGAAGCGTCTCCTTCCGGGCCGGCCGGCAAGATCGAGTACACTACGCGGCCCATGGCTCATCAATACATCTTCACCATGCAGGATCTGCGGCGGATTCATCCGCCCAACAAGGAGGTCTTGAAGGGCATCTACCTGTCGTTTTTTCCGGGCGCCAAGATCGGCGTCATCGGCGGCAACGGCGCGGGCAAGTCCACTCTCCTGCGCATCATGGCCGGCGAGGACAAGGACTTCTTCGGCGAGGCGCGGCCAGCCGATGGCATCACCATCGGTTACTTGCCCCAAGAGCCGAGACTCGATGCCAGCAAGACGGTGCTCGGCAACGTGGAAGAGGCGGTGGCGCCGGTGAAGAAGTTGCTGCTGCGTTTTGACGAGGTGAACGCGAAGCTCGGCACCGACATCACGCCCGAGGAGATGGAGAAGCTGCTGGAAGAGCAGGCCAAACTGCAGGACGCCATCGACGCGGCCAAGGGCTGGGATGTCGATCGCACGTTGGAGATCGCCATGGATGCTTTGCGCCTGCCGCCGCCGGACGCAGATGTGAACAAGCTGTCAGGTGGCGAGCGCCGGCGCGTGGCCCTCTGCAAGGTGCTGCTGCAGCGGCCGGATCTGCTGCTGCTCGATGAGCCCACCAACCACCTGGACGCCGAGAGCGTGGCCTGGCTGGAGCAGCACCTGCTGGAGTTCCCCGGAACCATCGTGGCCATCACCCACGACCGCTACTTCCTCGACAACGTGGCCGGCTGGATTCTGGAGCTGGACCGCGGCGAGGGCCTGCCGTGGAAGGGAAACTACTCATCGTGGCTTGAGCAGAAGCGCAAACGCCTGGAGGCGGAGGAGAAGGCGGAGTCAGCGCGGCAGCGTACCCTGGCGCGCGAGTTGGAATGGGTGCGCGCCTCGCCGCGCGCCCGCCAGGCCAAGTCCAAGGCCCGCTTGGCGGCATACGAAGAGATGTTGGCGCAGGAGGCGCAGAAGCGCGAAGACACCGCCGAGATCAGCATTCCGGCCGGGCCGCGGCTGGGTGACCTGGTGGTCAAGGCCGAGCACCTGCGCAAGGGCTACGGCGAGAACATGCTGATGGACGATCTGACGTTCAACTTGCCTCGCGGTGGCATTGTGGGCGTCATTGGGCCCAACGGTGCGGGCAAGACCACCTTGTTCCGCATGATCGTCGGCCAGGAGAAGCCCGACGGCGGCGTTTTGCGCATCGGCGATACGGTCAAGCTGGCCTATGTCGATCAGTCGCGCGATGCCTTGAAGGGCGACAACAGCGTGTACGACGAGATCGCGCAGGGCTCGGACTACATCCAGGTGGGCAAGCGGCAGGTGAACGCGCGCTCGTACGTGGCCGATTTCAACTTCAAGGGCGCCGATCAGCAGAAGCGGGTAAAGGATCTATCGGGCGGCGAGCGCAACCGCGTGCACCTGGCCAAGCTGCTGCGCAGCGGGGGCAACGTGCTGCTGCTCGACGAGCCGACCAACGATCTGGACGTGGACACCCTGCGCGCGCTGGAGGAGGCGCTGCTGGGATTTGCTGGCTGCGTGGTGGTCATCAGCCACGACCGCTGGTTCCTCGACCGTATCGCCACTCACATCTTGGCTTTCGAGGGCGACAGCCAAGCGGTGTGGTTCGAGGGCAACTACCAGGACTACGAGGCCGACCGCCATCGGCGTCTGGGCGCCGACGCCGATCAGCCGCACCGGATTCGGTACAGGAAACTGATACACGGGTAGGGGCGACGAGCGGTCGCCCAAATAGCTTTGCTGGCAATCGTGCGCATGACCGTCGCATGAACCATGGCGCCGGCGCTACAATGCCGCCGATGGCCGACCAGAGTAACACGCGAGCATCCGGCGCGCGCACCAGGCTGCTCGATCGGCGGAGCCTCGCGCTCGCGGCGTTTCTGATCGTGGCGGCCGTTCTGCTCGGGTTGTCGTTCGGCTCGCACCTGCGCGGCGAGTTCGTGTGGGACGATGTCTTTCTGGTCGAGGGGAACCAGGCCCTCTTTCGCGCTGACGGGTGGCGTGTGCTGTTGCTGCACGACCTGTGGGGGCCGGTGACCGGCAAGCCCACGCAACTCTATCATCCCATCCCGATGCTCTCGCTGTGGCTGCAGGGAATGGCGCACACTCGTTCCCCGGTCGGCTTCCGTTTGGCGAATCTGGCGTTGCACGGGCTGTGCGCAGGACTGCTCTGGCTTTTCCTTACCAGGAACAGGATCGGCCGAGGGGCAGCGCTGGTAGGAATTGCAGTCTTTCTCGTACACCCCAGTGTCACCGAGCCGGTCATGTGGATCACCGGCCGACACGACATCCTGGGCATGGCGTTCATACTGGCGGCAGTGCTGCTTTGGCCTGTCAGCGGTCGCGCAATCTGGTTGCGCTCAAGCCTGGCTGGCTTGGCCGTGGCCATGGCATTTCTGTGCAAGGAGCAGTTTGTGGTGCTTCCGGTTCTGCTCCTGGTCTACACCGTGGTGTGGGCGCGCGGCCGAACCGATCGCCCTGCCGGACAACGCCGTTGGCTCATCTTGCTGCTGCCGTGTGCTGGTCTTGCGGCGGTCCTGCTTTGGCGCGCCCACCTGGGCATTCGCCTGGGCAGTGATGAGCTTGCGCGCGGATTCGCGCGACAGCTCGTTTGCTATGCGACCATTCTTTGGCATTACGGAGCCCAGCTCGTCTCCTTTGGAAACTCCGCCACCCTGGACCAATTCATCCCCCTCAGCCCCTGGCCGGCACTGGGCGTTTTGGTCATTCTGGTCACGTTGCTGGCGGTTCTCGCGTGGGCCTGGTGGCGAGAGCCGGCGCGCTTTGCCCTGCCCTTACTCGGGGTCTCGTGGTTTTGTCTTGCGCTCGTCCCTCTGGTGGCGGCGGTTCCACTGATCGGCTTCTACGGCAATCGCTACGCCTATTCTCCTCTGGGCGGACTGACAGTGGCTGCCGTGGGACTACTGGCACCCCTGGCCGAGCGCGCTCGCGGCCGGCTGTCGCGAGTATGGCTGGCGGCCGGCGTGGCGCTGCCGGCAATGCTGGCTCTCTCCACGTCGTCCGCAGCCGCCAGCTGGAGTTCTGATTTGTCTCTTTACCAAGCTGATCTCTTGCGCGAGCCCGACAATGGCATCGCCCACTACCACTATGGATACGCAGTCCTGCGACGGCGCGGATGCGGCGAGGCCCTGCCGATCTTTCTTGCCGCCACACGCCTAGCTCCCGGCTATGCGCGTGGCTGGCACAACCTGGCCGGCTGTCTGGAAAACCTAGGGCGCGCGGCCGAGGCGGTGGAGCCGGCGCGGCGGGCGGTGGAACTGGAACCCGACAACCCCCGCAACCAATACAACCTGGCAGTGGCGCTGGCCGCCCGGGGCGACAGGACCGGCGCGACGCAGGCGTTGAGACGATGTCTGGAGCTTGAACCTTCGTTCAAACCGGCACAGGAGCTGCTTGTGGGGCTTCGTCGCCCGCAGGCCCAGCCATGATCGGCCGCGTCCGAGCCAGCCTTTTCTCACGTTGACCGCCCTGACGACAGCGGCTACTCTCCCGTCATGCCTGACGACGCCGTCAAATGGATTCCGCGACCGCAGGACATGGTGGCGATGAATACGGAGGAGTTGCGGGAGACCTTTCTGGTTGAGGATATTTTTGCCGCCGGCGAACTGCGCTGCGTATTTACTGCCCTCGATCGTCTCGTGGTGGGCGGGGCGATGCCGCTTACGCCCCTGCAACTGCCGAATCACGAAAAAACCGGGCGGGCTTTCTTTCTGGAACGGCGCGAGCTTGGCGCGATCAACATCGGTGGCCCGGGCGCGGTCCAGGTTGACGGCAAGTCATTCTCACTCGGACGGCTGGATTGCGTGTATGTGCCGATGGGCACGCGCAGGGTAGTCTTCGAGAGCGCGAATCCAAAGAATCCGGCGCAGTTCTACTTTCTAAGCTGCCCCGCGCACGCGGCCCATCCCGCGGCGGTGATGAAGGAAAGCGATGCGACGGCGGCGGCGCTCGGCACGCAGGCGAACGCGAACCGGCGGACGATTCATAGATACATCCACGAGGGCGGTATTCCAAGCTGCCAGCTTGTCATGGGCTTCACTGAACTGGCGGAAGGGAGCGTCTGGAATTCCTTCCCACCGCACACCCATGACCGGCGCGCGGAGATCTATTTCTATTTCGATCTGGGCGAAAACATTCTGGTGCATCTGATGGGCGCGCCCACACAGACCCGGCACCTGGTCGTGGGTAACCAGCAGGTGGTGCTTTCGCCACCGTGGTCCATCCACTGCGGCTGCGGCACGGGAAACTACCGCTTCATCTGGGGCATGGCCGGCGAGAATCAGAGGTTCGAGGACATGGATGGCGTGGTGCCAACCGGCCTGCGATGAGGCTGTGGCCACGCCGGATCATCGCGACGAAGGCCGGGGCTGAGTCGAAGAACTGACGCGCTACCCGGCGGGCGGACGGGAGAGCAAGAGCTGAATGCGATCCTTGACCGCCAGCTTTTCCTTCTTTAGCCGAGCGCGCTCGGCCTGCTCCCTGGCGGTTAGTGACAAGTGGCGATCCAGGGCCGCCAGCCTGGATTCCAGATCCTTGTGTTGATTCCGCAGCGCCTCCAGATCCTCGACTGAGCCCATGTCGTCTCTGCGGCTGGCGTTCTCCTGCATGCAACCCCCCTGCCGGTCTCTGCCGGCGAAGCGTCTCTAGCTTAAGTCCAACTGCTGCTGCCGTCAAAGCCTGACGAGGGGTTTGGAGTGGCAGGGTGCGGTGCGGGTGGCGGTGGCGGCAAGATCGCTTCCTGTGCGCTATGGTTAGTTCCATGCAACGACGAAGACTGGGACAGCTGGAGGTGTCCGCGCTCGGACTCGGGTGTATGGGGATGTCGGAATTACATGGAGCTGGTTCGCCACATCGAAGCCGTAGCACGCAGCAAGGGCTGTTCGCCAGCCCAGCTTGCCCTGGCCTGGGTGCTGGCGCGCGGGCCCGATGTTGTCCCCGTCTTCGGCACCAAGAGGCGCTCGTATCTGGACGAGAATTTGAAAGCTCTGGCGGTGGATCTGTCCGCCGAGGATCTGGCAGAAATCGACCGCATCGCGCCCAAGGGTGTGGCAGCCGGCACGCGCTATCCTGAGATCTTGATGCACGTACTCGACGGTTAGGACCTAACAAGTGCTAGGCTTGTGCCATGCACGCCAAGCTGATCTGGAAGGAGAATCTGCAGTTTTCGGCCGAGGCGGACGGCCACGTTGTGCTGATGGACGCCANNGCCATGGACGTGGCCGCGTTCATGCGCAAGCACCGCCAGGACATGAAGCGCTTCGAGGTCACGGCCGAGGCCACAGTCAGGCAAGGCGTGCACCCCGCCGTGTTCACGGCCATCGATATCGCGTTTCGCATCGAGGGTGCGGTTGATCCGGCGCTTGCCTCCGAGGCGGCGCGCCTGTCGCAAACAAGCTTCTGTGCAATTAGCGCCATGCTCAGCCGGGCCGTGCCCATCCGCTACCAGGTGTTGGTCAACGGCGCGCCGGTGGGGCAGGGCGAGGCGCAGTTCGCGCCCGGCCCGTAGTTGCAACTCAGGGCCGGGTCGCCGTCGACGCGAAATCCCTCGCCGAAAGCGTCTTGCTCTTGCCCGCTGCCAATTCCACCACTAGCTGGCGATCACCGTAGCGGACGATGGCCTCTCCGCCGACCTTGCTGCGCAAGGTGGCGCTGTCCAGACGCTTCCGTTTCCAGCCCAGGTCCACCTCGAACCCGCCTTGCGCACGCAGGCCTTTCACCGATCCACTGGCCCAGGCGGCGGGCAGCGCCGGCAGCAACTCGAGTTCGCCGTCATGGCTCTGCAGCAGCAGCTCGGCAATGGCCGCGGTGCCGCCGAAATTGCCGTCGATCTGGAAGGGCGGACAACTGTCGAAAAGATTCGGATAGGTGTGCTCGGGTTGCAGCAGCGCCGTGAGGATCTTGTACGCGTGCTCGGCGTCGTGCAGACGCGCCCACAGGGCGAACCGCCAGGCCAGGCCCCAGCCGGTGGCGTCGTCACCGCGCATTTCGAGCGATCGGCGGGCGGCCGCGGCCAAGGCAGGCGTTTCGCGCAGAGAAATCTGAGTACTGGGGAAGAGACCCCAAAGATGCGAGACATGCCGGTGGTGGATCTCGGGCGCAGCTTGGTCCCAATCTTCGAGCCATTCTTGCAGTTGCCCTTGCGCCCCAATCTGATTGGGCGGCAAACGCGCACGGGTAGCCGCGAATTGACTGCGCAGCTCTGGATCGGTGCCGAGAATCTCGGCAGCCCGGATGCACGCAGCAAAGAGATCGCGCAAGATCTCGGAGTCCATGGTCGGTCCCGCGGTGATACTGGCCCCATACGGGTGCTCGTTCTCGGGCGACAGGGACGGATTGGTCACCAGATAGCCGTGTTTGGGCTCCGGCACGAGCGTATCGACGAAGAACTGCGCAGCCCCGCGCATCACCGGATATGCCTTGGCTAGGAACGTCGGGTCGGGGTTGTAGAGGTAGTGCTGCCAGAGGTGCAGCGACAGCCAAGCCCCGCCCATTGGCCACATACCCCAGGTCGCACCATCAATGGGAGCTGATGCGCGCCAGAGATCGGTGTTGTGATGGGCGACCCAACCGTGCGCGCCGTAGTGAACCTTGGCGGTGTGACTGCCAGTCTCGGTCAGCTCCTCAATCAGGCGGAACAGGGGTTCCTGGCATTCGGCAAGATTGGTCGTCTCGGCCGGCCAGTAGTTCATCTCGGTGTTGATGTTGATGGTGTACTTGCTGCCCCAAGGCGGCTCCATGTGGTGGTTCCACAGGCCCTGCAGATTGGCGGGCTGGCCGCCCGGGCGCGAGCTTGAAATCAGCAAATAGCGGCCGAACTGAAAGTAGAGCGCGGCAAACTGGGGATCGCCTCCCTTGCCGAAAGCGAGCAGCCGCTCATCCGTCGGTAGTCGCGCCGCTTTGCTGGTTCCAAGGTCAAGCGTGACTCTGCGAAACAGCCGCTGATGTTCGCTGATGTGGGCCGCGCGCAGATCCGCATAGGATTTCGCCGAAGCCGCCGCCAGTTGGCCCTTGCTCAACGCCCCTGGATCGCCCGAGACGTCCTTGAAACTCTTGAAGCTGGTGGCCATGGCGATGAGCAAGGTGGCCGAGTCCGCCCCTTGCACGGTAATGACGTCTTTGCCAACCATCGTCTGTCCACCGACTGCGGTCACGCGCACGCGTGCCTCGAATCTCAGCTTGCCAGGGCCCGCGGGACTCTTGCCGTTGCGGCCGGCCAAGGCCAGAGTGTCGTCCGCTGTGGTCGTCACCGTCGCGGTTTGCGGTGTAGCGAGGCGCGCGGAAAAACCGATCTGGCCCGGCTTGTCCGCCGACAGCCGCACCACGATCACCTGATCGATCGGGCTCGCGAAAATTTCACGCGTAAAGCTGGTGCCATTGGCCCGGTAGCTAACGCGCGCGATGGCTGTGTCAAGGTCGAGTTCGCGCCGGTAGTTCTCAACCACGGCGAGCGCGGGAAACGTCAGCAGCAAACTTCCCACTGGCTGGTAGGCGGCCTGCCAGAGTGGCCGAGCCATCATCTTCGCTTCCACGAGCTGGTGCGCCTCGCGGTACCTGCCTGCGAAAATCAGGGCACGCACCTGGGGCAGCGCCGCTAGCGCCTCGGGATTGGTTGGATCGTAGGGCCCTCCACTCCAAAGCGTGTCTTCATTGAGCGTGATGTGTTCTTGAGCAATGCCGCCAAATACCATGCCGCCCAGTCGACCATTGCCGACCGGCAAGGCTTCTTCCCATTCGACCGCCGGCTGCCGGTACCATAGCGCCAGTGGCTCGGCGGGGGCCGAAGCTTGGCCGACGAACCGACCGGCAAATGCAGGGATCCGGTAGGCGCCCGTGGGCTCGGTGCTAGCGGGCGAGCTTGCCTCAAGCGCGATGGCAAATGTCATGAGGGAAGCATGCAGTTTCATGTCTTGGCGACCTCGTCATATACCGAGATCGACTACGATCTTGGTCACAGTCTTGGGGTTCTTGGCCCACATGTCGAGCGCTGCGCCCGCCTCCGCAAAGGGCACCACGTGGGTGATGACCTCGTCGACCGGGAAGCGTCCTAGCTCGAGGTACGAAATCACGCCACGAAAGTCATCGGCGGTCGCGTTGCGCGAACCCATGATGTCGAGCTCTTTCATCACGAAGTTCTTGGTCGCGTATTCGACCGGCTGTTTCGCATAGCCGACGTAGACCACGCGTCCGGTGAAACATGCTTCCTCGACGCAGACGCGGTAGGTCTCGGGCAATCCCACGCCCTCGATGAGCAGATCAGGACCGCGGTTCTCGGTCAGCGTCTGCAGCCGTTGATGGAGGTCATCGGCCTCCGAGTTGATGGTCACGACTGCGCCTGCGGCGCGCGCGATGCCGAGCTTCCCGTCATCGACATCGACCGCGACTACCCGCGACCCTGCTGCGGCCGCAGACGCGATCGCACCCAGGCCGACCATGCCACAACCGAAAACCACAACTGTGTCGCCCGCGGCTGCCCGACCGCGCCGGGCGGCATGCCAGCCCACTGACAGCGGCTCGACCAGAACCATTTCTCGCAGCGACAATTGTCGCGAGGTGAGCAGCTTGGTCACCGGAACCACTACCTCCTCCGCAAGGCCGCCGTCGCGCTGAACTCCGAGGGTCTGATTGTTGCGACAGGCATTCGAGCGCCCTCTGCGGCACGCTGAGCACTCGCCACAGCTCGTGTACGGCACCACTAGCACCTGAGTACCCGGAACCAAGGCGTCGGCAGCGTCGGGGCCTACCGCATCGATCACGCCTGCCAACTCGTGGCCGGGCACCCGCGGGTAGCTCACCAGGGGATTGAGCCCGCGGAAGGTGTTGAGGTCAGAGCCACAGTATCCGAGATAGCGCACGCGAACGCGTACCTCGCCGCGCCCCGGCTCGGGCCGCGCGACCTCCCGCATCTCGGTCTTGCCTGGTGCTGTGATGAAGAGCGATTTCATGCATCCCGCAGCCGGTACACGCGCCGGGCGTTCTCACCGAGAATGGCAGCACGCTCGGCCGGAGACAAGTGCGCGATCAGTTCCTGCGCGATCTCCATCCAGCGTGCGTAGCCACAGGCGACCAGGCAGACGGGCCAGTCGCTGCCGAAAAGCACGCGTTCGGGCCCGAACGCGTCGAGCACGACGTCGACGTAAGGGCGAAGGTCAGCGACCGTCCACTGCGGCCGGCCGATCTCGGTGACCAGCCCAGACAGCTTGCAGCAGACATGCGGCCGTCGTCCCAACTCGCGCAGGTGACGCGCCCAAGGCTCGATGGTCCCCTGCTTGATCGAAGGCTTGGCTATATGATCGATCACGAACGGCTGCGCAGGATGCCGGTCCACCAGTTCGATGGTCTGGGGCAAGTGGCGATGGTAGATGAGAATGTCGTAGGTGAGGTTGAAATCCCGCAGTGCCCGGATACCCGCCTGAAAATCGTCGCGCAGCATGAAGAGCGGGTCGGGCTCGTCCTGCAGCACGTGACGGATCGCAACCAGCTTGGGATGCGCCGCGAGCTGCGCGAGATCCGCAGCCACCGACGGCGAAACCAGGGGCACCCAGCCCACCACGCCCGCGATGAAGGGGTTCTGCGTGGCGAGATCGAGCAGCCAGCGCGTCTCCTCCACGCTCTGGCGGGCCTGCACGCTCACTACCGCATCGACGCCCGCGGTGCCCATCTCTCGGCGAAGATCCGCGGGAAGAAAGTCCCGCCGGATGGCTGCCATGCCGTCGTCTATCCAGCCGAACTCGGCGGGAAGGTAGCGCCAGAAGTGATGGTGAGAATCAATGACCATTCGTTCTCGATCCACCGGCCAGCGGGATTCTGCGCGTGAACGACGTCCGCGACCAAGCTGGTCACGAAACCATCACGCCTCTGCTACTGGGTGATTGCGGTGAGTCCTTCAACGCAGAAGTCCCAGGGTACCGCGGTCGGGGGAGCAGCCGGGATCTGGAACTGAAGGAGGATGATCGTGGTGGGATCCCAGGTGAACTTGGTTTCCCACGTTGCTTGTCCAAATGTGGAATCAGTGAAAAGCACCGTGTGCTGCCCCATGGTGGTGACCTGCTCGAAGTAGGGATTGTCGTTGTTGCCCTTCGTGGTAAAGGCGACGCGGACTCCAGTTGTCCCAGGGAGCTTCGTTCCTGACAGCGTGAAGCAGAATCCTTTGACCCCATTTGATGTGGCGTTGTACGGCTGCTGCCCACCAGTGTCGTTCAACTCAAGCGCTATGCCGGCACCCCACCCGCTGGCGGACGTCCCAGTCGATCCCGTTGTACACATCTTGCCGTTGGTGTTCGGGAAGCCTGTTGTCGAGGGGGGCTGGGTCTGGGCCGAGCAGTTGACATTCTTCAGATCAACGCAGTCGCTATAGTAGAACCAGTTGCCGTTGATCCCGACGGAAGTCATGGCCACATGGCCTGTGGCGTCCGGAGTGATCGGGACGCCCGGGCAGGTGGTTCCCGAACCTCCGGTTGCCACCGAGCCGCCGGCCGCAGACGAGCCACCGGTTGCCGACACACCGCCGGTCGCGGACAAGCCACCGTTTCCTTGCGAGCCACCACTTGCAACAGAGCCGCCAANNGCCGCCACTTCCCACCGAGCCGCCACTTCCCACTGAGCCGCCGCTTCCCACCGAACCGCCAGTCCTTGCCGAACCGCCGCTTCCCACCGAGCCACCGCTTCCCACCGAACCGCCACTTCCTGGCGAACCGCCAGTTTCTTGCGAGCCACCAGTTTCTTGTGAGCCACCGGTTGCTTGCGAGCCGCCAGTTTCTTGCGAGCCGCCACTTGCTTGCGAGCCGCCACTTGCTTGTGAGCCGCCACTTGCTTGTGAACCGCCACTTGCTTTGCCGCCAGACCCAGTTTGGCCACCCGATCCCGGGTTGCTGCTGCCTCCTGCGGCGCCACCATTCCCGCCCCCGCTTCCGGCCGCAGGGGTGCAGCCCTCAACCAGCAGGACTGCCAAACCGATCATGACGAAGAAATACCTAAGGGATGTGCCTTGAGCGCGATCGCGGATGCGAATGTTCAGCATTCGGTGATGCTAGCACAATCGCATTCATCCGCGGGGCACAGACCGCCGCCAACTCAATGCGCTATCTGTCGCGATCATGTGACGGTGCGCACACCGATTCTCAGCAAGGAGCTGCTAACATCCACGGCCCAGGGCGTGGCTGACGGGAACGCCCCATTATCAGGAAATCGGAGGCTCCAAATGCGTCTTACTCTAGTTGGCGCTGATATCGAAGAGAACCTGTCGCGCCGATGAAGCTTCAGCCACTGCCTGCGGAATCGCGTTTTCGTCCTGGGGTCTACGGCCTCATCCACGCCTTGGTGGATGCCGCTTGTGCGGCTGCCGTGGTACGCGCGTCGCGCAGCTCGTACATCGGAGACTTGGGAGCTTTCTGGACAGTGGCGGGCTACGATCTGCTCGCGTTTGGTCTGGAGTTTCCCCTTGGCCTGGTGGTGGATCGGCTGCGCCTGGCGCGATTCTCGATGATCATCGGCGCGGCCATGGCAGCCGTGGCATTGGCCCCAGGGCCGATTCCCCCTTTGGCCACCATGATCGTGGCAGGCGTGGGCAATGCCCTCTTTCACCTGGGCGCCGGGGGCCTGGTTCTGCGTTCTGCTGGCGGGCGGGCCGCACCGGCCGGGGTGTTCGTGGCGCCAGGCGCGCTGGGTCTGGGCCTCGGCATGTGGATGGGACGTACGGGCCGGGGCTCGACCTTCCCCATCTACATCGCCCTGGCCTTTGCGGTCGTCGCACTCATCACGCTGGACAAGCCGGCTGCCGCGGGCAGGAGCACGCCGAGCCAGGCGAAAGTGCAGCCAGCAATCTTCGCCTGGCTGATCCTTCTGATGCTTCTCCTCGTGTCGGTTGCGGTGCGTTCCTTGGTTGGCTTCGGCGCCTGTTTCCAATGCCCCGGGAGCTTGGCGGTCGCGATCGGGCTGCCGGCGGCCGCCTTTTTAGGAAAACTCGTGGGTGGCATCATGGCTGACCGCCTAGGTTGGTTGCGCGCGAGCACCGGAGCTCTCTTGTTGTCCTTGCCGCTCATCGCCTTCTCTGGAGGCTCGCTCTTCTTGGCCCTGCCCGGAGTCCTGCTTTTCCAAAGCACGATGGCTGTCACCCTGGTCGCCGTGTACGCGCTCATGCCCCGCTGGCCGGCGACCGCGTTCGGCTTGCCTTGCCTGGCGCTGGTTGCAGGCGCGTTCCCAACTTTCTTTCCAGCGGGGAAGCAGCTTTTCGGCCGCTGGACATTCATACTGCTCATCGCTCTTTCGGCCGCAGTTCTCGCCCTCGCCCTGCGCAGGCTCACACGNNAGGCTGAAGCTGGCGCCATTGGCGCACAGGGCCCACAACCACGCGCGTTTGCGCTTGAAGGCAAACCGGAAATAGGCAGCCTCAGCCAACCAGGCAAACAGCTCGGCCGCGACTATCTTGGTCGTGTAGCTGCCGGGAAACGCGGGATGGAAGAATCCGAACCACACGATCGGGTGGGTGAGCGCGCTCGCGCCAAACGCCGCCCAGATTGAGCAGCGCATGCCGCGCATGTAGATGGGCACTTCTACGATCTGGGTGAACAGAAAGGCCTGTAGCCATGCACCCATCTCGTCAGATTCCCGTGGAGGAAGGTACCTAGCGGCGCGGCCTGCGCCGCACCAGCATCATGGCCGCACCGAACAAACCTGCTGCCAACCAGGGGCCAACCGTGCGCGCAAGGCGGCCACCGATCGTGCAGCCCGAGTCTCCACCGCTGCCAGTCGGGACGCACTTCAGACAGCTATACGGGTTCGTGGACGGATTCGCGCCTGTGCAAGTCGCATTCTGGCAAGTGCCCGGGCCGTTGTAGTTGCACGGGCTGCCAACCGGCAGAGGCCCAGCGCTGCCATTACTGCCCCAACACGCCATAGCCTCGGGCGGCGGCATGTCGGCGCGAGCCGCTCCCGCGAAGCAAACGCTGAGGAAGAGGGCCCAGGTCAGACACTTCCTATTCATGCGTCACCCCGCTGCACGGGTTAGGAGATGTTTCCATGCTGGCATAGGGATCGGGGGCCGTCTATCTACATTCGGCAAGAATTGCGGGGAAACGTGACCGCACTCACTTCGGCCAGGACGGGGCCGGCGCCAGCGGTTGGTTCATGCCCGCATGCAGCTTTGACCCAGTTCACCACGAGCGCCCTGAGGTTGACTTCAGCTTGACCCATGGCCTGCAATCGCGGCATATGTTGGCGTTCCGTTGGCCCGCGGACATCGTTTAGGCACAACCAGGGCACAATGGAAATATTGGAAACAAAGAGCCATAAATAACCCAGCGAAATCATTGGGAGAGATGACCGAGTGGCCGAAGGTGCCTGATTCGAAATCAGGTGTACCGAAAGGTACCGTGGGTTCGACTCCCACTCTCTCCTCTGAAAACCGAATATCTCCCCCCGGAGAGATGACCGAGTGG
>PMKP01000044.1:2237-3640 GCA_003157775.1 Myxococcales bacterium | reverse complement strand
GACGAGGAGGCGACCTTCCTCAAATCGTCCGCCAGTTCAGGATCGCGTTCCTTCACCCGGAGAGCCAACGCGAAAAGTGCCTGAGCCCATGGCTCCATCACTGCCCATTGATTCCACCTGTATTTTGCCGCCGACTCCGCTGCGTCGGTTTGGCGCTTGGCGGCCTCGATGCGTGCGTTGTGTTCGTCGAGTTCTTGCTTCCTGTGGCGCTCGGCCAGCTCTCCCAACCGCGTTCTCCTCCGCTGCAGCTCGAGCTCCGGGCTGTCTTTCGACTTCAGAAGCGCAACCGCGTCGGCGATGGGCAGCGCCACCGGGAAAGCATCGGCCGCGCCCGCTGTGAATTGGAGCAGGCCATAGTCGTTACCGCTCAAGAAGCCAGGCTCGTCCACCAGCAGTCCAAACTGCGCGCTGGGAAGGATGCAGATCCGCCGGCGCCACGACATGCGAGCGGCATCGGCGGCGCCGACAACTCCCTCAAGCGCCGCTATGCCCGCCTCCGCCTCCTCGTCGCTCGGTAGTCGCCAGCCCAGCCGAACACCGCCCGCGATTGAAGACGTCCCATCTTGCCGGAGCATCTCAGCCCAATCCTTTCAGTGAGACATACCGCTCGGCCATCGCCGGCCGATCATCGCCGCACATGATCTTCAGCAAGACCATGTCCTCGCTGCTCACCTTGCCCAGCACTCGCTCAATTTCAGCATTGCGGGCTTTGGACGCGGCCAGGTCTGCGGCCGAGAGACCGACGCGCGCGGCACATTCCGTTTCTTCGGGGGACAGGTTGGCGGGACTGGCGCCAAGTTGAACGAGTTCTCGTTCGATGACCTTCCCAACTCGGCCGACTGCCTCGGTGCTGATGCTCGCGAGCCGATAAAGCCGCAATCGGCATTCTTCGTAATCCATGTTCGTATCGCTGTCAGTTTTCATTGGTCGTTTCCTTTCGGTTGCGTTGTGGTTGGGGGTTACTTGCTTGGGAAGGCTGGCGGAAGTCCGGCCGCCACGTTCAACTGGCGCCCGAGGGCGTGGAACTGTTCTGTCCTTTGGTCTTGAATTGCGGCCAGGGCATCGCGCAGGGGCTGCCCCGGCGCTTTGGCGGCGAGGGCGTTGAATTGGGCCGTTTCGGCCTGTTGAATCGCTGCAATCGCCGTGCGCGCGGGTTGCAGAGCCGTCGCGATCTGCGCGTTGCTTGTGGTGCTTTGTTCGAGGAGGTCAGCCGATCGCTTGTCGGCTGCATTGAGATCGTCGTTCACTGTGTTCAGGGACATGGTCATTGCCTTTCGTTGCTGGGTTGGTTGCGCGGCGAAATGCCGGCAACAATCGGGTGAGAACCTTTGCTAGCCGCCTCTCGCGCGTCCATCCTGGCCAGGATCGAATCGAGTTCCGCGTACACCGCGGCACACTCAGCC
>PMKP01000044.1:0-2165 GCA_003157775.1 Myxococcales bacterium | reverse complement strand
TCGGCGACTTGCTCCACGAGCTCCGCCACCTCCACAAACTTTTCTGCATGCTCCAAAATTGCGCGGGCGGCCGATACCCGGGAAGCATCCGGGGACGCCGACTCGGCGAGGCCCACAAGCTCACGGGCGGCACGGGACGCCGCGTTCGCCAGCGTGCTCTTGGCCATCGCCATCGACTCGTGCGTCAGGTCGGAGATTGCAGACGCGACTACGGGGCGTAGCTTCCAGCGCCTTAATGTTCGGCTGGTCACGCCCAGCGTGGCGGCCATCACGTCCATGCTCTCGCCCAATGCGGACAGCGTCACGAAGCGCCGCTCTTGAACGGAAAGCCCGTCGGTGTCGTCGTCGGGAGACTGGGGCGCCGCGTGTCCGATAGTGTCCGCTTTTTGCTCGGGCTCACTCATGGTTGGTCACCTCGAATAGATCCCACCCACCAGCCGGGCGAACCCGCAGATTTTCCGCGGGTGCACCCAGGGGGTGCCGGCGGCACAACCGCACAGGAGACGAGCCGTCGCGGGGGCTGGTGGGCGGAAACCTTTTCACAAAGCACCTCGATGCGGTTGGCACCAGAGATCAAGCTGGCGTCGCTGGCTTGCGGTCGGCGGCATCGCCGGCGACTCGACGGTGCGGCGAATCTCGCGCGCGCAGGACCCGCAGTAGAGCGCGTGATTGCTGAACACCGCGTCAACCCACGCGGTCGTCCCACAGGTTGCGCAAGGTTCCTTGCCGGCCACTTGGGGCAGATTGGCCGCACTATGGCCACCTCGGGCCGCTACCGTGTCCGGGCTCACCGTCGGCGCCGGGCCGGGTAGAGTCTCGGCCATCGTAGCCGGGAAGGGCAGATTCTCACGCATGGGCGCGTCCTTTCGGGTTCAGCGGCGCGGGCCGCAAGCAAGCCCGGCAGAACTTGCAGCCGTAGTCAGTCGTCACCAGCACGACGGCACGGGCGCCGCAGTCGCCGCAGGTGTCACCAGTCAGCGCCGCGATGGCTTCACGCCATGCCGTCTCCCAGGTCTGCAGCGCGGCCAGGAAGGGCCCGCTATCCGGGGCCTCTCCGCTCTGGTAGCTCAAGGCCGCTGCGTCCGCTGCCAGCTCAGCCAAGCCGATGGCGTGGGCCATGACGGGGTGCCGGGCAACGATGCTCGGCCACAAGTCGCCGATCATGCTGTCCGGGTACAACGCGGACAACCGCCCGAAGGCTTGCGAGTAGAACGCGCGCACCTCGGCGACGCGGCCAGCTCGCAGCAAGCTCACCAGCTCCGTCTTGTGCTCCCGGATCGACTCGCGCAGTTCATCTCTCACGGCCTTGGGACCGTGCACCCGCACACCGTCACCAGCAGGGGCGAGACGCAGGCCACGACTAACGCAGAGGGTGAGAACGGACGCGGCGGTCACGAGATTTCCTCCGGGTCTTCGTCCGCCAGGGAAGGCCGCAAAGCAGGGGGGGCCTCTACATCATTGCGTCCTTGCGGTGTTGCGGTGTTGCATCCTTCCTTATCTAAGTAGTTATTATTATTAAAGGGAACAACGCACGGTGTGCCAAGGGCGCAAGGATGCAAGGCCGCAGTGGGGGCAGGGGGGAGGGTCCACCACCACGCGCCGTCGAGTTTCTGCGACTTCACGCCAAGGGTCTTCTTGGCGTTCTGTACGGTGCGCCAGCCAAGGTGCTTTTCAGCGGCGAGCCCCTCAATTTCCTTCTGGCGGCGTGGACCAGCGGCGAGTGCCTCTTGCAATAGCACGGCGGCATCGGCGCCTTTGTCCTGCCGCCCATTCGCGCGGGCCAGATCGTCCGCCGACGTTGCGCACGTGTCGCCCCATTCGATGCGCGGGACGCCGTCTTGCTCTACGATCTTGAATGCTCGGGAGGGCGGTTTGCGGGAAAGGTTGCTCTTCACACAGGCGATGATTCGACCGTCGGGATCTTCCTCGGCCTGGCCAAGCATGGCTTCATGTCTAACGATTCCCGTGAAGCCGATTGAACCGCCACCCTTGGCCAGTGCAGAAACACCCTGTAGCTTGTTGCAGTGGCGAATCCAAAGCATTGCGCAGTTGTGCGCGCGGGCAACGGTGACACCGTCGCGGAGTGCCTTGCGCACGTCGCTGTCATTGTTGGACGACAGGTCACGAGAGAAGAACGCTTGGATCGGATCGACGATCACCAGCTC
>PMKP01000328.1 GCA_003157775.1 Myxococcales bacterium | reverse complement strand
AAGGGGATGGCCCGCATGGGCACGAAGGACGCGACGGTCACGCCGCGCGCGAGGTATTGGCCACGCGATCCCGGGATGGAAGCGAGTGCGCTGCGGGCCAGCTCGGCTGCGACCCGGTAGCTGACGGGCAAGTCCTGCAGGCCAACGTCTTCGAGATCGTCCACCGCTCCCCGGCAGCGCGCCAGCAGTCCTTCTTCAGTGTCATCGCTCATATGGGAACCCTCAAAGGGTTTCCAAACCCTTCGGCCTCCCACCTGCCCCCCCTCCCTGCTCGCTTCGCTCGGCCTCGCGCGATGGTCCGCGGCGAGCAACGAGGGCGCGCGCGAAGCGCGCGGGGCGGGCAGGGTGGCCGTCGGTCCCGAAGCCCCCGAAGGGGGAGCTCGCCGGCTCCCCACGCGACTAGGCACAAGGTACGCGGCCAGCATGCCGCGGATGAAGTCCAGCCACCCGCGGAGCGGACGCTCGGTCGGGCCGTCGCTGCCAGCGGCGAATCGAGCATCGGCGATGAGCGAACGCACGAGAAGCGCGAACCCGAGCGCGCTGGCGCGTTCATCGGGGGCAGTTTCGACGGGCAGGTACTGATTCTCGTCGAGACTGACCGGGGTTGGCTCGCCGCTGCGTTCTCCCAGCATGAACGCGCCCAGGGCCAGTCGGCGCAGGCCCTGATCCCAGGTGAACAGATCGCGGTCCAGGTAGCTTCCGGCGAGATCTCGCTGCTCGGCCCCGCGCACGATCCCTAGCTCGTCGATCAGGCGCAGCCAGTCCGCTGGGCGGGCGCCGGGGAAACGCGCCATCAGCGACGGGTGGATGAGAAGCGGCGCCAGCTCCTTGCGCGAGAACGAGGAGAACGGCAGGTCGAGCAGCATTTGCGCGGCCTCGGCCAGCCGGTGCCCGCCAGCGAGCGGCAGGTCCACCACGTGATGGGGCAAATCGTGGCTCTCGCCAAAGACCGCGCCCACCTGCGAAAGATAGGCATCCTTGCGCGACTCGGGCACGATGACCGCGATGTCATTGCAGCGCAGATCGGGCTGCGTGCGCAGGCAACGCCAGATCTCGGCCGCTACCACTTCCAGCTCGCGGCGTATGCCTGGGCAGGCCAGCACCTGCAGGCTGCCGTCGGCGCGCAGGGTTGGGTCGGGCTCGCTTCTTGCCACCCGGTCCAGAATGTCGTTCTGCAGGCGGCCGAGCAGCGTGGGTGCGGCCGAGGCTGCGAAGTGTTCCTCGAAGTCGCACAACTCGAGCTGGCCGAGCAGGCGCAGGTTCTCGCGGCCCGGCCGGCCCCACAGTCGCAAAGCGAGATTCTCGGATGGATTAAGTAGGCCAAAGGGATCGTCGAGCGCGTGGTCTGCTTGGGGCATCCTAGCCATCCGGCGGCGTACCTCGGACGCCGTTTCAACGTCTTCCCAGAATTCGCGGCAGGGGTTGAGCGTGTACAGGCACACCTCGATGTGGCGGCCGAGCGCGGCCAGCATGCGATGGTAGGCCGGCGCGGCGTAGGACACGCCGAATAGGTGCAACCGCGGTCCCAGTTCTTCGGCCGCGAGCTTGCCCTGCGCTTCGGCGCGCGCCAAAAGCTCGTCGATGCGCAACCAGGTGACGCCCTCGGCTTGCGAGCGAAGGGCGATGCGACCCTTGGGGCCAAAGATGGCCAGCCAGAGCGCGCGCTGCCATGCCTCTGTGGCGGCAAACAGGCGATCGTTGCCGAGGCTGGCGCCTGTCTCCCACGTCTTCACCATCTCGGCTCGCGACGCCGCATATTCCTCGAACAGCGGGCCTAGCCGGAAGGCGAGCTGGCAGCGTCGGCGGTCGACCGCGTCGCGCGCGTCGCCGCCCGCAAGAAGATAGGCGCGCACCGGCGCCATCTCCGGCCGTCTGAGAAACCCGTCGTCGTGAAACAGCGCCAGCAGGTGGCCTTGGATCTGTTGCGCATCCACTACGCGGCCGTTGGGTATCGCCTGCTCGGCCACGCGGGCCAGCAGTTTGCGCAGAAACGTGACCTGCAAATTGGCCGCAATTCCGCACGCCCGCGCCACGCCCAGGCGCAGATAGGTCTCCACATTGCGGTTGGGCACCACCACCCGCACCGGCGCAAAGGGACCGTCGCTCTGCCGCTCGCGCTGCAAGTTGCGCACGAACGCCTGCAAGAGCGCCTCGGTGCGGTTGGAGCAGCAAACGCGAATCATGAGCGGCCAGGATAGCCCACCGGCGGGAAGGCAGACAGCCTGTACGCAGCTCAGCCGGCTGAGGGCATCTTGATGGCAAGTCGTCATATTCAGAAGTGCGGCAAAGGACGGCTAACAACTATTCCTCGTCATTGCCGAAAACCGGGTATGCCACAACGAGAAGGGCCGGACGGAGTACGAGGCGCGCAAGGACGCGCCCGCGTCGTGAGACCGACCGTGACCGAAACCAGCCTCGTTCCGCTAGAACGGGTGGAGCGGACGATCCTCATTCTGCGCGGACAGAGGGTCATCCTCGATTCCGACCTAGCCGCCTTGTGCGGCGTGCCCGTCAAGAGACTGAATGACCGTCAGATCGGCTTTGTGGGCAAGGGCGCGGGCAAGGTCACGGACAAGCCCAGGAGCGCGCCTTCGGTGCGTCCATAGGGCTTCCTGTCCGCACCCGGACGGATTTCGACTTGCCGCAGGCGAATAGCAGGTATTGGGGCGTAGTGATATAAGACGCGACTAGCGGGGGAACCCAGACGAGATGGGACATCGAGAAAGACAGGCTTGTTTCTTCCATGCTCAGGCGCAGCCGGCCGAGAAGCCGGCGGGTTGAGGATCACGTGGACGCGCCAGGAAGCTTCTCGGTCACGGCCATCATGGCCGCCTACAACGAGGAGGACATCATCGGGTTGTCCATCCAGCACCTTATCGAGCAGGGTGTGTCGGTGTACCTCATCGATCGGGCTTCGACCGACGGTACGGTGGCGGAAGCCCAGCGCTTTGTCGGCAAGGGCCTAATTGGGATCGAGCGCTTTCCGGACAAATCCGGTTTTCCCGCGGAAGACGCCCAACGCTTGACCTGGGGTCATCTGCTGGAGCGCAAGCAGAAGCTGGCGCAGGAATTGGATGGTGACTGGTTCATCCACCACGACGCTGACGAGTTCCGCGAGAGCCCGTGGCCGCACCTCGACCTGTGCCAGGCCATCCGGCGGGTACACGAGGCCGGTTACAGCGCCATCGATTTCGCGGCGTTCGCCTTTCCGCCCACCGACGACAACTACCGCAAGGGACACGACCTGCGCACAACCTTCCGGCATTGCGAGCCGGCGCGCCGTCTCGACCGGCTACGCATCAACGCCTGGAAGAGATCGCCGGTGGATCTGGTTTCGTCCGGCGGTCACGAGGCCATCATCTCGGAACGCCGCGTTTTTCCCATCCGCTTCCTATTGCGCCTTTACCCCATTCGCAACCAGGCTCAGGGCGAGCGCAAGATTCTGCAAGAACGCCAGCCGGGCTGGGATCCGGCCGAGGGCGCGTTTGACTGGCACGTGCAGCGCGACGGCGTGGAGTCGAGGGACCGCTTCATTCGCGACCCCGCCACGCTGACCGCCTACGATCCCGACGCCATTCGGCTGCAGCTTTTCCTGCGCCACCGGGGCGTGGAGGAACTGGAAACCGCACTGGCCGTTTCTGAGCACGACCTCGAAGTCGCGCAGCGGGGGATGGCCATCCGCTCGGAGGAACTGGAGCGAGCGCGGTGCGAGCAGGTCGCGGCCGGCCACGAGCGAGAGCAGGCACTGCAGGAGCGGGATGCACTGGCCCGCACCCTGGTCGAGGGCGAGCAGCAGCGGAGCGCGCTGGCCAGTATGCTGGAGGCGGCCAGATGGGAGCGGGACGAGCTCGACCGCACGCTCGACGAGGTTGAAGGGGAGCGGGACGCGCTGGCCCGCACGCTGGATGCGGTCGAAAGGGAGCGCGACACCTTGGCCCGCGCGCGGGACGAGCTTCGAGAGCAGCGCGACTCGAAGGCCCGCACGCTGAGCGATGTTCAAACACAGCGCGACGCCCTGGCTCACTCGAACAACGAACTGGGTGCCGACCTGGCCCGGCTGCAGGCACGCATCGACGAGCTGCTGTCATCCTGGAGCTGGCGCGCCACCGGGCCGGCGCGGGAAGTCCTGCGCCGCCTGCGCGGCAGGTGAGGACGGCCGAGGCTGGCGCCCGCGCGATCCTGCGCTGGCAATCGCTTCACATGTCCTTGGGTTCCCACAAGCCCAAATGAACAGCTAGGCATCCGGACTCGCGAGCCATGGATTCCAGACTATCAGCAAAGTGACTATTGCGTGTATGATCAACGCGTGTGCGAGGCTGAGCTTTGCGCCACGCGAGGCGCCTTCAGCGCGAATGCTGTCCAGAAACACAGCTAGGAGGACTCATGACCATCGCTTGTCTTCGAATCCACTGGCATCGGGCGTTCCTGTCCGCCGCTGTAATGCTCACGGCATGCTCGAGTTCGTCTACCACGAATCATGGCGGGCAGGGCGGAAGCGGGGGCACGGCTTCGACCAACTCGGGTGGAAGCACTGCTGGTGTTGACGCCGCCGTCACGAGTATGGGCGGCTCTTCGGCTAGCGCCGGCGGCACGACAGCCAGCACGGGTGGCTCGACCGCGAGTGCCGGCGGCACGACCTACGCGGACGGCATGACCAGAGCGGGTGGCACGAGCAGCTCAGGTGGTACGACCAGAGCCGGTGGCACGAGCAGCGCGGGCGGAACAACGAGGACGGGCGGTTCCAGCGCGACCGATGGCAGCGCGGGTGGCACGATCGCGAGCAGCGGCGGGACGACCAGCTCGGATGGCGGCACAAGCTCAGGCGGCACCGTAGCGAGTTCCCCGAGCATCCAGCTTATCGGCAACAAGATCTACGACACCGCGGGTAACCCCATCATTGCGCGCGGACCGGAAGATGTCGCGGCGGGTGTGGACCAAACCCTCGACGTAGACCAAATATCCACAATGGGCGCCAACGCCATGCGCATGTTGTTCACGCTCGATACTGCGAATGGAATGACCCCGGCTGGATTCGATACTCTCCTGGGTGAAGTCGTTGCACGTCACATGCTTGTTTGGGTGTCGCTCTTTACCTGGGATTCGGGCAACAACTACGTCATCAACAGCGCGCTGGGCGGGGGCAATTTCTATTCACTGAGCTCCCCCACGAGCACGGCTTGTTCTTCTGCTACACCCGGGCCTTGCTATTTGGCCGTGTGGAGCCGCCAGTGGCTCAAAGATTTGATGAGCAAGTACCGCGGCAATGTCATCATCGACGCCGGCCAGGAGTTCATCAGCACGGAAGACGCGAGCACTGAAGCAGGGCGCGTCGCATGGGCGAACGCAGCCAAGACCAACATCCAGTTCTTTAGAACCCAAGAATATACCAATCCATTGGAAATCATGGCCAACTACCAGGGCCGCGACCTCTACGGGATCGTCGAGTACGGCAACACCATTCGCGCGGCAGACACGGTGATTGTCAGCGGCAACCCGCAGACGATGTTCGGGTGGCAGGCGTATTGGGGCACCAGCGACGGATATTATCCGTCGTGGCAGGGCGGGTTGCTCTTGGGTCACAGCGGAGTGGTCACAGGCGCGCAGGCCATTCATCAATTTGCCGTCACTCAGCCCTTTCCCATTGAGATCGGCCTCGATAACTACGGTGGCGACACCAACCTGGACTATCAGTCGGAAATGGACCAGGCCGCAGTGGATGGCATGAGCTGGCTATGGTGGTCGTGGAACAGCGGCAAAGAGACCGTCGACTGTCCGGTATCGGGTGCCACGTGTCAGGCGTACGTGACAGGATCGCAGAACGGATTCGCGGGTGCGAAGCCATTGACCCATTGAAAGTCGAGAACCCACACGCAACCGGAACCAACCGCACTAGGAGGGCCGCGATGAAGAACTTCGTGGGAATGGAATGTGGGACTTCGCTGGTCGCTTCCGCCCTAGCCATCGCCTTGAACCTGTTCGGGTGCGGCTCCGGGTCCAACGGGAGCTCGCACAGCGGTACGGGTGGCGCAACCGGAGGGTCTGGGAACACGAGTGGCGGGGCAACGTCTACCGCGACGGCGGGTCAAGGCGGAACCAGCGGTGGTTCAGGTGGCGCGTCCAGCAACCCGGGTGCAGGGGCCGTGGCAGGCGCCACAGTTGTCGGCGGCAGGGCAGGCGCAGCCGGCAGCGGCGGCGTTGCGGGGAGTGTCGGCTCTGGCGGTGGCGGTGGCACCACGGGAAGTGCCGGCTCTGGCGGCACCTCGGCGACCGGCGGCTCTGGGACTGCGACTAGCACCGGTGTCACCGGCGGGGCCGGAAACACGGATGGCACGGTTCACACCGGTGGCACGACGGCAACCGGTGGTGCTACGCCAACGGGTGGTACGACGCGAACCGGTGGTACGCCGGCAACCGGCGGCAGTCGGGCAAGTGGTGGCACGACGGCAACCGGTGGCACGATGGCAACCGGCGGCGGAGGCTCGGGTGGCGTCGCGAGTGGTTCGGGAGGCACCGCCGTGGACGGCGGTGGTGGAGGCGGTAGCGCGACGGTCGGGACCATCGATCTCTGTGCCGGGATGGTCACCGACAAGGATCCGCGCCCGATGACCGCGCTTGCCAAACCCGCGCTCGGCGGGACGGTCATCGATGCCGAGTTCGGCACCACGCTCCGGCGCATTACCGCGGTCGCGGGCTCGGGCGCCAACGCCGCGATCGTNNCAGCTCTACGACGGCAAGACCTACCAGCTCATTCGGTCGCTGGACATCAATCCCGCCGACCTGGAGCAGGTCTATTGGGATACTTCGGATCCAGACATTCTCTACTACGTCGATAATCAGGAATTCATTCGCTACCACGTCAGCGCAGGGACGCAGGACAGGCTGCACAGCTTCAGCACTCTCTGCGGAGCATCGTCGGTGAGTAACGGCGATGACCCGATGTTTACCTCCTGGGATTCGCATCGTCTCGGCCTGGTTTGCAGCAATCAGATGTTCATCTATGACAGCTTCACAGATTCCGTGCTTGGGCCAAAGGCGGCCAGCGGAACTCCGCCGGCGCAGGTCGCGCCCAGCGGCACGCTTGCCTACCTTGAGGCCGGCACTGGACAGGTTCTGGACGCCAACCTCAACCTAGTCCGCTCCCTGGGGTTGCAGGTGCCCGACAATCACGCCTCTTTGGGACGGCTGGCAAATGGGCACGACACTTGGAATGGGGCGGTCTACGACGACGGCAACGACGATGCGAAGAGCAATGTCGGGATCCTGGTGACATGGGATCTCACCGACGGCACCGGTGGCGCGGTCATCGGACCCAAAACCGGTTGGCCGTACCCCCCCGACGGCCACGTCTCGGCGATGGCGTACAAGCAGCCGGGCTGGATCTTCGTGTCGACCGTCCCCGACGACACCGCGGGTCTGCAGGGGAAGACCCTTCTCGGGTTGGAGAATCTCATCGCCGACACCAACACCGGGGCGGTCTGTCGTGTGGGAAGGCACCGTAGTTGGGGCAAGAACAATTCCGTCCTCGGCTACTGGGCCGAAGCGCACACAGTTCCCAGCCCAAGCGGCACCCGGGCGGTGTTCGCCAGTGATTGGGGCAACGGCACGTCCGTCGACAGCTACGTCCTCGAATTGCCCAGCTACTCTCCCTAGTATTCAGTTCCGGTAGGCCGTCCACATGTCGTCGATGAAGCTGTATTGCGGGAATTCGCCCTGCAGCCAGGATGCGGTCTGGCCCTGGCGCTCCCAATCCGAACTGTAGTCAAACCCCGACTGCGTCTTGATGTCGGCCACCGCCTGCGTGTCGTCCTCGGTCATCCAGCGATCGACATAATCGAAGAAGGCGGGATGGTTCCAGGTGTCCTGGGCGCCGAGCATGCGCGCCGCCAGCGCCTCGCCCACCCACGAGACCGAGGTGCAACAGCGCCGATACGCCTCGCCGAGCTGCTCGCCCGGCGGGGTCAAGAGCTGCCAGTCCTTGGGCTGCAATTGTTCGTAGGGTGCGTACAGTCCGTTGCTGCTGGTGTCGGTGGGCGTGCCGCTGGTCTGATCGACGCCGTAGTGCCCGCCGTAGATCACCGTCGCACCCTGCCAGGCTTTGCTATACCCGCCCGGGATCTGGTTGACGTAGACGGTTTGCATGTCCTCGCCGAATCGGTTGGGGTAGGTCGCAGAGACGTTCTTCATCCCGTCGTCCTGCAAGAGCAGCCCGGCCATCATGATGGGCAGCTTGCGCCCGCTGCGGTGGCCACCGAACGCGGGCCAACCGTAGCCCGCCTTCACGCAGCCGTACAGATCGATCCCGTACTGCACGAGGTAGTTGGTGAGCGGCTCTTTGTCTGCTGCGGAGAAATCGAGGAGCAAGAGCAGGCTCGCGTAGCTGACGGCGAACGCGACGTGCTGGCCGTAGCTGGGCATGTACTCGGCGGGCGCGTCGAACAAAAAGGCATTGGTGTCGATCCACGGGCGGCGGAAGAGGGCCTCGAACTGCGCCAGGGTGGGCGTGCTTTGCGGTTTGGGCGCGGGGTGCGAGGGCAGAAGATCGCGGCGCAGCGCACTCGCGCGATACAGGGTCTGGCTCCGGTCGCAGTAGGACGGCCTGAAGGCGTCCGCGGCTGGAGCAGTCGACAAAACCGTCAGCACCGAAACGCTCCTGACCGGGCTGCAGCTCTTGTCGCTTGCCCGCATCACCTCGGGCAGCGACGCCGGCGTGGCCAGGCTGACGCTGGAGACCAGTGAGTCGCCCGCCTTGAGCGACACCGGTGGATACGAGCGAAAGCTCGCGTCGAACCACCATGACTCGTCGGTGCCGTCGTTGAGCCGCGAGTCGAAGGGACTCTTGCCGTTGGAGGTCGGGAGGTTCACGACCGATCCGTTCAAGAACGGCGTGGCGTTGGTCGGCGCAGGGCTGATCGCGGTTACCGTCGCCGGGCCCACTATCCAATAGTCGCCGGTCATGAACTGGCCCGCCAGCGCCGGCGCGGAGAATGTCCAGGTCACGCCGTCCTTGACGATCGATGTGACCATGCTGCTACCGCCGTCGCTGGCTGGGCTGTCGATCGCCCCATCGGACGCGCTCGTCGGCCCCGCGTCCGGGGCAAGGGCAGTTGCGCCGCCCGTCTTGTTCGTGCCGCCCGAGCCTATTGCACCACCTGAGCTGGTGGTGCCGCCAGCTCTGGAGGTCCCGCCGGTGCTGGTCGTGCCGCCCGCGGGAGAAGATCCACCGAGCCTGGTGGTGCCGCCAGTCGCCCCGGACCCGGCGTTGGTAGTGCCGCCAGCGCTCGTGGTCCCGCCGGCGCTGACAGTGCCTCCGGAACTTCCGCCACCTGCAATGTTGGACCCACCCGAGCCAAGCACACCTCCCGTTGGCGTGCCGGCGACGCCCCCTGACCCAGCTGGTGCGGGGCTCGTGCTTCCACCGGAAGCGCCGGTTCCGCTGCCTCCTGAGCAGGCGCTGAAGGCGATTGCAAGTGAAACACCAATTCGCACCCAACGAAGCTGCTGAGGAGTCTGAGTCATGTTCGCCACCTCTTGTCAGTTTCTCGTGCCCTGCGGGCCGTATCTGCCGAACCCTCTGTACTCCAACGGCTCAACCTGCCAATCGTCGTCCCACGGCCACCTATTGTATAACGGCGAAGGGCGTTCTGTCCCAGGATCTTCTGCGAGACTCTGGAATCCTTTCTGCAGGGCAGACCAAGCCGATTGGCACAATTCCGCGAAACGAGCATCAGACAGTCGAGCATACGGAGGTGCTCCCATGTTCGTTGGCCATCTTGCCGTTGCCCTTGCCGCGAAACGTGCGGTCCCAAAGGCCCCGCTCGGCTGGCTCATGGTGGCTGCCACCGCCCTCGATCTCGTCTGGCCTCTCTTCCTCCTCGCTGGCATCGAGCATGTGCGGATGCGTCCGGGCGCCACCGCCTTTACCCCGCTCGTCTTCGATTCCTATCCTTGGTCCCATGGCCTGGTGATGGCCGTCTTCTGGGGCATATTACTCGCTGCCCTCGGCCGTTGGCGCGGATTTTCTTTTCGGATCTGTCTCTGGCTGGTCGGCCTGGTGGTGAGTCACTGGGTCCTGGATTTTCTCACCCACGCCCCTGACATGCCGTTGTGGCCCGGCAGCTCGCCTCGCCTGGGCCTCGACCTCTGGAATTCGATTCCCGGCACCTTTGCCCTCGAAGGCGCCATGTGGGTAGCGGGCATCGCGCTCTATCTTCGCGGCCGACGAGCGACCCGTTGGTTTGGGCCGGTGGCCTTCTGGTCGTTTGTCGCCATCTGCACTGTGATGTGGGCGACTGGTCCCTGGTCCCCGCCTCCACCCAACCAACAGTTTCTGGCCTGGTTCGCTCTGATTGGCTGGATTGTGCTGCCTTGGACGGCCATCGCCGACCACTACTACGCGCCGGCTGCAGCGACGGAAAGCGCTTGAATCATCCGATTCTTTGAGGTCGCAAATTGCGACATCAAACGCGCGTCAAGGACGTGGACAATCGATTCACATGTCCTTGGGTTCCCACAGACCCAAGATGGCGCCAGTGGGGTCGACGATAATGCTGAGCCAGCCCATCCCTTCGACTTCGGTCACGCCCTTCATGATCTTGGCGCGAAGCCCTTTCGCCTTCTTGGTCGCCGCATCGATGTCCTTCACCAGCACGTATGGCATCCAGGCCGACCCTGCGCCGGGAATCATCTGCTTCATCATCCCGCCGCCCACGCCTTTGCCGACCTTGATGATGGTGTACTCATCGCCCGGCGTCTCCGCCGGGAGATCCTGGAGTTTCCAGTCGAAGAGTTTGGCGTAGAAAGCCTTCGCCTTGGGGAAATTCGTGGTGTTGAGCTCGACGTGAATAAATGGATTTCCCATGACGGTGTCTCCTTGTGCTTTCGAGTTGTAGCGCAGGTTGGTGCCAGACCCCTGTTGCGCCTCAATAGCAGGTTGGATGCCGGACGGCGCAAAATGTGTGGCCGTGCTGCAAGCCCTGTCACCGCCTTCGCCCCGCCCGCGACGAACTGCGCCACGCGGTCGCGCGCGTAACTCGTAGGAAGCGCGGCGCCCCCACGCTCCTCACTTTACCGCCCAAACGTCGCCGCCCGCATTCGCTGTGCACTGGGAAAAGGAGATTCCGGCTAGGGTGAGGCAGTCGCACGTGGGGCACCGGGCTCCCCGGCACCCGGATGGCAATGCCTGGCAGGCATATTGGGTCGGGCCACCATCGCCGCCGGAGATCTCACAGTACTCGATCACTTCCTGGCACCTCAGGTCTCCGCACGAAAACAAACCGGGAAGACACCCTATGAAACCGCGCAGCCATGTGCCGTCTTGGCATATCCACCTGTCCGTGCAGCACGGTGCCGTGCAATTCGATGGAAATGCAGGTCGGCCCCCTGACCGCAATCGCAGTCTGCAACTGGACCTGAAGACCGGCCGGGATGCTTGTCGTCGAGCTCCTCCAGCGGTTCCCCCCTACTATCACGCGGCGGGCAGTAGATTTACTACTGCATTCCTTCCCACATAAGTATGAACGAGCCTATTCCGTGTAGGTCGTTCGACGCTTTCGCATGGGTGAAATAATCCGTCACGTTGCCCGAGGCGTTCAATCCAGTGCAAATGTTCGCAATAGTGGTCTGGTTGGTTGTGTTCTTGGTCACCTCTTGCATGACGCCATTGAAACCCTTCTTGGCTACATCGGCAAAGCTCGCATCCAGCAGCCCATGTTGATAGGCCCACCAGATTACAAAGCTATACATGCTGGAGCAGGACGTCTCGACCCAATTCTGTGTATTCGATCCCCTATCGACAACCTGAAACCACCGTCCGGTAGTCGGATCCTGGTAGCTGGCCACTGCGGTGAGGAGATCTTTGAGAATCGTCTCTATCTGAGCTCGACCTGGATCGTCAGCAGGCAGCATTTCCAGGGTCATAACGGTTGCCATTGAGAACCATCCCATGGCTCGCCCCCAGCTTATTTCGTTGGTCTTGCTCCCTGGCTTTGCCCAAGTCGCTTTGCCGCTGTCATCGTAGGCATGCCAGAAGAGACCGGTAGCCGAATTCTTCAGGTGTGACGCCGTGATAGTTAGGTTGTTTTCAGCGATGGGATACACCGTCGGATCGTTGAAAACCGTAGCGTAGCGAGTGAGGAAAGATAGCGACATGAATACCCCGTCACCCCAAAGCTGGTTGTCACGAGTCCCATTGTTGGCGTGCCAGAAGGCGCCATTGGTGGGAGGGACGGTCGGGTAGCTATCAAAGATTCTTCGGGTCGCTAGCGCAGGAGCTTGGTAGCTGGCGGTTTGCGTGAGTTCGTAGGTGTCACACAGCGCGGCCATGTGCATGATGTTGTCCAGGCTGGAACCGTCGGCAACGCCCCACTTGCCCACCGATGTCGTCAGGAACGTGAGATATGTCGCAGCCTTGCTCGCAGCCGTATCCTTGAGTCGCTTGTAGGCCTTGGACATCCCGTGCAGGATTAGCCCCTCGGGATAGGTAGAGCCAAGAAGGGTCTTGCCAGCTATTTCCGTGTCGATCACCAGCTGGCCCCAGTCGACGCCAGTCTGGGCGATCATCTGGGAGGCCGGACCAGGGCCGCCGATCAGCGTGCTTCCGCCCGCTCCGCTCGTTCCCCCTGTGTCAGAGGTCCCTCCACCTCCGGTGGTCCCACCCGCGGCGCTACTCCCCGCGGTGCCGCCGGTCGCTGCGCCTCCGGTTGCGCCGCCCGCGGCGCTGCTCCCTGCGGTGCCGCCGGTCGCTGCGCCCCCGGTTGCGCCGCCTGTGGCGCTGCTCCCTGCGGTGCCGCCGGTCCTTGCGCCTCCGGTTGCGCCGCCCGCGGCGCTGCTCCCTGCGGTGCCGCCGGTCCTTGCGCCTCCGGTCGCGCCACCCGCATTCCCTGCCGTGCCGCCGGCTGCTCCGCCTGTGGCCGCGCCGCCCGCGTTGCCTGCGGTGCCGCCGGCCGCTCCGCCTGTGGCCGCGCCACCGCTCGCCGTGCCGCCAGTTCCCACACTTCCGCCGGTGTTGCCTGATGTCGTCGCGCCGCCTGTACTTGAAACCCCGCCAGCGCCGCCTGTACCTGTGGATCCTCCGGGTCCAGCACCGCCGCTCGTCGAGAGCGTGCCTCCTGTCGCCGCGGGACTGTTTCCGGAGGAGCATCCAGCGGCAGCCAGTGCTAAGAGAATTGCGAACCGTGCAACAACAGAGGTTCGTTGGACAGTCTTGATAAACATCAGCACATAATAGCACTTCAACCTGAGTATCTGGCAACCCTAGTCTGGACTTGAGCTGCGTGGCGTGACGCCAAGGACCTATGCCACCGCTGGCCAATCCCACGGGAGTCCGATACCCTAACTAGCTCGAAGGGAATCCCCGTGTACTCCCATGACAATCCCGAGCTCGCTGAAACCTATGACCGACTGAGTGACTCGCAGTATCAGGCTGGCACCAAACTGGTGGGGCGCCTCGCACTCAAGCCGGGTGACCGGGTTCTCGATGTGGGCTGCGGTACCGGCCGACTCGCCGAGTGGATCTTCGGGTGCGTGGGCGTCGATGGCGCGGTGGTCGGCATCGATCCCCTCGCGGAACGCATCGCGATCGCTCGCAAGCGCAGTCCCCATATTCGCTTCGAGGTGGCGCAGGCCGAGAATCTCTCGTTGTTTGGCGACGAAAGCTTCGATGCGCTCTGCTTGTCGGCCGTCTTTCACTGGGTGCAGGACAAACCGAAAGCGCTCGACGAGATCGCGCGCGTGCTGCGAAAAGGTGCCCGAATGGGAATCACCACGCTGCCGAGTGAGCTTCAGCGCGCGGGCACGCTCGTCAAAGTGTGCGGGCAAGTGATTAGGCGAGCCTCCTATCGAGAGCGCCTGGATTTCGATCCCTATGCAAGCGGTCACACGGGTCCGACTGTGACCGAGACCATTCAGATGCTCACAGCCAGTGGGCTGGAGCTGCTCGAACTGCATGTCGTCCAAACGCCCCAGTTGCATGAGAGCGGTCGGGAAGTGATCGACCACGTGGAATCGAGTTCATTTGGAAACTTCCTGTCGCGGGTGCCGCCGGAGTTGCGCGAGACCTTCCAGGCCGATCTCGCCAAAGCGTTCGATGAGCTGAAAGGACCCACCGGGATCCTAGTACAGAAGTACGGAACGATGATCATAGCCGCCCGCCCATGAGCGGGCACAGTTCTCGCGCCGTCTTGGAGCCTCCGCCTTCAGTTCCTTCCCTGGATGACTCTGGAGATGCATGGACCTGCCCCAAGCGAAAAAGAAATGGCTGCTCGCCAAGATCGCGTCCTCAGGTGGCGGACGACACCGAGCGACAGATCAGTACGAGGGAGCGCGGCGAAGCCGCGTTTGTGGGTGACCTGCCCCCCGAGAACTGGTCCGGCTGATATGCAAGTCCTCCAGAAGCTAGTTGAGCAAGTCGACGCCGGCCAGCCCTCCGCCAGCCGGTGCGCTGGGTGCAGCGTGTGAACCTGCTCCCTCTACATTCCCACCCGCACCGGCGGCACCGGCTTCCCGACCACGCGCTCGCGCACGGCTTGCACGATGTCCAGGCCGGTGGCGGCCTTCAGTTGCTCACTCATTGCAATCAGCTTGCCGGCCAGATCGCCGCTGCCACCATTGCCGCCAATTCCGCCCAGCACAGTCAGACGATCCACCTTCAAATCGCCGGCGCTGCTCATTACGATGCGCATGAGCGCGTCCACCTTCTGCATGAGAAACACTTGTCGGGCATTGTCGCCCACGCGGCGCCAGCTCGTGGCGATCTCTTGCATGGCGGCCGCGTTGGCGCGGCCTTGCTCGACGATGCGGGCAGCCTCGCCCTTGGCGGTGGCCTCGGCCGCCGCCTTCTGTGCGCGCGCCGGTTCCAGCACGTCGGCCTGCAATTGCCGGCGCACCTGCTCGACCCGCGCCTTTTGCACGTCCAGCTCGGCCTGGGCGCGCGCCAGCTTGGAAGCCACTTGGCCCTTGGCCTCGGCCACCATGGCCACTGCCTTGGTCTGCGCATCGGTCACCCGCCGGGCCATGTCCGCCCGCAAGGTGCCAAGCTGCGCGTCCAAGCGCGAAATCTCAGTGGTTTGATGGTTCTGTGCCGATTGAATGGCCGAGTCGGCCTTGTTGCGGGCCTCGGCAATGGCCGCGTGTTTCTGCACCTCGGCTGATTGCTTGCGGCCGATGCTGTCCAGGTAGTTCACGTCGTCGGACACGTCCTGGATCTTCAGGGTGTCCAGCTCCAGGCCGATGTGGCGCAGATCCTCTTCGGCTTCAGTCAGCAGCGACTGTGCGAACTTGATCTTGTCGGCGTTGACTTCCTCAGGCGTCAAAGTCGCCAGCACACCGCGCAGGTTGCCCTCCAGGGTTTCCTTGGCCACCGCCATGATGCGCGCGCGGTCCACGCCCAAGAAGCGCTCGATGGCATTGTCGAGCATGGGCTGCTCGCCCGCGACCTTTACGTTGGCGATGCCATGTACATTCAGGGGAATGCCGCCCTTGGAATAGGCGCCGGTGACCGCCAACTCGATGGGCATGTTGGTCAGATCCATGCGGTCCACGGCTTCAATCAGGGGCCGGCGCACGCGGCGGCCGCCCTTGATGATTTGGTAGCCAACCACGCGACCCGTGGCCAACACGCGGCGAGCGCCCGAGAAGATGAGCACTTCATTGGGTTGGCAGATGTAGAGCAGGCGGGTTATGACGATGAGCAGGACGATGCCGGCCACCACGCCGACGCCGATGAGCAAGCCGAGGCTGGTCATGGCCGCACCTCCTTGCTGCCCGGGCTCGCAGCAGCAGGCTGGACTGCTTGGCGCGCGAGCAGCGCCGTGATGTCCACGCCGGTGGTGGAAAAGAGCGTGCGCAGCACCTCGGCCACCGCCGCCGGGTAGGCCGCAGCAAAGCGGGGCAGGGACTGCCCATCGCCGCCGTCGATCAAGTGCACCGGGCCCAGCTTGATGCGCTGGACGGCGTCGACCACGATCTTGGTGATGTCCTCGATCTTGTTGATGAGGAACATGTCTTGCGCCGAGGGCCCGGCCTTGGTCCAAGCGTCGGCCACCAATCCCAGCGACTCGGCGGTGGCGCGCCCATTTTCTGCTGTCGGCGCGGCAGCGCCAGCCGCAGCCAGGGCCGCAGCCTCGCGCTGGATGTCGGCGGGTACCACCACGTCGCTCTGCAGGCGCAGGGCCTCTAGCTCGCGGCGCACGCCCTCCAAGTCCTGCATGGCGAGCGCGTGGGCCGCCAGGGCGCCAGCCTCGGCCCGCTCTTCGATGGACTTGGCCTCGGCCTCCAGCTCAGCGGCGATTCGGCGCACGTCATTGCGGCGCTGGGCGATGGTGCGCTCGGCCTCAGCGTCGGCCACCTTTGCGCGCATCTCGGCGGCTGCTGCTTCCTTGGCCGCCTCGTTGCGCGCGTTGGATTCGGCGATCTCAGCGTCCTTGACCACCTGGGCGATCTGTCCGCGCCCGATGCTGGCCAGGTAGTTGGCGTCGTCGGTGACATGCTGGATCTTGAGCACGTCGAGGTGCAGGCCCAGCTTGGCCAGGTCATGCTCCACTTCCTGTGACAGCGACTCGGCGAACTTGAGGCGATCCTCATTGACTTCCTCGGGTGTCAAGGTCGCCAGCACGCCGCGCAGATTGCCTTCCAGGGTTTCCTTGGCCACCTGCTGGATGTCGCCCGGGCCGCGGCCCAAGAAGCGCTCCACTGCGTTCATCACCACCTTGGGATTCGACGAGATCTTGGTGATGGCGATGGCGCGAACCCGCAGCGGAATGCCCACCCGGGTGTAGGCACCGTTGATCGACACGTCGATGGGGATGCTGCGCATGTCCATGCGCTCGACCGTCTCGATGATCGGGAGACGCATGGCCCAGCCGCCGGTCACCACGCGATAGCCAACCAGTGAGCCATCCTCAGTGCGTCGGCGCCGGCCGGAAATCACCAGTAGCTGATTGGGCCGGCAGATATAGAGAAAGTGGCTGATTATGCCCAGCAAGACCAGAAACGCCGCCCCAATTACCAAGCCCGTCACTACCGCGGCCACAGGGTTCATCGTTGTTAGTTCAGTCACGATTCCTCCTTCCCAGAATCTTGGTTGTCGTCCGCTACGGACTTGAGAGCAGCGGGGGTTGGCTCGACCACCGCGGCCAGCCCGCGCATGCCCACCACCAACACCGTAATTTGTGCCGGAATCTCGCCTTCAAGATCGGTCTCGGCCAAGAGGTCAGTCTCCACGCCGCCGATCGACAGGCGGATCTTGCTGCGCGCGCCCCGTCGCAGGGGAAGCAGCAGCTTGCCTTCGCGGCCGATGTGGCTGCTGGCCTCGGGCAACACGCCCACCGCATCGCGGGTTAGGCGGCCGAGAGCCCAGCTCGCACCCCATCCTGAGCCAAGGCCGCCGACCGCGGCCAGAACCGGAACCAGGGGAGCAGGCGTCCCGCCCAGGGTCAGGGCCAGGCCGGCCAAGCCGAAGAAGGTCACGCCCCAGGTCCAGAAACGCAGGCTCAGGAATGGAAGCCGTGCGGCCCACTCGTGGTGTCCCTCATGAACCGTGCCGCCGTGGGCATCACCCATATGGGCATCACCCGCGTGGGCATCGCCCAGGTGGGCATCGCCGCTGTCGCTGTCGTGCCCACCGAACATGGAGGCGCCCAGCACGATGCCGCCGGCAAGAAAACACACGATGTAGGCGGAGAGCATGGACCCGCGACGGATCAGACCACGAACCGCGCGCGGAATCTAGCCCGCCGGCGGAACAAGCGAGTGGCGGTGAGCACAACACCCAATAGGCCAAAGCCTGGCCAGGAGCCGGCATCTCGATCCGAAACGCTTCTACAGGCACACCCGATGCCGAAGTGTCTGGTGACCCTATGAACCACCCCACCACCTACGGTCGACCCACCTCCGTCGCTGGCAGCAGATAGGTGCAAGCCCGCGTCGCCGCCGCTGTCTGAGCCCACGCTGGCGCTCGCGTCCGCGCCGTCCGCGCTGGCGCTCGCGTCACCACCGTCGGCGCTGGCGCACGGGACGTCGCTGTCCGATGTCTCGCCCTCGTCCGGAGCCTCAAGGCTGGCGTCGTCGCGTGCGCTCTGGGCAGTGCTGCTGCCGCCAGCCCCGGCGCTGCCATCGCTTTGGCCGCCGCTTCCGTCGGCGTTGCCGCCGCCGGCGCCCGCGCTTCCCCCACTGCCGGCAGAGCCGTCCGATGCCTGGTCCGGGGCGTTCGCGCCTACTTCACTGCCGTCCGTCGCGTATCCAATCTGTCTGCTGTCTCTGGCGTCGGCTGCATCCTCCCCACCGTATGCCCACCCCGTGTCGCTGTCTCGATTGACGTCCGCTTCGCGGTCGCCGGTGTCGGAATCGCGCGAACTGGCATCGACAAGGCCGTCGTTCGGTCCGTCTCGGCCGCCGGCCTCCGCGCCGGCATCGGCATGCTGCGTGCC
This sequence comes from Myxococcales bacterium, assembly GCA_003157775.1. Classification (GTDB taxonomy): domain Bacteria; phylum Myxococcota_A; class Polyangia; order Fen-1088; family Fen-1088; genus Fen-1137. Next base: position 7,094 of record PMKP01000328.1, on the reverse strand, counting down.
TGCGTCGGAAGGAGCTCCCTGACAGGTCGGCTGGAGCAGCATGCTTTCGCCTTGGCACAGGGTGGCCCATTCGCCCACGCCCGCCCCAGGGTTGGTCGGGAATCCCGTGCAGGCCGCGGTCGGATTCCAGCCGGCGGCATCGTGGCAGGGTGTCAGATCGACACCCGACACCTGCTCCGCCCAGGCGACGTGGTAGGGGACCGACGTGTAGACAGAGACGCGTGGAGCCGTGCTGTCTGCGACGATGGAAGGGGAACCCCAGTCCTCGCCGATGAGACGCCAGGTGCCGTCCGGCATCTGGAAGAAGAGTGGCCCGCCAGAATCTCCGTAGTACTCGCCGTCCTGGCTGCCCGTGGTGGCGTAGACGGCGACCGGGTTGCGAGCAAAAGAAGGAGGAGGGTCAGCAACGATGGTTCCATTGATCCATTTCTTTGCTCCGTAGGTCTGGTTGGTAGCGCTGGTCCACCCGAATCCCACTTCCACAACAGACTCGCCGGCGGCCAGCTCGGACATTTCACAGAGCGCCATGACCGGAACGATGGGGATGTCGGTCACGTCCTCCGCCAGGATACAGATGCCGAAATCGTTGCTAGGGTGGGTGGTGCAACTGGAAACCGCCACGGTCTTTGCCCACTGGCCGCGCGTTTCGCCCAGACCGATTGAGGTGGGCGTGGTGAGATTGCCGCTATCATTGACTAGACAATGTTTTGCGGTTACTACGACGTGAGGGTGGACGAGTGCGCCGCTGCAACCCGCTGGCCCCACCAGCATGATGGCCGTCGGCCACTCGCACGTCGTGGCCAGGTCGCCGCCGACGATGGGCAACCTTGTTGCCGACACCGGAGCTTCCCCGGGGTGACTCTCACAGCCGAGCGAACCGAGGCCGGCAACCGCAAGCAGACACCCAACAGCTCGCCGGCAATGCATCAGCACGCCATTCTTAATTGGCCAAGTCATGCCCCCTCGTCGCGGCGATGAGGGCCACCAGGGCGCTGCAAAGAGGGCGCACGCGGGGCAGTCTACCGCAAAGAGCGCGAATCGGCCTACGCCTGCACGGACATGATGTCACCGGCTATTCCAGCCAGGGCATTCAGGCTCCGGCGTTGCCAATAGACGGTTGGGCTGGACAGAAAGACGATGCGATAGCGATCCTCCACCGGCAGATCCTGCACGGTGCCGATCCACCATGCGAAACTTTTGAAACAGGTGGAGTCGATGAATTCAAGCCGGCGCACGTCCACGTTCACCCCGGTGAGCCCCCGGCGCCGGGCCTCGGCATGCAGACTGCGCACGAACCGGTCGAGATGTCCCTTCACCGTGAGGTCGGCCGTCCCACCTAGCGCGACTTCCATGAGCCGTCCCCCTACGTTTGCTTCCGCGCTGAAGTCGTTCTCGCAAACCGCCTCATGCCAGGGCTCGGCCATACGGCCTCCTTGGGGGGTTTGATGCCGCGACGATTGTCACGATGTCTTCCGTCACACCGTTCGGCGCTCTTGGGCTGGGTGCGCTGCCTTGAACCACCAAAGTCTTCCATCGGCAGCTCCAACGGGGAAACTTGAGTCCTTTCTCCGTTGGGCGAGAAATCACGGTCGCCGGCTGGTCGCGCTCTTGGTTGACTTCCTGAGTCACAGACCTGACCAGGGTATGGACGGCCTCACCCTGCGTCGGTCATAGTCAGGCTCTGACGTGGCACCGTGGAGCAAACATGCGCGGCGCAGCTAGACAACGCTTCGGCGCGCCCATTTCGCTGATCTTGGCCTTGGTCTTCCCGGCCACGATCGGGTCTGCTCTGGCCCTGGCCTACTATGGATTCAAGCACGCCGAGGACATGTCGCGCCCCATCGAGCAGCTCTTCCGCCAAGAATCGCAGGACTTCGCCGACGATCTGGCCAGGGCGGTGGAAGCCCGCATCGACAAGGAGTCCGTCTCGCTCTTCGACAAGATCTCGGACGTCAAGGACGATCCGGCCTCGGCCGACCCCTGCGATATCGATCCAGGCCCCGGAATCGAGTCGTTCGTCGTTCTCAGCGCTGCGCAGAAGGTGGAGTGCATATGGCCCAAGCTGCGCGAGCCCCCTTCGCCCTCCAAGCGCAAGGCTTCGCCCGACGCAGCCCCGATCCGCAACCCCTGGTCAGCCAAGATCAAGAATCTGGGTTGGGCTCAGGTGGGTGTGGGCAACTTCGCCTACCATCATGAGTTGCTTGACGGGGGTGGCTCGGTGTTGCTGGCCTATGCAACCCGACATACAGAGAGCGGCCAGCCCTTCCACGTGGTGGCCAGCCTGAAGCTGGACTTTATGGGCAAGCATTGGTCCGAGGAGGAGCTGGCTCGGCGGCGCAAGAACCGGCGGGTGGCCATCGTGGACGAAAACAACACCCTGGTGGCCGGGTCAGCCTTGGGTGGCCCCGAAGCCCGCCCGGGCGGTCGCTTCTTCTACGAGGGTCCCTTCGGCAAGGCGCTGTACCGGTGGCGCATTCAAATGGTTCCGCAGAATGTGGAGGCGTTTCGCGCCCAGTGGGAACGGACCAAGGGAACCCGCCGCCTGCTTATTTTCCTGTCCACGGTCATCATCGCGGTGGGTCTGGGGATCGTGTGGCTGGCGGTGGTGGCCGAACGGCGGGCCTCACGCATGAAGAGCGACTTTATCGCCAACGTATCGCACGAGCTGAAGACGCCGCTGTCGCTCATCCGCATGTTCGGTGAGCTGGTGGCCACTGGCCGGCACAAGGACGATCGTACCGCGCGCGAATACGGGGGCATCATCACGCGCGAATCCGAGCGACTGTCGCACCTCATCGACAACGTGCTCGACTTTGCCCGGCTGGAGCGGGGCAAAGCCAGCTATCACTTCACCGAGGGCGACTTGGCCGAGGTGGTGGAGCGGGCGCTCGATGTGTGCCGCTACCGGCTGGACAAGGAGAAGATGCGACTGGAGACCGAGTTTGAGCCCGAGCTGCCCTGCCTGCGCATGGACGACAACGGCATGACCCTGGTGACCCTCAACCTGGTCGACAACGCCATCAAGCATGCCGCGGAGGGGGGCAAGGTGTTGGTGACCCTGCGTCGAGCGCCGGGTTTCGTGGTGCTGGGCGTGCGCGACTTCGGGCCCGGCGTGCCGCGCGAAGAACACAACCGGATCTTCGAGCGCTTCTATCGCTCGCAAAGAACCCGCGAGCGCAACGTGCGCGGTAGCGGCATCGGCCTGGCCCTGGTCAAGCACATCGTGGAGGCCCATGGTGGTCGCGTGGTGCTGACCAGCCCGGTCGCCGGCAAACTGGAGGGGCGCCCTGGCTCCCTGTTCGAGGTATTCTTGCCCGCGCCCGTCGCCGCCGACGCCAAATCAGGCGCCGCGTCCGTGCAAGCAGCCCCAGTCGTACAATCATGAACACCAGTCTCTCTGCCAATCATAAGCCGGCGATTCGCCGGCGCATCCTCATCATCGAGGACGAGCCAGACATCGCGCGCGGCCTGTCCGACGCGTTGGAGTTCGAACAGTTCGAGGTCTTGACTACCGGCTACGGCCGCGACGGCATAAAGATGTTGCAGGAACGCGGCGCCGACCTGGTCATCCTCGACCTCATGCTGCCGGACATCAACGGGTTCACGGTGTGCGAGGAGATCCGTCAGTACCCATCCCGGTGGTGCCCATCATCATGCTCACTGCGCGCTCGCAAGAAACCGATAAGATCCGCGGCCTTGAGGCGGGCGCGGATGACTATGTCACCAAGCCGTTCTCGGTCGGCGAGTTGGTCGCGCGCATCAACGCGATCTTCCGCCGGCTCTATCGCGGCACCCCGGCCGACGAGTCCATCCGCATCGGCCAGGCCACCATCTACCCCCGCCGCCACGAGCTGCAGCGCAACCGCAAGGCCCTCCCCCTCTCGTTCTACGAGGTGGAGATTCTCCGGCTTCTCCACGAACGAGCCGGCGAGCCGGTCACGCGCGAGGAGATCATGGAGAAGATTTGGGGCGTCTCGGGCTATGGCAGCAGCCGTTCGGTCGACAACTTCGTGGTCAAGCTGCGTAAGAAGATCGAAGAGGACGCCGCCAACCCGCGCCACATCGTGACGATTTATGGGACAGGCTACAAACTTTTATTGTAGTCTGCGGTACGAACTCTTGGTGTAGTCTTCGCGGAGGGGAGCCGTTTTGGGGCCCTACGGGCACTGCCTACGACCAGGTTCTCCGAGGTGCCGGCATGAAAACAATTTCCACTTCTCCCGATGGTGGCAGGGTCTTGCTGCAAGCGGAAGGCAATGTTGTCGTCCTGCGGGGAGAGATCGACCATGCGAGCCCCAAGGCATTCCTGGCTCCCTTCTTCGAGGAGGTGCACAAGGCGGCCCTAGCAGAGGGCCTGCGGGCGGTGCGGGTGGACGTGCGCGGCCTGCGTTTCCTCAATTCGTCGGCGGTGAAGGAGATCATCGGTTGGGTCCTGCAGCGCAACCGCATGCCACCCGGGACGAAGTACGCGATCGAGTTCGTCTACGACTCCACCATCCTCTGGCAGCGCGTGACCATGCCGACCATCAGCCACCTCGACGCGGAATTCATCATGCTCGATGATCGGGGCAGGCCGACGGCGGGGAACGCATAGGCCGGGAGGTAGCGGACCTCTTCTTCCCGGTTTCCTCTTGACTGCGGTCGCTCGGCTGCGGACTGTTGCAGCCACCATGTCCGTTCGGGTTCGCATCGCACCTTCGCCCACGGGCGATCCCCACGTGGGGACCGCCTACATCGCCCTCTTCAACTACGTCTTCGCCAAGAAGCACGGCGGCCAGTTCGTCCTGCGCATCGAGGACACCGATCGCGCCCGCTCCACCGCGGATTCCGAGGCCGCCATCCTGCGCGCCTTGCGCTGGGTGGGGCTGTCCTGGGACGAGGGCCCGGACATCGGCGGCCCACACGGCCCCTATCGGCAGTCGGAGCGCAGCGAGATGTACCAGAGCGAGGTGGCCAAGCTCGTCGCCTCGGGCGCGGCCTACCGCTGTTTCTGCACCGCCGAGCGGTTGGCGGAGATGCGCGCCTTGGCGAAGGGCAAGTCGTTTGTCGGCTACGACGGGAAGTGCCGCGGCGTTGATCGCAACGAGTCCGACGGGAGGGCGGCGGCGGGCGAGCCCTTCGTGGTCCGCCTGGCCATGCCCAAGACCGGCGAGACCACCCTGGTGGATCGTCTGCGCGGCGAGGTGCGCTTCGAAAACACCCAGATCGATGATCAGATCCTGCTGAAGACCGATGGCTTCCCCACCTACCACCTGGCCAACGTCGTCGACGACCATCGCATGGGCATCACCCACGTCATCCGCGCCGAAGAATGGCTGTCGTCCACGCCCAAGCACGTCGAGCTGTACAAGGTCTTCGGCTGGTCGGCGCCGGAGTGGATCCACATGCCGCTCTTGCGCAACGCCGACAAGTCGAAGATCTCCAAGCGCAAGAATCCCGTGTCCCTCGACTACTACCGCGCCGCGGGCTTCCTGCCCGAGGCCCTGCTCAATTACCTCGGCACCATGGGCTGGTCCATCGCCGGCGACCGCGAGAAGTTCACCCTGGCCGAGATGATCGAGGCGTTCACCTTCGACCGCATGAGCCTGGGCGGGCCGGTCTTCGATCTGGTGAAGCTCTCGGCGATGAACGCCGACTATCTGCGCGCGCTCGACGATAGCGGCATCGTTTCCCGCTTGCGCGAGTGGCGCCTGGGCGACGACTATCTCCGCCAGCTCGTGCCGCTCGTGCGCCAGCGCATCCAGCGCATGGACGAATTCGTGCCCATGACCGAGCTCTTCTTCTCGGGCGACCTCGACTACACGCCCGTGGCCAAGGATCTCGTTGCCAAGAACCGCACGGCCAAGGACGTGGCCGACTGCCTGCTTGGCTTCGTCGAGGCGCTCGACGTGCAACGCGACTTTTCGCACGCGGCGCTGGAGGCGGCGGCGCGCGCCTTTGCCGAGAAGATCGCCTGGGATCCCAAGGAGCTGTTCATGGTGGTGCGCATGGCCGCCACGGCGCGCAAGGCCACCCCGCCACTCTTCGAGACCCTGGCGGTGCTCGGCCGTGACCTCGTGCGGCGTCGACTCCGGCTTTGCGGGGAATGGGTGAAGCGCCGGCCATAGCCAGCGAGCCGGAGAGTGCAGAGAAGGCAGAGGGCGCAGAGGGTGGGGAAACGGGAATTCTCTGTGCTCTCCCCTCCGCATCTGTGTGCTCTCCTTACAAAAGATCACCTTTGATTACAATTCGGTGACAATTGCCGCGCTAGGGTGCGCGGCATGGACGTTTCCTCCGCGCTGACCGCGCTCTACCTGGTCATCCTCATCGCCCTGGCGGTCTACGGCTTCCACCGCTCGTCGCTCGTCTTCCTCTACTACCGGCACCGCGACAAGCAACCGGTCGAGGCTGGCAAGTTCGCGGAGCTGCCCGCCGTGACGGTGCAGCTTCCCCTGTTCAACGAGATGTACGTCGCCGAACGGCTGCTCGATGCCGTGGCCGCCATCCGCTACCCGCGCGACCGCTTCCAGATCCAGGTGCTCGACGATTCCACCGACGAAACCCGCGACATCTGTCGCAACAAGATTGCCGAGCTCGTCGTGCGCTACCCAGATCTCGACATCGAGTATGTGCACCGCACGGATCGCACCGGGTTCAAGGCCGGCGCACTGGAGAACGGCCTGCGCACCGCCAAGGGCGAGCTGGTGCTGATCTTCGACGCCGACTTCGTGCCCAACCCGGACATCCTCGAGCGCACCGTGCACCACTTCCTCGACCCCAAGGTCGCCGTGGTGCAGTGCCGTTGGGAGCACATCAATCGCGACTTCTCCGCGCTCACCGAGGCGCAGGCGCTCATGCTCAACGGCCACTTCATCATGGAGCATGCCGGCCGCAACCGTTCCGGCCGCTTCTTCAATTTCAACGGCACCGCCGGGCTGTGGCGGCGCGCGGCCATCGTCGACGCCGGTGGCTGGCAGCACGACACCCTGACCGAGGACATGGATCTTTCCTATCGGGCGCAGTTGCGCGGTTGGCGCTTCGTGTATCTGCCGCAGATCGCGGCCCCGGCCGAGCTGCCGGTCGAGATGTCCGCCTTCAAGGCGCAGCAGTTCCGC
>PMKP01000292.1 GCA_003157775.1 Myxococcales bacterium | reverse complement strand
CCGCCCACCGTATCCCCCACTTGGCGAAGGCGCCAGCCGTCCCGCTCGACTCTCCGTCGGGCTCACACTCGGCCGAATTCTCGCCGCACGGATCGCGGCTCGTACGATGTCAGTTCCGACGCAAAAGCAGGTCGGTCTACGACGGAAGCGCGGCCGTTAACACGTAAGGCCGCTTTGATGTCCTTGGCTTGAGTGTTCTTGTCTCCGCCAGCCAGAAGAATGACCAGTTCTCGTCCGTGCTTCCTGAAATACACCCGATAGCCAGGGCCATAGTTGTGACATATTCAGAAATGCGGCAAACGGGTGCAGCGAAGAGGTGAATGTAGGGTGTCGTAGGTGGTGGAAATCGTTACCATTGCCGACGGTGTTCAGATCTCGGATGGAGCAGAGTGTGCGTATCGCGGGCCAGGATCGTCGTGTATCCTCATCTCCAGCCGAATGTCACCCGCACCTCCCCAGAAACCGCCTCAGGGAGGCGGCCGCACTGGACCGAACGTGCCCACGCCGGGCTCGCCGCCTAGCCGGACGCTTTCACCAGGCACGCGGGCGGTTTCGCCAGGGATCGGTCCCGCTCCGCCCACGGCCCCTTCCGGCAAGCCCTCGCAGCCCGGAGGCGCTGCCAGCTCGGCGCCGTCGACGGCTCCCCGTTCCAATCCCGCGGTGTCGGCTGCGGTGCGCGCCCTTGCCGCTGCGCTGAAGCTACCTGAGCCTGTCAACCTCGCGGGACTGGGCAACGCTGCCGGCTCGGCGCCAGCCGGAATGCCGCCAGCGTCGGGAGCCGGCCCAAAGCCGGCCAACCCCGTCGTCCCTGCATCCCGCAAGCCGCCGACTTCCGGTGGAGATCCCAGCCCCCGCGCAGGCGGGATGGTGCCCCCTTCAGCGGTGGTGCGGCAGCCGCTGTCAGGCGGCGAACCAGCGCGAGGCGCGGCCCCGCAGGCGCTCCGTCCCGGCGCGCCTGCGCCGCCGGCCGCGGCGGGCCAGTCGAGCCGAGCAGGGGCCGCTGCCACCCCGGCAGCTCCGGCGAGACCTGCGCAGCCCGCGAGCCCCCGCCCCGGCATCGGGACTCCGCCTCCGGGCACCACCAAGAAACCTGCGTCGCCCGCGGCAGCCCCCAGCGAAGACCGCGCGGTACCAGCGACCGCCCGACCGCCGGGGTCACCGACCCAGGACGCCAGCGGGCCTGTGGCCCTTGCTGATTCGGGGCAATCCTCTGCTCCGATCCGATGGCGGCCCCGCCGCGCTTTCTTGGCCGGAGTGGTGGCGGGCGCCGTGCTTCTGGCCGGTGGCGCATTCCTACTGGCCTACCGATCCGTGGAATCCAGGCGGGAAGAGGCCGCCGGGGCAGGCCCGGGCGGTCGCGCCGGCGCACGCAAGTCAACCACCCTCGGAATCGAGTATCACGCAGATCGGAACGCCATGCGCGACAGCCTGCTTGTGGGTGATCGGCTGCTCGCCCTGAGCCGCGCCGGAAACCTGCTACGGTTCGATCGCACAAGCTTCAGCCTGCTCGGCGAACGGCAGACGCGACGGAGCTTCGTTTGCATCGGCCCGGGCGACGAAAATAGCAGCTATGCGGCCCTGTCCAATGGGGCGATCGTGCGTGTCAGTTTAGCCGACCTTTCCCTGACTCAGGTCGGTGAGGTTGCCGGGCTACCGGAATGGATCGGCCACCGAAAAGCTGGCCTGCTGGTCGCCACCAGTAGCCCGCGCCGGGTTCCCTATGGGTCAAGTGAGGGCAGAGGATTCGCGCACAAACTCAAGGACCTGGCCAACGGGCGAGAATATCCCCTAGACGCACCGAGGAGCTTCTTCCTCGACAGTAAAGACCGCCTTTGGGTGGGCAGCGGTCGCGACGACCGCGGAGCCAAGCTACGGGTCATCGATCTCGAAGCGGGCGCCATGAAGGACATTCCAGCCAAAGATGGCTGGGATGGGCTCCAGGGTGTGGGCGAGCTTGCCGACGGCCAGATCTGGGCCTTCGGCGGCACCACCCGGCCAGAGGGCCCTGCCAGTTTCATCGTCCGGGTCGATGCCAGCGGAAAGACGGTCACGCTCTGGTCCGCGAGCGCCGATCGCACAAAGATCCCGTCGGGGGCGCCCGATGCGCCCATCGCGCAGATCCTGGCCGCGCCCGGCCGCGCAGGGGCTATCGTGGTGTCAGCCCAGGACGTGGTGGAGGTCGACAACAAGGCCGAGCAGTGGAAGCCCATGGGATCCCTGGGCTTCAAGGTTCAGCACGGCGCGAGGCCAGACCTGCGCACGGTGGGCCGGGCTCATCTCGACGGCGACCGGGTCATCCTGACCCTGGCGAGCGGCGGTTTTCTCGACCTCACCGCCGACAGCACGCATCGCCACTTGCTCGACGGACAGGATTCTGTCTCGCTCCCCACGGAGATCGTGCGCATGGGCGATGGCTTGGCCTTCTACGGGTACGGCGGTCCCCTGCTCTACTCGCGCGGCACTTGGCGTGCGGTGCCCGAAACCGTAGCGCCGCCGCGCGAGTTGATGGGCGTTGGACGGAACGAAGGCGAGGAGCGCGTGTGGGCCGCCCTGGTGAGCATTCCCGTCGACGACAAGACCAACATCATCGTGGCCAAGGCCGGGCCGCCCCGCTACTACTACGGCCACATCCATGGGCTGAAGGACACCTTTGTCACCGGACAGTGGAAAAACGGCAGCTTCAAGGTTGCCAGCCAGGAAGACCTCGCGCTTGAGCCCGACGACACCTTTGCCACCCCTGACCGGCAACTGTGGAACGTCGACAACCAGGGGCTGTGGAACTTCTCGGCCGGCAAGTGGCGCATGGTGATGGGCATGCCCTCTTCCACTCACGGCGCCTTGGCTGGCTCGGGAAGTGGGCTTGAAACGCTGGCGGGAATTCTGTCGGTCAAGTCAGCGGTGGGTGAGCCGCTGCGCTTCGTGGAGGGTGTCGGCCCGCCTTGGATCGGCTTGCCGTTTGCCGCATTTGCCTGGTCCATGGCCCGGCTTGATCTCAACGAGGCAGGGGGCGTGCCACTCATCAACGACGTGCCGGTAACCATCAATGGCGTGCGCGTGCAGATCCGCGACGCGCTGGCCTGGAGCAAGGGCCGGCTGCTGCTCGCCACCAACCAAGGGCTGTGCCTCTATGATTTGCGCTGGGGGAACTGCCAGGCGCTTTCCCCCAGCGGGCTGGACGACGAGGTGGGCATCATCATGCGGGATCGAGCGAAGCGGGTCTGGCTGGCGGGTCGTGGTCTCTGGCTGCTGGAAAGCGACAGTGTGGCGCGGCCGCTTCACCCGGCCGTGCCGGCCTTGGCCGAAGCCGACGTGGTGGCCATGGCCGAAGCGCCCGACGGCCGGCTAGCCCTCGGGCTGGTGGGTCGTGGGGCGGTGATCCTGGACGTGCCACCCAAATGGTTCCAGCGGGCGCCGAAATCTCCGGCGCAGCTTGAGCCCTGGGAGCAGCCCCGGTCGTTTGAGGGGCGCTTCTCGGATCAAGCTGTTCTCATACGGGCCTGCCGGTCGCCCGCCGAGCGCGAGGCAGCTCGCAGCCAGGAACTGGCCTTTGCAGGAATGAAGACGCAACTGGCAGGCGCCGTACTGGCGGAAAACCCGCGTGTGCATCTGGGCGAGGAATCTGTGCTGGACCGGCGACCCGATGTCGGAATCTACGGGACCGACGCCAACAGTTTGGAAGCGTCAGTGCTGGCGATCTTGCGCAAGAGTCAACTGTGGCCCGAGCTTGCAGTGGTCAAGCGCTACGGCCCGCCCGGCAGCCGCACGGTTGACGTGAAAGCGTGCGAGGCGGCTGGCGACAAGAAGTAGAAGGCCGTCTGGCGCTGCGGCTCGCGATTCCAACTTTGATCCACGGTCCGCCAGGGCATGCTCCGTCCGTCTACTTTGCGCCATCTGGGCCGCCCGCCCCGGATTGGCGCTGATAGGCTTCCAAGTGGCGGGCTATGCCGGAATCGCCTGGCTTCAACTGCAAGGCCTTCTCGGCATAGGAGATGGCCAAGCCCCAACGGTCTTGTTTGGCGTAGACCAGCGACAGGTTGTCCATGGCCGTGCCATAGTCGGGCCGGAGCTTGATGGCCTTCAAGTACGCCTGCTCGGCCTCGGGATAGCGGGCCAATTTGTAGTTGCACAGGCCGATGTTGTTCAAGAGCGAGGGGTCAGGCAAATCCTGCCTCTTTTCGAGCGACAATGCCACACGCAAGGCTTCGTCGTATTTCTGTTGCCTGAGCAGTGTGAAGAATAGAGAGTCCGCGTCGAACAAAGGGTCCGTGGGCGTCTCGGGCTCTCCCGCGAGTTTGCTCTTCAATCGTTGCAAATCCCTCATCAGCCGCGCGTTCCCTTGTCGACGCGTGGCTTTTTGCATGGCTTCGTCCAACAGTGCTTCCGCCTTGTCTCGATTCCCGGCTTGCATGTGGAAATTCGCCAACAACCCAATCACCTGGAGGTTGTTAGGGGTCAACGTCAATGCCCTCTCCAAGGTGCTCTCCGCTTCAGGCAAACGACCCAGTCGCAACAGTGCCAAGCCGGCGTTCTGATAGGATTTCGATGAAATGGGCAGGCGCTCAATGCTTTCCCGGTAACACGACAGGGCCTTCTCCAGTGCCGCAACAAAACCCGGCTGGTCGCCGGTGTTCTTGCGTAAGTCCGCCCATTTGTCATAGGCGAGGCCCATCTGGAAATAGTATTCGGCGGTTCGATACCCTTCCCGTCCAGTGTTCGGAATCCCGGCAATGGCGCTTTCGTGAAGGGCCACGGCCTTTTCGTATTGCCCCGATTCGCGTTTGGCAATGCCCAGTTCGTTGCGAAGTTCTGCCAGATTGTATTGCTCAAAATGCACGAGGGAAGGATTGGCGAGCTTGGCGATTCGTTCTTCGGCAAGTTGGATGGATCTTT
>PMKP01000288.1 GCA_003157775.1 Myxococcales bacterium | reverse complement strand
GCGAAGAGCAGGGCGAGCGGCAGATTGAGCGCGACCAGCAGGGCCGCGCGCAGTTTACCCAAGAAGAGCCACAGCACCAACGAGACCAGGACCATGCCGGTGATGAGATTCTCTATCACGGTGTGGGTGGTCAGCTTGACTAGGTCGGCCCGGTCATAGAGCGTCTCGATATCCATGCCGGGCGGCAGAACCCGGTTCTGCCGGATCTGGTCGACCCGATTGTGAATGCCCTTGATTGTGGTGAGCGAGTCGCCCCCGTAGCGCATGAGCACGATGCCTTCCACGATGTCAGGTTCGCCGTCGCGGCCCACCACGCCCAGGCGCGGGGCCGCGCCCACGCTGACTGCGGCCACGTCGCCTACGCGAACCGGCACGCCTTTTTGCGCGGCAATGGTGATCTGCTCGATGTCACGCACCGAACGGATGAGCCCGATGCCGCGCACGTCAAAAGATTGCTCGCCCAGGGTCAGGCGCTGCCCACCCACGTTCTGGTTGGCGTTGGAGATGGCGGACTGCAACTGCGCCAGGCTGACGTTGAGGCCGCGCAGGCGATAGGGGTCCACGTCCACGTGATATTGCTTGGTCAGGCCACCGAACCCCACCACGTCGATCACGCCCTGCACCTGGCGGAACTGCTTTTCCAAGATCCAGTCCTCGGCGGTTTTGAGATCTGCTGCGGTGTAGCCCTTGCCCACCACTTTGTAGCGGTACAGTTCTCCAATCGCGCTCCAGGGCGAAAGCTGGGGTTGCACGCCCGCCGGCAGGGTGACGAAATTGAGCTGGTTGAGCACGCGCTGCTGAGCCGTGGCGTAACTGGTGTCCCAGCCGAAGTAGAACTTCACATCGGCCAGGCCAAAGAGCGACTGCGAGCGCACGTGTTCCAGCCCCGGCATGCCCACCAGGCCGGTTTCGAGCGGCAGGGTGACGTAGCGTTCGACCTCCTCGGCGCTCCAGCCCTGCGGCTGCGCGATAAGCTCGATCATGGGCGCCACCGGGTTGGGGTAGGCCTCGATGTCGAGCTGCACGTACGAACGAATGCCGATGCCGACGAGAGCCAGGGCGGCCATGAAGACCAGGAAAGGCGCACGGATAGCGGCCGAAACCAGTCGCTCAATCATAGTTACAGCATTCCAGAAAGCAGAATGGCGCCCGAAACCACGATGCGCTCTCCCTTGGCCAGGTTGCGCAGCACTGGCAAATACTCGCTGCCCAACTCCTCATTGACCACCACTGGCCGGCGATCGAAGCGCAGGCGGCCGTCGGACGTCTTGCCCACCTCGACGAAAACCACCGTCTGATCGCCAAGGCGCAAAAGTGCGCTGCGCGGGATGGCGAGTGCGACTTCGCGGTCCACCGGCAGGAGCACGGTGGCATACATCTCAGGCTTCAGCGCGCGGTCGGAATTGGCAATCTTGCAACGGACTTTCGAGGTGTGGGTCGCGGGATCGAGCGTATCCGAGACCCAGTCGGCCAGGCCGCGGAAGACCCGGCCGGGATAGGACACGACACTGGCCAAACAGGCGGTGCCCGACTTCACCCGCCCGAGATCCATCTCGAAAATGTCCCCCAGCACCCAGACGCTGTCCAACTCGCCCACGGTGAAGAGTTCAAGCACGGTGCCGCCCGTGTACTGACCTTGCACCTCGGCCCCGGGGTTCACGTTGCGGGCGATTACCTCGCCGTCAATGGGGGTGCGTAGGGTGTACATTTGGTTAGACCGATTGGAGGAACTGCCGCGCAGGATGCGGGTCTTCTTCCTGGCTCGATCCAGCTCGGCCCTGGCTTTGCTGAAGTTGGACTGCGCGCTTTCGAGATCGCGTTGCGATCCGGCGTGGACGTCGAACAGGTCCTTCTGCCGGTTGGCCTCCTTCTCGGCCGCGCCAAAGTCGGCCTGGGCCTTGGCCAGGTCGGAGAACGCGGCCGCCACGTCAGGAGACTCGATCTGCGCCAGGGCGTCTCCCTTCTTCACGCGTTGGCCGGGCTGTGCCTCGATCTTGACCACCCGGCCGGTCACCGGCGACAGCACATGCGCCACGTGCAGATCGTCGAAGGTCACGCGGCCGCTGGCCACCACCACGCCACCCACGGGCTGCGGTTCGAGCGGCTCGACCACTAGCTTGGCTGCTGCCGCCTGTTCGGGCGCCAGCCACACCTCAGTGGTCGGCGGCGCGGCTGATGGCCTGGCGTCGCGCCTGTGACAGCCAGACTCGACGGCCACGAGGAAGGCAAGCGCGGCAATGCAGGTGACGCGAATATGTTTCATGGCCCCAGCTCCAAGCCCACGGCTTCCCCGATGAGCACGACAGCCAGCCAGTAGTCGGCGAGATCGCGCAGGTAGCCTTGTGTAGTTTCGATGAGCATTCGTTGTGCATCCAGGTACTCGAGCAGGGACGCTGCGCCCTTTTCGTACTGGATCTGGACCAGATCACGCGTGCGCCGCGCCCTATCGAGCAGGTCGCGCTCGGCTCGTTCCACCCGACGTTGGGTCGACTTGAACTGGGCCAGCGCGACGGTCACATCGTTTGCGATCTGCGCTTCGGTCTTGGCCAAAAGCGTGTCCTGCACGCGCAGATCTGCCTGGGCCTTCTGCATCTCGCCTTGAAAACGGTAGAAGAGCGGCGGGGTGAGGGTGAGACCGAAGGACACCGTGGGCGGCGAGCTGACGTCGCTGCCGGCCCCTTGGCCGCTCAGGCCGAGCGAGAGCGCCAAATCCGGAAAGCGGAGGCGCTTCGCCGATTGCAGGGCCGATCCAGCGCGGTCGTGCTGCAGGTGGGCGGCTGCCAAGTCGGGACGCTGCGTGCGAGCCCGCTCCAGCAAAGAGTCAACCGTGGCATTGCTCAGCTCGTCGGGTACGCGATAGCGCGGGAGATCGACATCGACCTCGAAGTCTGGCACGCGGCCGCGCACGCCCAGCAAGAAAGCGAGCTGATACTTGGCCTCGGCCAGGGCCAATTCCGCGCGTTCTACCTCCTGATCAGCTTCCAATTTCTCGGTTTCGACCTTGAGTGCGTCGACCTGGGAAATGGCGCCATGTTGGAAGCGGGCTTGATTCAGCTCCAACACATGGCCGAGGCGACCTTGCGACTCGTGCGCCAGGTCGAGGGCGTCACGGTCGTACACTGCCTCCAGATACTGCTGGCGGAGCATGGATTCCAAAGTGCGCTGGGTATCGGCGCGGCTCTGGCGTGCCACCGCCAGGGCCAGTTCCGCCGTGCGCGAGCGCAGGCCCCGTTTGCCCGATAGTGTGTCGAAGAGAGCCGATTGATCGGACAGGCCCACGTCCCAGGCCAGGGCCGAGCAGCCGGGACAAGTCGCGCTGTTGAAGCCGAACGAGCGACCGACCCCGCCCGAAATGGCGGGATTGGGAATGGCTCCTGCCATCTGCGCATCGCCCCGGACGCTATCCACGGTCGCATCCGCCACGATGAGATCGAAGCCCCGCTCGCGAAAAAGCCGCAAGGCATCCGCCATTCCCAGATGGGCAGGAAGCGCAGACGACTCGGCCTCATCGCCCGCCAGACTGATAGCAGGGCTAAAGAGCGCGATGGCGAGAAGGGCAGCAGCGCTTCCCTTCATTCGACGATAGGACGCAGGCATGGGCACGGGAATGGGGTTGCGGAGATAGCCAAAGCTGGGGATTGAGAACCGACTTAGCGACGTAGTGCATCTACCGCACGGCTCCCGCAGGTGCAACCACGGGCGACCGCCTGCTATTCCAGCGACAAGCGGTTCATCGCGGGATTACGGAACGTTGCTGACCCGGGCAGGTTGGCTCAGGCTTTTGCCGCGCGCACCAGCGGTAGCTCAAGCGCGTCTTTGAGCGCTTCGCAGCTCGCCTCGATGATGTTCTGCGAGACACCGATTGTGCTCCAACGGTCAGTCGCCAGATTGGATTCGACCAGCACCCGCGTCTTGGCCGCGGTGGCGGATTCGGGATCGAGAATGCGGACCTTGAAGTCGCACAGATGGATCTGGCGCAGGATCGGGAAGTGGAGGTCGAGTGCCTTGTGAAAGGCGCGGTCCATGGCGTCGACTGGGCCCGAGCCCTCGGCCACCACATGGGAAACCTCGTCGCCGACTTTGATCTTGACCGTGGCCTCGATGAACATGTCGCTGCCGCTGCGGCGCTGGGAGATCACCACCACGTCGAGGACTTCGAACGGCTCGCTGTAGCCCGGCTGCGTCCGCCGCAGCATCAGCTCCAACGAGCCATCGGCCGCCTCGAACTGATAACCCCGGTTCTCCAGTTCCTTGATGCGGGCGACTAGGTCGGCCTCGTTGCCCCGCAACTCGACGCCCAGCTCAGCGGCGCGCATGCGAATATTCCCGCGCCCGGAAAGCTCGGACACCACGATGCGACGGCTGTTGCCCACCTTTTCGGGCGGAATGTGCTCAAAAGTGATTGGCGACTTGGCCACCGCGGCGACATGCGCGCCCGCCTTGTGCGCAAAGGCGGAGGCGCCCACGTAGGGCGCGTGCGCGCGCGGGCGCAGGTTGGCTATCTCGCTGGCTGTGCGCGAAACCTCGGTGAGCCGCTCCATATTCTCCGCGGGGATGCAGTCGAGGCCCATCTTGAGCTGCAGGGCCGGGATGACGGACATGAGGTTGGCATTTCCGCAACGCTCACCCCAGCCGTTGAGTGTGCCTTGCACCATGGTGCAGCCGGCTTCCACCGCCGCCAGCGAGTTGGCCACCGCGAGGTCGCTGTCGTTGTGGGCGTGAATGCCCAAAGGCACGCTCAGCACCTGCTTTGTCTCACGCACGATCTCGGCCACGGTCGAGGGCAGGTTCCCACCATTGGTATCGCAGAGGGCGATCCAGTCGGCGCCGGCCTGGGCGGCAGCGTGCAGGGCGGCCAAGGCGTAGCTGCGATCGTCGCGAAAGCCATCAAAGAAGTGTTCGGCGTCGAAGATCACCTCGTGGCCGTGCTGTTTCAGGAACGACACGCTGTCGGCAATCATGGCCAGATTGTCGTCAGGCGTGGTCTTGAGCACGTCGGTCACATGCAGCAGCCACGTCTTGCCGAAGATGGCCACCGCAGGCGTGCCGGCTTTGACCAGGGCTTGCAGGTTGGCGTCGGTCGCGGCTGTGCTGCCGGTCCGGCGCGTGCTGCCAAAGGCGGTCAGCCGGGCCTGCTTGAGCTTCAGCTCGGAGGCGCGGCGAAAGAATTCTTCATCCTTGGGGTTGGCCCCGGGATAGCCGCCTTCGATGTAGCGCACCCCGAACCCGTCGAGCAGGCGGGCAATCTTGATCTTGTCCTCGACCGAGAGGGAAAGCCCCTCGCTCTGGGTTCCGTCCCGAAGTGTGGTGTCGAAGAGTGCGATCTGCATGGAAAGCTCCGGCGGGTAAGCGGCGAGAATCTACGAGAGATTCGGCGGCTGCGCAATGGCAGCTGGGTTTCTCGGCTTGACTACGCTTCGGCAGGTTCGTAGTCTCTCTCCGGATTTCACCGAGAATAACCTCGGGGAACTACCGGATGAGCTGTTATCACAGCCTGCTCGTGGCTAGTTTTTCCCATTTCCAAGGGAAGGAAGGAACATGATGTCGAGATTGCTTGCAGGTATCGCCCTTTCCGTATTCGGTCTGGCATGTGGCGGAGGCACTAGCAACGGCCCTGCCAACAACTGTTCTGATTTCTCGGGACCCTACAGCCTGACGACGGAGATAGTCAGCACCACCTGCCCTGTGGGATTGCACGTCATCACGCAAGCGATAACTTGGACTTTCGTGCAAACCGCCCCGAGTTGCAATTTCACCATGACGAATAGCCTGTACCCCGATTCGCAGTACTCGGGATACTTCAGCACGCAGGGAAGCGGGGCCAAGGTGACCTGGACTTCGGTTGCCCCCGCTCCATCTGTCGGTGGCTACGCCCTGACCTACACCTCGGAGGACCTCACCGTCAGTCCGGCAGTGGCGCCAGGGACCCCAACCATTTCGGGCAGCGTTGCTTGGAGCAGTGCATATCCTTGCACTGGCACGACAAACGTCTGCAACGGTAGCGCTGCTTCGGATTGCCTCATCCCCAACTAGACGCTCACCCAGCGCCGATGAACGCACAGGCTTCGTCCGCCTCGCAGATTCTGTCGGCCACGGCGAAGTGGGAGCGATCCTGGCAGTCGAGGTATCGCGTCTGGCAAGGGCGTCGATGGACTGGCAGCGGTTGCTTTCCTTGTGCGCGGTGACCGGCGTCGTCGTGATCGACGAGTAAGGGATTTACGACCCCGCCGATCACGATGACCGGCTCGTACTCGACCTCAAGGGAACGATGTCGGAAGCCGAGTTGCATTGACTTCAGCTTCGCCTGGTCGGAGGCCGAGCAGGACTTCGCGGGGTAGTGACATGCCCTGTTTTCGGCAGCCGGCGAGAAAGGTTTCCTGAAAATCAACCTGGGTGGGGTTAAAGGGTTAAAGGAGGGCAAATTCGCGAGCCCGGCGAAGGTGAGCACGCCAAGGGCCAGTGCGGCCATGACCGCGGCGCCCAGTCGCTTCCATTCGGTCCGCCGAGTCGATGCGACGAATCCCAGGGCAGCGAGCCCTGTGCCCCACCAGCCGATCGATGAGCTGCCAACATGGGAATCCCGAACCGCTCTGTTCGGGAAAGCCAGGCCGCGGGCTCAACCGAGCCATGGACATGCATTTGCAATACCACACCGACCGCGTTTGTGGTTGACCCGTAGCTGCCCGCCACGCTCAAAGGCGGGTGGCACGCTCAAGGCTAAGCTAGTGTGAGCGTGGATCCCATAGAGGGTGGGCTTCTCTCCCTACCGCCGCCGCGGCGGCCGTGCGGGTTCGCACATGATCGCCCGCCCATTGCGTTCGCGCCCAACTAACCCTGCGCACAACTTCTCACCGTCGGCGGCATCGACGTTGATGTAGGTATGCGTGTTCATCGTGTCGATGGACGTCGCAGGCACTGACACTCCCGTGCTGGCCAGCAGTGCCACGATCTCGTCAGTCGAGACGCCATCCTTGCGACCCAGGTTGAGATACAACCGGACCTGACCAGGCGCGGGCGCCTGATACCCGGGCATTGCAGCTTGGTAGCTGGCGGCGGGCGGTGGTGGGCTGGCGGCGGGCGGTGGCGGGCTGGCTGCCGGCGGTGGCGGGCTGGGCGCCTCGGTCGTGTCCGGCGGCGGGGCTGCGCTCGCCGTGGGCGTGCGGCCGACCTCTTCGCTCCACACCTCCCAGAATTCGCGGCCGTCGCTTGGCGGGGCTGCGGAGGTAGGCGTTGCCTGCGCAGGGCGGGATTCTTTCTCAGGTCGCGGGCTGCGCTCGATTCGTTCACGACGTTCACCACCCGACCGCGGGCGATCAGACGAGGCGCGCTCCCCATCGCGCGGGGGCCGGCCACGACCCGGCCCAGACCGTTCGCGATCCCGGTAGCCGCTACGGCTGCGGCGTTCCTCGGTGTGTTCGCGTGAGGGCCGGGCCGATTCGTCGCCGGCCTTCGCCGCTGGGGCCGCTTGCTCGCCGGCATCCTGACGAGGCGGCGCAGGCCGCTCGACATGCGCCCCTTTCCCCGACAGTGCCCCACGCAGCATGCATCCGATCAGCCGTTCACCATCACTCGCTCCGATTACCCGTCGGGCCAGCGCGCGCCATTCAGAACCCACATCATCAGGCAGCAGGCTGCGCAGCCGCAACACGCTCTCTCCCTCGCGCTTGGAGCGCAGTTCTGCCTCCGAAGGCAGGGCCCGCTCCTCGGGCCGGATTTTGTACAGCAACTTGAGGTAGTAGAACGACCCGACCTCAGTGGGGCCGATGAGCGACACGGCGTGGCCCGAGCGACCTGCCCGGCCGGTTCGACCGGTACGGTGGATGTACGCCTCGGGCGATTCCGGGAAGGTGTAGTTGATCACGCAGGGCAGGTTTTCTATGTCGATTCCACGCGCCGCCACGTCGGTGGCCACCAAGAAACGGATGCTGCCGGCCCGCATGCGCGCCATGACATTCTCGCGCTCCGACTGCGACAGGTCGGACGAGATGGCCTCGGCGTCCAAACCCTCGCGGCGCAGGTGTTCGGCCACCCGGCCGGTTTCTTCACGAGTGTTACAGAAAATCAGCGCGCGTTCAGGATTCTCGAAGGCGAGCACGCGCGAAAGCTCGGCTTCGCGCTGCCCGCCGGGGATGGAGTAGTAGATATGGCGGATCTCGTGCACGCCCACGAAGTCAGCCGACAGGGTCACTAGCTCGGGCTCGCGCATATAGCGCCGCGCGAGACGTTGGATACCTTCGAGCACGGTGGCGGAAAAGAGCAGAGTCTGGCGTTCTTTGGGCGTGCGTTCGAGGATCGCTTCGATGTCTTCCTGAAAGCCCATGGAGAGCATCTCGTCGCACTCGTCGAGCACGGCGCATTTGACCTTGTCCAAATGCAGAGTTCCGCGGCGCAAGTGGTCGAGTATTCGTCCGGGCGTGCCGCACACAATCTGTCCACCGGCGCGGAGTTGTTCGATCTGCCGGCCCATGGGCGCCCCGCCATACACCGGAACTATCGACAACCCCGATTGGGCGCTGATACGGGCGATCTCGGCCGCCACCTGCAACGCCAGCTCGCGCGTGGGCAAGAGCACAATGGCCTGCACCGATTTCTGCTTGGGGTCGACCATCCCGTCGGCAAACGGAATCCCGAAGGCCGCGGTCTTGCCCGAACCCGTGCGTGACTGGACCATGATGTCGCGGCCCGCACGCACCAACGGAAAGGTCACGGTTTGCACCTCCATGGGCTCGACAAATCCCATGTCCGCCAAAGCACGCAGGATCTCTGGCCGAAGGCCCATGTCGGCAAATGAAGGCTTCTTCTCGACGGCGCTGTCGTCGGCCGCAGGGGCGGCGGGGGACGTGTCGTCGGCATTGTCGCTGGCTTGTGCTTGATCGATCATTCCTTGTCTCCTGATGGCGAGCCAGTCGTACCGATGGCTTCGCCGAGTTTCGCGAGGCGCTTGTCAAGGCGGCCCAGACGCGGGACCAGATCCTTGGCGAATCGTTTCAGCGCCTCGGTGTACGTCGTTTGAATGTTGCCCAGCTCTTCATGAGCAGCGGCCATAGCTTCCATTTCCTTGCGCGCCTGGGTGGGCCGCGTCCCGGCTGCCAACCGGCAGCGTCGCCCCAGCCCCATCCACTGCGCCCGCCAAACCGCGCCTTCGTCGGCCCAGCGCTGCAGTTCATCAGCGTCGTCGTTGGCGAGCAGGTGATGCGAACGTTCCAGGTATTTGCGTAGCGCGACCGATACGTCCCGCAGCTCAGCGAAGCAACTGGCCATCTCTGCTCGTGAGACCCGGACGCTGACCTCGTCGCCAGCGGGCAGGGCGTGGCGCCGCCGGTACAGACTCACGCTTACCGACAGGAGGAGGTACAGGCTGCCGAGCGCAATGACCGAAAGGATCGTCCAGAGAACCAGTCTGCGATATTGTCGGAATTCTTGGGGTGGGTTGGGTGGAGGCACTGTGTTTCGGGGGCGACGAGAAATCGACCCCTGCCCGTCGAAGGGGGCTCCCAGCGAGGAGCACGCGTCGCCGGAGCGCCAGCGAGTAAGTACAAGCTACGAGGCCAAAGGCCGCTTGTCAAACTTCATCGTGATTCGGGTAGGGGCGACCTGCGGTCGCCCCTACGGGCACGCCAAATCCAAGATGGGCGACCTGCGGTCGCCCCTACGGGCACGCCAAATCCACGATCCAGGTCGTGCGCACTACGAAGCCCACATCCGGCACCGAGTCCAGAGGCAGATCAGAGGGTGCATCCTGCGGGGATAGAAAAGGTCGGTCCGCCACGGATAGGGTCACACGGTGCGAGGGCAGCCCCGAGCCGCTCTGGATGTCCGCGCAGCTCGCCGCAAAGCGAATGGCCTCCCGCTTGACGGCCCCGGTGGTGGGCAGACTGACCTCTTGGGCCACGCGCGAGGGAAACCCGTCATAGGGCGGGTAGTCGATGATCCAGCGGCACACCAGGAAGTCTCCCACATTGGGGTCGCCCATGGTGACCTCGATGGTGTCCGGAGAAGCCGGCAACTCCGCGCCTGCGGGCGGGCTGCTGCTCACGACGTAGGGCGAGTAGTTTCCCGCGGGATCCTCGAACTGCGGCGACAGCGGGACCACGCAGGCGCAGGCCCAGAGGGGCAGGGCGGCCAGCCAAGCTCGGCGAAAGAATCGGACTTGCCATGTGAATTGCCAGGTCACGTGTCGTCGCCAGGGGGCAAGATGTCGTCGGCGCCCGCGCTCGATTCTTCCCGCTCCAGGTGCCGGAAGATGGTGCGCGGATCCACGCCCAGGTCACGCGCGGTGCGGGTGCGGTTGCCGCCGTTGAGGCTGAGCACTTCATTGATGTACTGCCGCTGCCAGCGCTCGCGCGCCGCCGCCAGGGTCAAAATGGCGGGCAGCTCGTCGGAGTCGATGCCGAGGTCGTCAGGGCCGAGCAGGGCTTTGTCAGCCAGCACCAGCGCCTTCTTGATGCGGTTCTCCAGCTCGCGGATATTTCCCGGCCAGTGGTAGCGCTTGATGGCGGAGATCGCGCCAGGGGTGAAGCCACGCACCTTGCTATCTAGCTCCTGCGCGTAGCGCGACAAGAGGTAGCGTGCCAGCACCACCACGTCATCACCTCGATCGCGCAGAGGCGGCAGCAGCAGGTGCACGACGTTGAGCCGGTAGTACAGGTCCTCGCGGAAATGACCGGCCTTGGTGTCGGCCTCCAGATCGCGGTTGGTGGCGGCGATGACCCGGATGTCTATCGGCTCGCTTGCCGTGTCGCCCACCCGGGTGACCGTGCGGTCCTGCAGGGCACGCAGGATTTTGACCTGCAGGGACACCGGCATTTCGCCGATTTCGTCGAGCAGTAGGGTGCCCTTGTTGGCCACCTGGAAACGGCCGGGCTTGCTGGCCACCGCACCGGTGAACGCCCCGCGCACGTGGCCGAACAACTCGGATTCCAGCAAGTTTTCCGGAATCGCGCCGCAGTTGATGCTGACAAAGGGACCCTTGGCCCGGGGCGAGCGGTTGTGGATCTCTCGCGCGATGAGCTCTTTGCCCGTGCCGGTTTCGCCGGTGACCAGTACCGTGATGTCGGTACCGGCTACCCGCTCAACCTTGCGGAAGACCTCCTGCATGGCGGGCGAGGAACCCAGGATTTCGCCGAAGCGCATGCGTTCGATGCGTTCCTGCAATGAACGCTTGTCAAGCTGCAGCTCATTGACCAGAAGCGCGTTGCGGATAAGCAGCGAGGCTTGCGACGCGAAGATGGTCAGGATCTCGAGCGCGGCCTCATCAAAGAGCTGGGCCACATTGTCGTTGCCCACATAGATGATCCCGATCAAGTTGCCGCGCTCGAGCAAAGGCACGCACATCACCGAGGTCAGGCGCAGGTTCATCACCGAGAGCGAATCCTTGAAGTCGGTGTCGTTGAGCGCGTCCGAGATGATGAGCGGCTGCTTGGTCGCCATCACCCGGGCCAGGATCGCGTCGGACAGATGGCGGACCGCGTCCGAGATGGTTTCGTGGCGCAGGTTGCGCGCCACTTTGACCACCGGCTCGCCCGACTCGAGCAGCACGATGAACCCCTTGTCGGCATTGGTGACCTGGATCACCACGTCGAGCAACTGATCGAACAGGGTCGGAATCTCATAGCTCGCCATCAGCTTCTGCGAAAACTCGAACAGGCGCTTGTACGAGTTCAGCTCGGCCATGGTCTTGGCGGCGACGTCGTCGGTGACCGGCTCGTCGTAGAGAGAAAACTCCAGCTCCACACTGCCCACCCGGATGCGATCCTCTTGGGCCAGTCGGTGCTTGCTGCGCCGCCGCCCGTTGACATGCAGGTCCGCGTCTTTGTCGGTGACCGAGATGTTGAAGTCGCGGCCGTCGAAGTGGATGTGCGCGTGCGTATCAGCCACGAGGGGATCAGACAGAAGAATGTCGACCCCCTCGCCTTTGCCCAGCGAAGTTAGTTTCTTGTAGATGTGGTACACCTTCACGCCCGCTCCGGGCATGTGGATGCGTAGGGTAGCCATGGGCTGCAGTTTCCCCGTTTCTGGTCAGAAACGGAAGTACAGACCGGGGCCAAGCGCGTTGCCCAGCAACACGGGCAACAGGCGCGGTACGCTGGCCGACGCCTGGCCTGAGGGCGTTGCTGCCAGTGAGGTTTCCGGCCGGTAGTAGTACAGGGCATCCGAGATGCCCCAGGCCACGGCGACGAAGAACGCCGCACCGCTCGCCACCTGGGTGCGCAGCAGCCAACGTGACCGGTTTTCGTCGGTATGGTCAATGTCCTCGGGCGGGCAGGGGGCGGCCCCGGTGTCACGCAGACATTTTCGTGTGGGGCTGGTCCCGTAGAGCGCGAAGTTGGTCGAGAATGCCGCCACGGAGACCGCGGCCAGCAGGGCCTCCACAGTCAGAAAGGTCCAACCCTTGATCCGGTGGCCATTCTGGAACTGCCCCGCACCAAACGGGACCAGGTTGACCGCGAACGAGTTGCGGCCAAAGCGCTTCTCCACGACGGTTGGCCCGGCCCGCAGCTTTTCGCACTGTTCGCGGTCGCGCTGCCGCGCCAGCGCCGCCTCCCGCTGCTTTGCCTCCAGGGTTGCGACTTCGGCCTCATGGGCGCGCAGAACCCCATTAAAAAGGTCCACCACCTGGGGCGGATCGAGCAAGGGATCGAAGCGGTAGGCGGGCCGCACTTGCAGGAGCTTGCGGAACTCCTGGGCGGCAGCGTCGTTGTCCCCCTGAAAGAGCTCGGCGACCCCGAGCATACGGTATGCCTCGACAATCTGGCCTTCTGATTCCAGGCGGATCTCTGGGTAGAGCAGGGGCCGCAGGATTTCGCTGGCCCGGCCGTATTCGCCCCGGTCAAAGGAGTTCTTGCCGCGCCGAAGCTCGTCAGCGGCCGGGGAGGGACCGATGGGCGGTGCTGCCTGGAAAAGCAGGAGAACGACGATTCCCTCGTACACGTTACTGGTCCAACCGCACAGTTACTTGCCGCGATTCCCCCGCGGTGATGTTGACTCGCTCGGTGAGCGTCTTGTCTCCAAGAAAGACCACGACATCCAGACTCTTTCGCATCTCATCGCCGGCGTCAAACGGAACCGGCACTCTTTCGCCCGGGCGGACCGTCGTGCGCCATGGGTTGGACCGGGCATCGCCCACCTCGCGCAGCAGGATGCTAGCGTCGGCTCGCGCCGGCTGCAAGGTTACCGACAGACGGGCCGGTTTAGGGTCGAGATTCACGTAGAGATGATCCCCAGGCGGTCGGTAGGCCTGTGGCCCGACCGTCACCTCCTTGCGATTGCAGCAGGAGTCGTTNNGGAACCACGATGCGGTCCTGCCGGGGCCCGAAATCGAAACGCTTTTGGCCATCCATCCAGACTTCGACCTTTGGAGGATGGGGTCCCAAGGTCAGCTCCACCCGTTGCGGGTTGGCCGCGGCCGCGCCACGGGGCGACTCCGGTGCGGCCTCGTCGCGCGGGTCAACCCGCTCGGCAGAGGCTGCGAGTCTTCTCGGCTCCCGGGGCGCGTGGCTCGACGGAACCGGAACATTCTGCGGGCGGGCTGCCAACTTGGGATGGGATGCTGGTGCCGTGGGCCCTCCCACGGCGATCGGTCCGGTCGCTCCCGGCGGTTGCAGGGTGGCGACGATCCGTTGGCCATTGCCGACCTGACGTGCCCGCATGGCGTGGCGCCAGATGGCGAAGGTGCCGGAGCCGATCCCGGCAAGCAGCGCCAGCCCGACAGCCACGGTCACCCAGCGCCGGAGGCGTTCACCTCGCTCCAGCCGGCGCAGCTCGGCCAGAACCGTGGGGTTCTCCGGTTCCAGGGCCAAGGCGCGGTTCCACAGTTCCAATGCGCGAGCCGTGCGACGAGCCGCCTGCTCGCGCTGGCCAGAGGCCACCAGGGCGGTGGCCAGCCGGTGGTCCAATCCCTTTTCATAGGTTTCTGGGGCGGTGAAGTAGCGGCGCAGCTCTTCGCGCGGGTTTTCGAGACCCGCGTCCACCACATAAGTGCATAGGTCATCCAGCATGAGGGTGATGCGCGCGTAGCGGTCGCTCGGATTTCGTGCCAGCGAACGCGCGATCACCTTGGCCAAATGGTCTGATACCCGCGGGCTCACCGTGCGTGGGTCGGCGTAACGGCCCTCGGCGATGCGCTTGAGCACCTCGTGCGGGTTCTTGCCGGCGAAGGGCAACACGCCGGTCGCCATCTGATACAACATGACCCCCAGCGAGAAAATGTCGCTGCGGAAATCAAGGGTCTTGCCATCGAGCACCTCGGGCGCCATGTAGGCCGGCGAGCCCAGAATTTGCCCGGTCACGGTCATCCGTTCCAGGTCCACCACCTGCGCCACGCCGAAGTCCATCAGCTTGATGGCCCCATCCTTGCTGACCATCACGTTTTCGGGCTTGACGTCGCGGTGGATGATGCCAAGCGAGTGCGCGTGGGCCAAGGCGTCGCCGACTTCCAGCACGATGAGCGCAGCCAGCTCGGGTACGGGCAACTTCCGATTAGCCAGGAACTGCTTCAGGGTCTGGCCGTCGATGAATTCCGTGACGATGAAGGACGAAAGCGCGTCATCTCCCGAGTAGTCGAAGATCTGCACGATGCCGTCGTGGTTCAGCTTGGCCACAGCCCGCGCCTCGCGCTGCAGGCGTGCGCGCGATTCGGCCTCAGCAAGCAAGTGCGGGTGCAGGACCTTGACCGCAACCTCGCGCCGCAGGGTCTCATCCTGCGCACGATAGACCACCGCCATGCCGCCCTGGCCGACTTCTTCGATGATTCGATATCGCGATGGCAGGGGGTTGGGAAGAACCATAGTCACCACACGACGACAAGGCCAGTAGGACTAGGCTAGGGGCTGGATACTACGAGACGAAGGCCGCGTATACAACAACTTAGCGCACAGCGTCTTCAGATGGGTTGACGCCGAGGCCGGGCGAGACGACTATCTGCCGGGTCATGGGCGAAGATTCACATGGGAACTCTCGAAGGGTTCCCATGCCCTCCCGCGATGGTACGCCACCGGCGAGGGCGCGCGCGAAGCGCGAGGTCAATTCCGCTTTCTCCGCGCGGACTGCTGGCGACATCTGGCGCAGCCGCGCCACCGGGGCCGGGAACAGCGTCGCCTTTCGCTTTCGTGAAGGAGACGACTGGCGCAGCGTAGCTTGGCAGCAGGCGGACGCGGCAGCGCGCGAAATCGCCGGCGGGCTGGCGGGCTTGGGAGTTGGCGTGGGCGAGTGTGTTTGCATCCTGGCCCAGACGCGGCTGGAATGGATTCTCTGCGATGTCGGGCTGGTGCTCGCGGGCGCGGTGTCGGTTCCCATCTACCCGTCGAGCACGCCCGAGCAGTGCGCATTCATCATCAAGGATAGCGGCGCCCGGATCGTGATCACCGAGGACGCCACGCAGCTACGCAAGCTGGTGCCACTTCTGGCCGAGATCCCGAAGCTACGTCTAGTCTTCTTCGATGGTGACGCCGCCCTCGGCGGAGCCGACGCCCAGCGCCCCAAAGACCCTCGGTTGCAGGACGTGCTTTCGGAGGTGGAGAAAGCCGGTGGTGCGCCCCCGCTGTCTTTGGCGGCCTTGCGCCAGGCGGGTCAGGCGTGGCTGACCGGCCATGCGGCGGAGCTGGACCGACGCGCGGCCGAGGTCGGGCCCGACCGTGTGTTCACCATCGTCTACACCTCAGGCACTACCGGACGGCCCAAGGGCGTGGTGCTGACCCACCGAAACATGGTCGAGTCCTTTGCCAGTGTGATCCGCGCCTTCGACCTGCGCGACACCGACCTGCAGTATCTCTTCTTGCCTCTGGCCCATGTGCTGGGTCGCGAGATGGAGTGGGCACCCATTCTGGCGGGCTGCGGGTTGGCGTTTTCCGCCGGACCGTCACGGATCAAGTTCGACCTTCCCGAGGTGCGGCCCACCTTTATGGCTGGCGTGCCGCGTGTCTTCGAGAAGCTGCACGCCGCGATTGCGACGGCGGCGGGGCAGGGGAGCTGGCCCAAGCGGGCGCTGGTCGGGTGGGCACTCAGGGTCGGTGCACGGCACGCAGCCGGCTTGCGCCGGGGCGAGCTGCCTTCGCTTGGCCTGCGCGTGGAGCACGCCTTGGCCGACCGGCTGGTTCTGTGCAAGCTGCGCGCTCGTCTGGGTTTTGACCGCTGCCGCTTCCTGATTTCAGGTGGCGCGCCCCTGCCTGCCGAGATCGCGGAGTTCTTTCATGGTCTCGGTTTGCTGGTTCTGGAAGGCTACGGACTGACCGAGACCACGGCTGCCGCGTTCGTCAACCGCTGGAACCGCTACCGCTTCGGAACCGTGGGCCCTGCCATCGACGTCGTCCAGTATCGCATCGCCGAGGATGGCGAGATCCTGATGCGCGGGCCGTCGGTTCTCACCCGCTACCACAACAACCCAGCGGCCACCGCCGAAGCCATGGACAGCGAGGGATGGTTTCACTCGGGCGACATCGGCCACGTTGAGGACGGGTTTCTCAGCATCGTGGACCGGAAGAAAGACATCATCGTGACCGCAGGCGGAAAGAACGTAGCGCCCCAAATGATCGAGACCGCGCTCGCTGCCCACTGCCCACTGGTCAGCCAGGTGGTGGTGTTCGGCGACAGTAGGCCGCACTGCGTGGCTATCATCACCCTGTCGGAATTCGCCGCACGGCAGTTCGGTGGCGGCAGCCTGGCCCGAGCCGCTTCGCAGCCCGAACTGCGTGCAGCCGTGGAAGATGCCGTGGCCGCCATCAACCGAACCCTGGCCTCCTACGAGACCATCAAGAACTTCGCCATCCTGCCCGCCGATTTCTCCGAGGCCGCGGGCGAGCTGACCCCCAGCCTCAAGGTCAAGCGCGAGGTGGTGAAGAGCCGCTACGGACATATCGTCGATGCACTGTACGAGAAGACGGTGTAGTGAGTAGCGCTTCCGGATCAGCGACGGTGGGATGCTTCACGCACGGAACCTGCTCGCCAAACGAGCCATCGCGACGCCGGCACGGAGCCTTTCGCGCAGCGATCGTGCGAGCGCGAGTCGAATGAGCGACCGATCGACTTCCGCCACCGCATGGAGGATGTCGGGATCATCCGCGAAGAGACGCTCGACATCGATGCCCAGCCGAACGTCCTTGGCGGTGGTGGCATTCGATAGCGTCATCGACTGCATTCTAGCATGCTCGCACAGCTTGGGCCGGCAGGGGGGTGCCTTGGCCATTCGCCTGACCGCACGCAACCTCATCCCACGGTTGCCGATAAGTCTGCGTGCTGCTTCAGCTTGCTACTCAGCTTCTCTGGCCTGCCCGCTGCGCTGCCTGCAACGCCTTTGTCCATGAGGACATGGCTTTCTGCGAGAGTTGCGCGCTTTCTGTGGTCCCACTGGGCTGGGAACCCTGGGAGGGTTTGCTTGGCCCATCGGCCCCCCACTCGCCACCGCCTCCGCACTCGCTGCCCTCGGCCCCGCCAACCCTCCCGCGATGGCTCCCCACGCGACCAGAACAGGTCTGCCCTGGCTGCGGCTTGCTTCTGCCCGAGGGAGATGATGGCCGCGCGGAAGACAGGCGCTGTCATGGTTGCCGGGTCAAGCCGTTGCCCTTCTCGCGGGTGTGGCCCGTGCTGGCTTATGGGGGCGCCACGACCGAGGCGGTCCTTCACCTAAAACACGGAAGGCGTCGCCACTTGGCGCGACCTCTGGGCGCATTGCTTGCACCTGCCGTCGCGGCCGCGCTCGACAGCGGCGTGGACACGCTTTGCCCGGTTCCTCTGCACCCCCGTCGTCTGCGCCAGCGGGGGTTCAACCAGGCATTGGAACTCCTGCGTGTGGCCGAAAAACTTGCCCGCCGGCCAGGGGCCCGGGTGGTTCCCGCCGGCTTGCGCCGAATTCGCGACACACCGGCGCTGGGCTGGGAATCCCCCGCATCCCGGCGGCGGATCGTGGCCGGGGCCTTTGCCGTCGATCGACCGGAATGGGCCAAGGGTCGGCGGATCTTGCTGGTAGACGATGTCATGACCACAGGCGCCACGCTGGCCGAGTGTGCGCGCGTCTTGCTCAAGGCCGGTGCTGCCGAGGTGCAAGTCACGGCGTTGGCCCGGGTTGTCTGATTCTGTTCTTGACTCTACCGTCGCCGTCGCTAACGTAGCCGGCCTGAACCAAACAGACTTACAGGCACGTAGCTCAGTGGGAGAGCACTACCTTGACACGGTAGGGGTCGGCGGTTCAATCCCGCCCGTGCCTACCATTTGTCTTCAGGCTTCAGCGCTTGGCGCCGACGGTGCTATTCTTCCGCCGTTGCGCCCCTTCATTCTTGCCCACGCAGTTCGCGCAGGCCGGCTTTCGCCAGCCGGGTCGCGCGCCCATCCCCGGTCAGCCGGATGTTCGCGTTCGGAGACCATAGACCGTGAGTGAACGCCCGGTGATCCGCCCCCGCGACAAGGGGGATGTACCCGATGATCCGCTGTCCTGTTTGCGCCATTCGGCGTCGCATGTGATGGCCGATGCGGTCCGGCGCCTTCGCCCCAAGGCCAAGGTGACCATCGGCCCGGCCATCGAGAACGGTTTTTACTACGACTTCGACACCGAGCCGTTCGCGCCCGATGACATCGAGAAGATCGAAGCCGAGATGGCCAAGATCGTCGCGCAGGACTTGCCCTTCCTGCGCAAGGTGGTTTCGCGGGCGGAGGCCCTGCGCTTGTTCGCGGAGCAGGGTGAGACCTACAAGGTCGAGATCATCCAGTCGATTCCCGAGGGCGAGCAGATCTCGCTCTACCAGCACGGCGACTTCGTGGACCTGTGCGCTGGGCCGCACATCGAACGCACCGGACAGATCAAGGCTTTCAAGGTGCTGTCGTTCGCCGGCGCCTACTGGCGCGGCGACGAGCGCAACCCCCAGCTCCAGCGCGTGTACGGCACCGCCTTCGCGTCAAAGGACGATCTGAAAGCCCACTTGGCTCGTCTGGAGGAGGCCAAGCGCCGCGACCACCGCGTGCTCGGCAAGCAACTGGATCTATTTTCCGTGGACGAGCTGGTGGGTCCTGGCTTCGTGCTCTGGCACCCCAAGGGCGCCATCGTGCGCACCGTGCTCGAGGACATGATTCGCCGCGAGCTGGTACGCCGTGGCTACCAAGCCGTGTTCACCCCGCATGTGGCGCGCGAGCAGTTGCTGGAGAAGTCCGGCCACATGGCGCACTACAAAGAGAACCTGTTCGGCGGCATGGAACTGGACGGCCAGCGCTATCTGGTCCGGCCCATGAACTGCCCCTTCCACATCGCGATCTACCGGTCGCAGCTTCGCTCGCACCGCGAGCTGCCCATCCGCTATGCGGAGTTGGGCAGCGTCTACCGCTACGAGCGCTCGGGCGTGCTGCACGGGCTGCTGCGCGTGCGTGGCTTCACCCAGGATGACGCCCACCTGTTCCTGCGCGAAGACCAGATCGAAGAGGAGCTGGCGGCCTGTGTGCGCTTTGGCCTGGACATCCTCAAGGTCTTTGGCTTTGCCGAGGTGAAGGCCTTCTTGGCAACCCGACCGGAGAACTTCATGGGCGAGAAGGCAGCCTGGGACCGGGCCGAGGCCGCCATCCGGCGCGTGCTGGAAGCCGCGGGAATGCCCTTCGAGGTGGATGAGGGCGGCGGCGCCTTCTATGGCCCCAAGATCGATCTCAAGATCCGCGACGCCATTGGCCGGGAATGGCAGTGCACCACCTTCCAGCTCGACTTCCAAATGCCCCAGCGCTTCGACCTGGAATACGTGGCGCCCGACGGCTCACGCCAGCGGCCGGTCATGATCCACCGCGCCTTGTTTGGCTCGATGGAGCGCTTCATGGCAGTTCTCATCGAGCACTTCGCAGGTGCATTCCCGCTCTGGCTCGCGCCGGTGCAGGCGCGGGTGCTCACGGTCAGTGAAAAGGCCGACGTCTGGGGCCGCGAGGTGCAGGCGCGCCTGCTGGCCGCTGACCTGCGCGCGGACGCCGATCTGTCGGCCGACAAGCTCGGCGCCAAGATCCGGCGCGCGCAGATGGAAAAGATCCCCTACATGTTGGTAGTGGGCGAGAGGGACATGGCTGCCCGCGTGGTTTCGCCGCGGACGCGGGACGGCCAGCAGATGCCAGCCACGCCACTCGATGAGTTGGCGCAGAGGTTGGCGGCCGAGGCT
Source organism: Myxococcales bacterium (assembly GCA_003157775.1). Classification (GTDB taxonomy): domain Bacteria; phylum Myxococcota_A; class Polyangia; order Fen-1088; family Fen-1088; genus Fen-1137. The sequence continues at coordinate 760 of PMKP01000288.1, read as the reverse complement.
GTTCCCCCGGTCCTCGGCGCTCCCTTGCCAGAGAAAAAATTGACCGGTTAGCGCGGCGACCAACCAGGAGGAAAGAACATCCCAAGGCCAGGCGGGTATTCGGGTTCCAGCGGAAGCGCTGCGGACAACTATCGTGTCGGGCGACGCATTCGCGTGCCCGAGGTGCGAGTCATTGGTGCCGATGGTTCACAGATCGGCATCTTGCCGACCTATGAAGCTCTGAAGCTCGCTGAAGAACAGACCCTTGATCTGGTGGAGGTAAGCCCACGGGCTGTCCCTCCGGTTTGCCGGATCATGGACTTCGGCAAGTTCAAGTATGAGGAATCCAAAAAGGAAAAGGCGTCGCGGCGGCACCAGTCCACGGTCGTCATCAAGGAGATAAAACTTCGGCCCAAGACCGACAAGCACGACCTGGCCTTCAAGCTCAAGCACATCCATCGCTTCTTGGGCGAGGGCAACAAGTGCAAGCTGGTGATCGTCTTTCGNNCGGTGGTGGAGCAGAAGCCCATCATGGAGGGCCGCCGCATGGTCATGATGATCGGCCCACGCGCCGGCGTCATCCGACCGGCCAGCGCGACGGCTGCGCCGTCCGGGCAGGGCGACCAGGAGGGTGCATCCAAGGCGAGTGAGGTCCCAGAGGTGCCTGCTACTGGGCCGCGCTTCGGGGCACCCCAAGCGTCAAACAAGCCGTAGAGCCGGCTACGACCCGATGCGCCTATCGCGGGTAGGTGGAGCTCGCTAGACGCTTGCACTGCCCGAC